>OMZJ01000008.1 GCA_900315495.1 uncultured Lachnospiraceae bacterium
TGACCGGAGCAGACGCAGAGGGGCAATTCTTTGCGATCTGAAATGTCATCACCTGTCCGGAACCCGCAGGACCTGCCCTGCGGGAAATCTGAGGGAAGTTGTGGAAGCCGCGGCTCTGCCGCGGCTTTTTCCATATGACGGGAATTGCGGAACAAAATCCGGAGAGCGCCTTTTCGGAACCTGTGGTTTGTGGTATGCTCAGACAAGTCTGCCTGGGCACAGAGTGTATTTTAACCGGCAGATCGGATGAGGAGCTTTTATGAGCTATGATGCGATATTGTTTGACCTGGACGGAACCCTGACGGATTCGGGCCCGGGGATTCTCAACGCGGCGGAGTATACGTTTCGCAAATTCGGCATGGCAGTGCCGGACAGACAGGCGCTCCGCGTGTTTGTCGGGCCGCCGCTCGAGATGACTTTCCGGAAATTCGGAATCCCGGAAAACCGGATTCCGGAGGCGATCCGTGATTTTCGGGAATACTATACGCCGAAGGGCGTTCTGGAAAATACACCTTACCCCGGAATCGGAGATCTGCTGGCGCGGCTGAGGCAGCGGGGGAAAAAGCTGTATGTGGCAACCTCCAAAGTGGAAGACATGGCACATGTGGTGCTGAATCGTTTTGACCTGATGAAATATTTCGACGGGGTCACCGGTTCCACACCGGACGGTTCCCGCGTCACAAAGGTGGATGTGATCAACGTCATGCTTCAAGAAATCCATGCGAAGTCTCCGGTGCTGGTCGGGGATACCATCTTCGACGTCGAAGGCGCTGCAGCGGCCGGAATCCCCTGCATCGGCGTCTCCTGGGGATACGGAAACCGGGAACAGATGCTCTCGGCCGGTGCGGTCTGCGCAGCGGATACGATGGATGAACTTTTTTCTGTGCTCACCACGGAGGACAAGCGTTGACCTGGCTGATGATCTTTGACTTTCTCGGCACAATTGCCTTCGCGTTTTCCGGGACAATCACGGCAGTTCGGCACCGCATGGATATCTTCGGCGTCAACATTCTGGCTGTGGTCACCGCAACCGGCGGCGGGATGATGCGGGACATCGTGATCGGCGATTTTCCGCCTAAGGCGTTCCGGGATCCCTTTTACGCGCTGATCTCCATGGCAACCGCCAATGTAGTATTTCTGGTCCAATACGGAAGGCAGAAGCGCCGGAAGGATCTGCCGCTGCCGAAGAATATCGCACAGGTCTCCGAAAGGCTCCTGTTCTGGATGGATACGCTGGGGCTGGGTGCCTTTACCGTGGACGGCGTGATGATCGGCATCCACGCCGGCGGCGGACTGTTCCTGATCACCATCCTCGGCGTTCTGACCGGTGTGGGCGGCGGTGTCCTGCGCGACCTTCTGGCGGGGGAGACGCCTGCCATCTTTGTCCGGCATGTCTACGCGGTGGCGACCATCGCGGGCGGGCTTCTGACAGGCATCCTGTACCGCAGCGGCGCGCCGCATGGTTTCGCTATGGTCGCCGGATTTGCCGCGGTGCTCTGCATCCGCTGGCTGGCAAACCGCTACCGCTGGAACCTGCCGCGGATCGCCGGGAGAAGAGGGGAGCCGCGCAGGTGAACCGCGAAACGCCGGAATACTCTGTCGGCAGCCGATCGGATGCAAACCGGCACCGCAGCCGGTGAGGTCCGGCCGGGATGCCTGCTTGCGCTTGCCAGATGAGAAAAATCCGTTATAATAGCATATGGATTGGTTAAAAATTTAACAGGCAAAAAGAGGCGATCACAGAGGCCGCAGCCTGCGGCGTACCGCGATCGCGATTGATTAGAAAGCTTCCAACATGGAACGGCGGGTTTGCAGGCCGGAAGGAGAAAAAACATGAGAAAGCACGTAAAATCAAACGTCAGCTGGGTCGGATATCTGGACTGGGATCTGAAAAAATTTCATGGGGATGAATTCTCCGTGGATCATGGCTCCAGCCAGAATGCCTATCTGATTGAGGAGGAAAAGACGGTTCTGGTCGATACCGTCTGGCTGCCCCATACGGAAGACTGGCTGAACAGCCTGAAGGCAGAGATTGATTTGAAGCGCATTGACTGTATTGTCATGAACCACGGCGAGCAGGACCATTCCGGTGCGCTGCCCGTGCTGATGAAGGAGATCCCCGGCACGCCGATCTACTGCACGGCCAATGCGGTGAAGAGTCTGGAGGGGCAGTACGGAAAGCAGGGATGGAACTTCCATCCGGTCAAAACGGGGGATACCCTGGACATCGGCAACGGCAAGAAACTGATCTTCATCGAGATGCGGATGCTGCACTGGCCGGATTCCATGGCGACGTATCTGACCGGGGACAACATCCTCTTCTCGATGGATGCGTTCGGCCAGCACTATGCCTGCGCGGAGTTCTTCAATGACAAGGCGGATCAGGAACTGCTGTACCGGGAGGCCATGAAGTATTTTGTAAACATCCTGCACCCGTTTGCGCGGTTCGTGAGACCGAAGATCGACGAGATCCTGGCGATGAACCTGCCGATCGACATGATTGCCCCGTCCCACGGCGTGATCTGGCGGGATGATCCGCTCCAGATCGTCACGAAGTACGCGGAGTGGGCGGACAACTATCAGGAAAACCAGGTGACTGTTGTCTACGATACGATGTGGAAGGGGACGGAAAAGCTGGCTTACGCGATCGCGGATGAGGTACATGCCCAGAGCCCGGATACCAGGGTGAAGGTGATGAACCTGTCCCACGAGGACAAGAATGATGTCATGACCGAGGTGTTCCGCTCGAAGGCCATCGCCGTGGGATCCCCGACCTGTGTCAATGACGTGCTGACATCTGTGGCGGGCTGGCTGTCGATGCTGCGGACGTTGCAGTTCCGCGGCAAGAGAGGCGGCGCGTTCGGCTGCTACGGATGGGGCGGCGGTGCCGTGAAGATCATTCAGGAAGACCTGAAGAAAGCCGGGTTCACCGTGATCGGGCAGAGTGTGGCTTCTCTGTGGAACCCGGACGAGGAGGATTTCGCAAAGATTCCGTCGTTTGTACAGGAACTTCTCGGAGAAAACAGTCCGGCCGGTGAAAAATCCGCTGCGGACGGCGCAGACGCGAAAACCGAAAAAACGAACGGGGCCGGGGTAGCAAAGCCAGAGACCGGTGCAGGTTCAGCAGATTCGGCATCCCGTACGGCAGCGGCGGAAAAGGCGCAGCCCGCGGAGACAGCGGCGTCGGCGCCGCGCAAGGCGGTATGTCCGGTCTGCGGATGGACGTATGATGAGGCGGTCGGGTATCCGGAGGCAGGCATTCCGGCGGGGACCAGATGGGAGGACATCCCGGACTCCTTCCGCTGCCCGGTCTGCAAGGTGCCGAAGGCGAAATTCGAATTGAAATGACAGAGACCGAGAGAAACGTTACAGGGCAGTTTTCAGCAGAGGGAAGAGATTCGCAGCTTCTCATCCGGCATGCTGTGATCGCGGATGTACCGGCGCTGACGGCCGTGGAACGGCAGTGCTTCCCACCGGCGGAGGCTGCCACAGAGGAGCAGATCCGGGCGCGGGTGCAGTCTTACGGCGATCATTTCTGGCTCCTGCAGCAGGGAAACCGGATCATCTCCTTTGTGGACGGCATGGTCACGGAGGAACCGGACCTCACGGACCGGATGTACGAGGAGGCGGATCTGCACAATCCGGATGGAAGCTGGCAGATGATTTTCGGCGTGAATACGATTCCGGCCAAACGCCGGAAGGGATATGCGGGAAGGCTCCTGCGGGAGGCCATCCGCCAGGCCCGGCAGGAGAGCCGGCGCGGCCTGGTGCTCACCTGCAAGGAGCAGCTGATTCCCTACTACGCCGGGTTCGGATTCGTGTCAGAGGGGCTTTCGGCGTCCGTGCACGGCAATGTGACCTGGTATCAGATGCGTCTGAACTTCGCGGATCAAAAAGAGTGAAATTCGAGTCAAATTCTTTCGAATTTCCTACAAATCTTTGCAATCCTCCCGATCCGTTGCGGATGTGGTGTATAATCCATTTGTACACGCGAAAAAATCAGAAAATGGAAGAGAGGATATCCATATGAAGGCAGAAGACATTGCAAAGGACAGGCGCGTCCGCGCTTATTATAAAAAGGGTAACGAAATCCTGGGGCATCTGGGATTTACCGATCACTCCATCGCCCATGCGGAGATTGTATCCCGCCAGGCGGTGAATCTATTAAAGACACTCGGTTATGACGAGGAAACCCAGCAGAATGCAAGGATCGCAGGGGTACTGCACGATATCGGAAATGCCATCAGCCGGGAGCACCACGCGGAATATGGTGCGCTTCTGGCCAAGGGGATTCTGGCGGAGACGGAGCTTTCCGTGGAGGATCAGGTCACGATTATCTCGGCGATTGCCAACCATGACGAATCCACGGGAACCGCGTACGACCCGGTTTCGGCCGCGCTGATCCTGGCGGACAAGACTGATGTGCGCCGCAGCCGCGTGCGCACCAAGGATCCGGCGCATTTTGATATTCACGACCGCGTCAATTATGCGGTGACCGGCGCGAATCTGGTCATTGATCCGGAGGCAAAGCGCATCACACTCAACCTGCAGATCGATGAGAGCATTATCAGCATGTTCGACTATTTTGAGATTTTCCTGAACCGGATGCTGATGTGCCGCCGCGCATCCGAGATTTTCGGAATGAAATTCCGGCTGAAGGCGAACGGGCAGAAAGTCAGCTGACCGGCAGAGGAGGAGGAAGAATACAATGGACGGTTTCAGGGAAGGCCAGGAAGTTTTTATCCGGGCAGTGATTGACCGTGTCCCGTCCGGGAAAACAAAGCTTTACCGGCTGGTCACGGAAAAAGGTACGGTGGTCTGGGCCGATGCGGAGGAGCTGGAGGCCAAGCCGCAGACCGAATCTTCGGCGGACTGACATCCGCCGGTGAAAGAGAAAGGTACGGAATGAGAAGAGAGTACGGGCCGCCGCCCGGCGGCGGACGAAGGCCCTGGGGGCCGCCCCCGCCGCCTCCGCCGGACCGGGGATGGCGCAGAGGCTGGGGATACCGGAGAGATCCGTGGGGCCCTCCGCCCCGCAGGGGATGCGGATGCTGCGGACCGGTGTTCGTCCTGATGATTGGAATTCCGGCGGGCATTCTCGCAGTGTTTTTGTCGCACATCGCCTGATCTGCCAGGGATGATTCTGTCATTGAACGACAGGAGGGGGAAAATATGATATTGGATCTTTGTTTGATGATCCTTGCCGTATGGCTTGGATGGCAGTTTCTGAAAATTTTGTTCGGGCTCGCATGGGGCCTGTTCCGGATCCTTTCGGTGATCGCGGTGATCCTGATGATTCCCGCGGCGCTGGGGCTTCTGATGGTATGCGGCGTCACGGCAATGCTTTTGCCTGTGGTGATTGTGTGCGGGATCGGCTGCCTGATCGGAAAGAGAATCGCCTGAGCGCAGAAAATTTCACAACAAAACACAAAGGGCCTGCTCTGTCAAGGAGCAGGCCTCTTGCTTTTTTGTGCTAGAAGATCAAATCCAGCACGAAAATCTGAGGATAACCGGATCTAGGATACTAACAACATGAAAGTACACTTCTGGTTTGATATACAGTAATCTAATACAACAGGGTTTCAGTTGATAAGAATCATAACAAGCCGGACCTAACAGCCACTTAAAAAATTTGGTGGAATCAATCTGGAGACGGTGCTTCTGATTCATGTGCTATGCTAGCATCATTACAGACGGAAAAGCGCTCGTAACCCCAGATACCGGCATCGACAAACAGATACTGCCCGGAGGTTTCCACATACACTACAGCGCCTACATCCGTATGTGCTGCTTCCAGATCCTCATCTGGATAGTTCACATTGTCGATTGATGCAATCTTTCCGACCTGACACGCATCGGCCGGCAGACTTTTTGTAAAGACGGCGTCATACGAAGCTGTGTACAACTTTCCATTCCAGAATACATACTGGCTCTGCAATTCTCCGGTAGGATACCCTGTTGGAGCTACGGTTTCATCAGTTTGCGGAATTGCGTCATTGCAAACGGAAAAGCGCTCATAACCGCCTGAAACGATGGCAACGTACAGATAAGTATCATCTGCGTATACTGCAGTGCCAACAGGCAAATGCGCAGCTTCTAGGTTTTCGTCCGGATAATTTACATTGTCAATCTTTTCAACTTCACCGATTTCGTTGGCTCCTTCCGGAAGACTTTTGATATAGATAACATCATAGGTGTATAATTTACCATTCCAGAAAACATATTCTTTCTGTAGCTCTCCGGTCGGATATCCTGTCGGTGTTACGACTTCTTCATCAGAAGTTGTATTTGATGTCGATGGGGTGGTAGTATTATATCCTATGGCAAATAACATGTACAGGATACTCATAATGAGAATGAGAATATTGTTCATAGGGATCACCTCTTCAAAATGTTGATATTTCCCCCATGTTTATAGAAAAGTGCGACAACTTGCCCCATGAATCACCCATCGCAACCACCCCCTTGTTTCAGAGAATTGATAGAAAACGGATTTGAACCTAATTGGTTAATAACATACTGAATATACCATTGTCAATAGTTTTAACTAGTAGTTATAAAAAAATATGAATTATAACAGTAGTATTCTATTGCGTAGAGAAAGTAGCATGAATATTACACAAAATACCTTGCAGTACAAATGCAAATATTGCAAATATTGTTGATTTTCGAAATTTTACAGAATGGGAATTGTAGGCATGAAGGGAAAGGTAGGGGCTTCGCCAATATCCAGGGTACTCCTGACTACAAAAATGTGTTCCAGTTTATCGACTGGCTGAAGCGCAAGTCTGGATCTTCTGATACGTATTCTAAAATGTGGCGGTAGCAGCGGTAGCAAGAGAACTGGTGTGCTTCATCTGGGAACGGATGACAGATAACATTGCTCCAAGAACTTCCGGGAAGAAAATGGCGTAACGTAACATCCTGTCCATTTGTCTGTCAAGGGTGCTTCGCACCGCCTGCGGCGTCAGACCCTTATGATTCCTCTGCCGAATCCTCCATCTTCTCCTCCCGGAGCTGTCTCCGCATGACGGAGGGCGCCTCCCCGTAGAACTTCTTGAACGCCTTGGAGAAGGCGTAGGAGTCCGAAAAATTCAGGCGGGCGGCAATCTCGGACTGTGAGAGGGTCGAATTCTGGATGAGTTTCAGCGCGTCATTCATTTTCAGCCGGATCAGGTACTGCTTCGGGCTGGTACCGATGTTCAGACGGAAGTAATTGATGAAATACTTCTCGCTGACGTCCATGTAATCCGCCATCTGCCGGACCGTGATGTTGTCTTCCACGTGCTCCTCAAGGTAGTTCAAAAGGTTTTTCATCTTTTCACTGGCCTGGTCCCGTACTTCCTCCCGGAACGGAATCTGCGTTCCGAAAAAGTCGGAGAAGCCGTCAAAGAAATCCAGAAACATGGCGTACAGCTTCAGGGTGGAGAAAGTCAGGACGTCATAATTGGCCAGGAACGTCTCGCAGAACCGGTTGGAGAGCGCGGCGATCTTCTCACCGCGGTAGATTCCGGCGGTGTTGTATGCCTTCAGGACATTCGTGTAATTGCCGGTGTCGATGGTAAAGAAGGTGACCAGAAACCGGCAGCGGGGCGCCTTGCAGCGGGCGCGGTAGGTATCGCCGGGGTGGAAGAGGATCACGTCGCCGGCTCCCACCGTATGCTCCCTGCCATTGATCTGGATTTCCAGGGAGCCCTCGTGGATGTTCCAGAGGGTGTAGTCCGGCTTCTTTTTGCTCTCCTGCCATTTTTCTTCATGGCGGACATAGCGGCAGAGCTTGATATTCAACGAAAGCTGCTTTACGGGGATATTCATTGTTCCTGTCACCTGTTTTCTTCTGCACTGTTCTTGGCAAAGCCGTGGAAGATCTCCTCAAACCAGTCATAGCCGCTTCCCTGCGGCCCTGCGTCTTCCCGCCCCGGGTTCTTTCTCCGCCGTTCGGTTGGCACAAGGTGCAGCCGCAGCACGCCGCAGTTTTCAATCTTGTAGGTCCAGAATTCCAGAAGCGGCGCCTGGGTCAGTATATTGAGAATCGCGTGGCTGATGCCGGCGTGGGAGACCACAAAGATGGTCCCGGGACTCTGCTCCCGCCGGAGGTCTTTCACAATCGAGCGGGCCCTGGCGAGCACATCTTCATAGGTTTCCCCGTTTTCCGGCGGAATGTAGGTGTCCGGATGGTGGAAGAAGGTGTCGGCAAAGCCGTCCGGAATCTGATCCCGCGGGCAGGCGTCCACCCAGCCGAATGTGATCTCTGCCAGCCGGTCGTCCCTGATCAGCTTTTCTTCCGGCAGACCGAATGCCGCTTCGGCAGTCTGCATGGCCCGGCGGAGCGGACTGGTATAGATCCGGTCCGGGACGATTCCGGCTGCCCGCAGCGCGCGCCCGGCCTCCGCTGCCTGCCGCAGTCCTTTCTCATTGAGTGGGATGTCCGCGCGGCCTTGAAATCTGTGCTCTACATTCAACTGTGTCTGCCCGTGCCTCATCAGATAGATATCGGCCAAAGAAATTCCTCCTTCAAGTCTGCCGGCCCGTCGGTTCTGCCATGGTCCGTTTTGTGCGGCGTCCGGCTGTATGCCCTCTATTCTATCAGAAATTTGACTGACATGAAACTGTTATTCAGCCGGGGTCGATTTTTACCTGATCTGTTTTCCGGACAGGTTTTCTGGAAAATTTCCAGTTCACAGGCGGAGGGGGATCCGCTATACTTTTCATAGATAAGGAGTCCTGCAGTGCCTGCTGCAGGCGAGCGACATGAAAAGAAGGCAAGGGGGTCTGTGGAACGGATGGAAAAGAAAAAAAAGACGGCGGGCCGGCCGCTGAAGGCGGCGGACCGGATCTGGTTCGGCGGCGACTACAATCCGGACCAGTGGGATGATGCGACCATCGATCAGGACATGAAGCTCTTCCGGGAGGCGGGGATCAACCTGCTCACGCTTCCCGTCTTTTCCTGGGCAAAGCTGGAGCCAGATGAGGGGGTCTATACCTTTGAATGGCTGGACCGGATCATCGACAAAATCTGGCAGAACGGCATCCATATCTGCCTGGCGACGCCGACCTCGGCGCAGCCGGCCTGGCTCTCGGCGAGATATCCGGAAGTGCTGCCGGTGGACATTGCCGGAAGGCGACGCACCCACGGCATGCGGGTGATGTACTGCGTCAACAGCGCCAAGTACCGGGAGCGGGCGAGAGCCATCGCGGAGCAGTTTGCCATGCGGTATGCGCACCATCCGGCGCTGGTCCTCTGGCATGTGTCCAACGAGTACGGAACCACCTGCTACTGCCCGGCATGCCAGGCAAAATTCCGGGTCTGGCTGCGGGAGCGGTACGGGAGCCTGGAGGAGCTGAACCGGCGGTGGTTCACTTCCTTCTGGGGGAGAACCCTCACCTCCTTTGATGAAGTGTTCGTCCCGAACGAGCTGAATGACGACTACCGGTTCAACCCGGCGGTGCAGCTGGATTACATGCGCTTTGTCACGGATTCCACGGCCGAGTGCTTTGAAAACGAGGCCCAGGTGCTGAAGCGCTATAATCCGGAGATTCCGGTCATCACCAACATGTCCGGCTACATCAAAAAGCTGGACCAGCAGGTGATGACGGCGCATCAGGATGCGGTGGGATTTGACAATTATCCCTCACCCTGGGATCCGCCGTATTTTGTGGCGATGAAGCATGACATCATGCGCGGGCTGAAGAACGGGCAGAGCTATTTGGTCACGGAGCAGTCGCCGAACCAGCAGAACTGGCAGCCCTACAACCGCCTGAAGCGGCCGGGCGAGGTCCGGCTTCTGGCCTATCAGGGCCTGGCCCACGGGTCGGACAGCTGCCTGTATTTCCAGATGCGTCAGTCCGTCGCCGGGCAGGAAAAGTTCCACGGCGCCGTCATCGGCCGCTCCGGAAAGGGCGATACCAGGATTTTCCGGGAGATCGCGCAGATGGGGAAGGAATTCAACCGCCTCGGGGACCAGTTCCTGCGGGCGGAGACGCACGCAAAGGCGGCGATCCTGTTTGACTGGAACAACTGGTGGGCGCTGGAGCTGGCCAGCGGCCCCTCCAGGGACATGGACTACCTGAAGACGGTGTCCCTGTATTATCATGCCTTCCACCGGCACAACATTGATGTGGACATTGTCTCCCCCTCTGCGGATCTGTCCGGCTACTTCCTGGTGACGATCCCGGAACTCTACATGCTCCGCCCCGGCATTGCGGACCGGCTGCTGCAGTTTGTCCGGGAGGGAGGAACGCTGGTCGGTACGGTGATGACGGGAATCGCCGATGAGAACGATCGGTGCCTGTTCGGAGAGTATCCGGGACCGCTCCGCGAGGCCTTCGGCATCCGGGTGGAGGAAACCGACGCACTGCGGCCGGAAGAAAACAATGTTTTAACCTGTGCGGAAGGTGCGGAAATCGGGTCCGGAAAAACGTACCGGTGCGGTTTCCTGTGCGATCTGCTTCATCTGGAAGGCGCGAAGCCGCTGGCCTTTTATGGAAAGGACTTTTATGCGGGAATGCCGGCAGTAACAGAACATTATTATGGAAAGGGAAAGGCTTATTATATCGGGACCCAGCCGGATGAGGAATTCCTCTCTGATTTTTATGAAAATCTTTTTGCCGACTGCGGGCTGTCCCCGGTGTTTTCGGCGGAGGAGGGGATTGAAATCCGGGAGCGCGACGGAGAGAAGGGACGCACCGTGTTTGTGCTGAACGATACGGAAGAACCCCGGCGCGTCGACCTGGGCAGCTGTCACTGGCGGAATCTTCTGAACGATGAAATTCTGACCGGGGCGCAGGAGCTTCCTGGTCGGGAGGTGCTGGTCCTGGCGCCCGGGGAGAAGGCAGAGTAACCTGACTTCAGAACGGGTCATCCCCGACCGGCAATACGGGCTGTCCGGCAGTCTGACGGGCTCTGCCGTCGGGGATTGTGCCCGGAAAGCATCGCGCAGTGGCATCGCCGTGCAGAGAACAGCCGCAAACGGAACGGTGTCAGGCCGAGAACCGCCGCACCAGAGAGGCCGAGACCAGCGTCTTTGTGACGATATTCTGGCGGTTTCCGATCATTGCGACCAGGTTCCGGACGGCAAGCTCCCCCATGAAGCTCCGGGGGATGCCGACCGTAGTCAGGGAAGGCTCGGCGACCCGCGCGGCCGCGATATTGTCAAACCCGGCGACAGCAATGTCGTCGGGTATTTTGTATCCGCATTTTTTAAAGGATTTCATGGCGCCGAGCGCAATCAGGTCGTTGTCGGCAAAATAGCAGCCGGCAAGCGGAACGCCGGCCTCCAGGAGGCCGGCCATCTCCATGCAGGCCCCCTCCAGGGTGGGCGGAAGCAGATGGCGGACGCTGGCCTTCTCGGACATGCCGTGGTCCTGAAGGGCGCGGCGGAAGCCGTCGGCACGGGCCGTGAAGTTGTTGAGCGGGTAGGACGACTGCAGATACCCGGGCTGGCTGCCCCGGCTTTCGATCAGGTAGCTGACCGCATCATAGGCCCCCTGCTCATTGTCAATGCACACGCAGGGAAAATGGGGCGAGATAAAGTCGTTGTCCAGAAGGATGATCGGCTTTTTCAGCGCGTCAAATTTGCGGCAGGAGGCATCGTCCATCTCGGAGGCGATCAGAAGGACGCCGTCCGCGCCGGAAGCCCGGATGTCGCCGAGCAGCTCGTCCATATCTCCCTGCTGGGCAAGAAAGGCGCGGTAGGTGATCCGGATATGCTGCCGGCCGCATTCGTTCTGGATGCCGTCCATGATCTCGTCGAACACAGGAGTGTAGGAGAGAATGGCGTTGCTCACCTTGTAAGCCACAACGCAGATCTGAAGATTCCTGGCCGCTTTTTCCCGGATCCGGGTGAAGTCGTATCCGTACCGCTGAGCGGCTTCGATCACCTGACGCCGCGTTTCGGTGCTGACGCCGGGCTTGTTGTTCAGCGCCATGGAAACCGCGGTCGCCGAGAGATTCAGTTTCTTTGCCAGTTCCTTTGCCGTAATCGCCATAGAGATTCTCCGCTTGATGATGATAAATGGAGCAATACACGATCTGTACCGCGAGCGTCCGTCTTTTCTGTCAGAAAAGCATGCTTCCCGGGCAGCTTCCCTGATCCTTTCTCGTATAGGGAGCTCTCCACGTTCGAGAGACCGGGATCGGCGTCAACGGGCAGGATCCCGGCGGAAGCACCGGATTCTCCCCGTATATAAAACTTTCGCAGAATAAAGTCAAGAATCAAGCCCGAAATACAGTAATAATAAAGTCAACTTTACTTGATTCTTCGTGGAAATAAAGTTCTCCGGGCGGTATCCTGAAAGTGTAAGAAAGGTACCGTGCGCCGCGCGCAGCACCGGCATGGAAACACAGAGAAAAAACGGAGGAAAATCATGAGCGTGAAAATCGGATATGCACCGACGAGAAGAAGCATCTTCAGTGCGCCGGACGCCGTCAAATACAGAAAGCTGACAGCGGACCGGCTCAGAGAGCTGGGCGTTGATTTTGTGGACATCGATGATGTCAACGACGAGGGCCTGCTCTACAATGATGAGGGGCTGAACAAGATCATCGAAAAGTTCAAGGCGGAGAAAGTGGACGGCCTCCTGCTGGCCCATGAGAATTTCGGTACGGAGTATGAATGCGCCCGCCTGGCGAAGGCGCTGAATGTGCCGGTTCTTCTCTGGGGACCGCGGGATGAGAGACCGCTTCCGGACGGCAACCGCCTGCGCGACACCCAGTGCGGCCTGTTTGCCACAGGGAAAGTGCTGCGCCGCTTCCAGGTGCCCTTCACCTATCTGACCAACTGCCGCCTGACCGATCCGGAGTTTGCCCGGGGCATTCATGATTTCCTGGCAGTCTGCAACGTGGTCAAGGCCTTCCGGAATCTCCGGATTCTGCAGATCGGCCCGCGCCCCTTTGACTTCTGGAGCACGATGTGCAACGAAGGGGAACTTCTGGAGAAGTTCAATATTCAGCTGGCGCCGATTCCGATTCCGGAACTGACCGCTGAGATGAAGCGCGTGGAGGCGGAGGAGAAGGACCGGGTCGATGAGACGGTTGCCTACTGCCATGCCAACATGATCTGCGACATCTCCGAGGATCTGCTCCGCAACGTCGCCCGGCTGAAGGTTGCCATGCGCAATCTGGCGGAGCACTACGGCTGCAGCGCCATCGCAATCCAATGCTGGAACGCGCTGCAGGGGGAGATCGGGATCATGCCCTGCGCCGCTAATTCTCTTCTGAATGAGGAAGGACTTCCGGTGGTCTGCGAGACCGATATTCACGGGGCCATCACACAGGTTCTCGTGGAGGCGGCCGCGATGGGGCGCACCCGCTCGATGTTTGCCGACTGGACCGTCCGCCATCCGGATGATGAGAACGGAGAGCTCCTGCAGCACTGCGGTCCGTGGCCGATTTCCGTCGCATCCTGCAAACCGAAGATCTGTGTCCCGGTCGCTTTCCCGTACAACGGTGCAGTGACCGCGGAGGCAAAGCACGGAAAGCTGTCCATCGCCCGGTTTGACGGCGACTGCGGCAAATATCAGCTGCTTCTGGGACACGCGACCGGAGAGGACGGCCCGTTCGGCAAGGGCACCTATCTCTGGATCCATGTCAACAACCTGAAGCGGCTGGAGGCCAAGATCGTGGAGGGACCGTACATTCACCACTGCGTCGCCATCCACGAGGAAGTGGTTCCGATCCTCTATGAGGCATGCAAGTACATCGGCGTGACGCCGGACCTGTACGATCCGATCGAGGAGAAGGTCAAGGCATATCTTCGCGGTGAGGATGTCGTGTTTGACGAGGCCGACCTGTAAATGTGCGCGCCCTGTGCGGGCAGAGGAAACACAGAAAGGAATGCAATGGAAAACCTGGAGGCAAAGGCATATGATCTGCGCCAGATGGCGCTGGACATCATCATGGCAGGGGGCGGCGGCCACATCGGCGGTGATATGTCGGTGATGGAGATCCTGATGGCGCTTTATTACTGCCAGATGAATATTTCCCCCGAAAATGTGAACGACCCGGGCCGGGACTATTTCATTCTCAGCAAGGGGCACTCCGTGGAAGCTTACTACGCGGTGCTCTGCGACCGGGGATTCCTGGACTATGAGACCGTGAAAAGCCAGTTCTCGAAGTTCGGCTCCGAGTACATCGGCCATCCGAACAATCACTTAAACGGCATCGAGATGAATTCGGGTTCCCTGGGGCACGGCCTGCCCGTCAGCGTCGGCCTGGCGCTCGGAAACCGCAGAAAAGGCCGGGACAGCCGCGTCTATGTGGTGATGGGAGACGGCGAGCTGGCCGAGGGGTCCGTGTGGGAGGGCTTCATGTCCGGCCACATGTACGGGCTGGACAACCTCTGCGCGGTGATTGATCGCAACCATCTGCAGATCTCGGGAAATACCGAGGACGTGATGGCGCACGAGGTGCTGCGCGACCGGGTTGCTGCCTTCGGCTGGCATGTGATCAGCGTGCGGGAGGGCAACAGCATCCCGGAGCTGAATGCGGCCTTCGAGGAGGCAAAGTCCGTGAAAGGACAGCCGACCTGCATCATCGCGGATACGGTCAAGGGCTGCGGCTCTCCTCTGATGGAAAACAAGGCAGACTGGCACCATCATCTGCCGACGGCGGAAGAATACGCGCAGATCACGAGAGATTTCGCGGCGCACAAGGCGGCGCTGCTCGCGCAGTAACCGGAGGAAACCATGAATAAGATTACCAATCGTAAAGTCATCTGCGACGTCCTGATGGAGCGGGCAGAGACCGACCGGGATATCACCGTTCTGTGCAGCGATTCCCGCGGTTCCGCCAGCATGACGCCTTTCTTTGCCAAATATCCGGGTCAGACCGTGGAGGTCGGCATTGCGGAGCAGGACCTGGTGTCCATTTCCGCGGGCATGGCAAAAGCCGGACTGAAGCCCTATGCCTTCTCCCCGGCCAGCTTTCTATCCACCCGGAGCTATGAGCAGATCAAGATTGACTGCGCCTATTCCAACCAGAATGTGAAGCTGGTCGGCATCAGCGGCGGCATCAGCTACGGTGCGCTGGGCATGAGCCATCACAGCGCACAGGATATCGCGGCGGTCTCTGCCATCCCGAACATGCGGGTCTACCTGCCCTCCGACCGCTTCCAGACGAGGAAACTCTTCGAGGCGCTGCTGGACGATGACAAGCCCGCCTATATCCGCATCGGAAGAAACGCCGTCGAGGATGTCTATTCCGAGGATTCCTGCCCGTTTGTCATGGACCGGGCTTCGGTCCTTTCGGAGGGGAAGGATGCCCTGATTGTGGCCTGCGGCGAGATGGTGCGCCCGGCCCTGGATGCCGTGGAACTCCTGAAACAGAGCGGGATTGACGCGGCCCTTCTGGACATGTACTGCGTCAAGCCGCTGGATACGGAGACTCTTTTGAAGTACGCCGGACCGGTGCGCGCGGTCGTGACGGTGGAGGAGCATTCGCCCTTCGGCGGTCTCGGTTCCATGGTGAGCCAGGTGATCGGCGCGGAGTGCCCGAAGCGGGTCCGGAACATGGCACTGCCGGATGCCCCCGTGATCACCGGAACCTCGGCGGAGGTTTTCCGCTATTACGGCCTCATCGGTGAGGGCATCGCTAAAAAAGTCAGGGAAATGTTATGAAAAGATACATACTGGCGGTGGATCAGAGTACCCAGGGCACCAAGGGGCTGCTGTTTGATGAAGGCGGGGAACTGATCGCGCGGGCGGACCGCCCGCACCGGCAGATCGTAAGCCCCGAGGGCTGGGTCAGCCACGATCTGAAGGAGATTCTGGACAATACCCGGGCTGTCTGCCGCGATGTCATTGAAAAGGCCGGGATCGACGCCGGGGCGGTTGCGGCCTTCGGCATCTCCAATCAGCGGGAGACGACGGCTGCATGGGACCGGGAGACGGGGAAGCCTGTCTGCCCGGCGATTGTCTGGCAGTGCGCCCGGGCGGAGAAGATCGCGGCGCGCCACCGGGATCAGGCGGAGGAGATCCGTCGGAAAACCGGGCTGACCCTCTCCCCGTATTTCCCCGCGGCCAAGATGCAGTGGATCCTGGAGAACGTGCCGCAGGCGCGGAAACTGGCGGACAGCGGCAGGCTGGCGCTGGGCACCATCGACAGCTGGCTGGTCTGGTCCCTGACAGAGGAGCACGCATTCCGGACCGATTATTCCAACGCGGCGAGGACGCAGCTGTTTGATATCCGGAATCTCTGCTGGGATGCGGATCTGTGCAGCCTTTTCACGGTGCCGCTGCAGTGTCTGCCGGAAGCCTCGATGAGCGATTCGGTGTTCGGCATGACGGACCTTGGCGGCGTCCTGCCGCGGGCGGTGCCGATCTGCGGCGTCCTCGGGGATTCCAACGGCGCGCTGTTCGGCCACGACTGCAGAACCCCGGGGGACATCAAGGCCACTTACGGCACGGGATCCTCGGTGATGATGAACATCGGGGACGAGGTGAAAATCTCCGACCGGGGCCTCGTGACCAGCATCGCCTGGGGGATCGGCGGGAAGGTGCAGTATGTGTTTGAGGGAAATCTCAACTACACCGGCGCCGTCATCAGCTGGCTGAAGAATGACGTCCGGCTGATCGACCATGCCGCAGAGAGCGGGGCGCTGGCGGCCGCGGCCAATCCGGCGGACCGGACCTATTTCGTCCCCGCCTTTTCCGGGCTGGGCGCGCCCTACTGGGACGCGGAGGCGACCGGCCTGTTCACGGGCATCACCCGGGTCACCGGCCGGAATGAGATCGTCAAGGCGTGTGTGGAGAGCATCGGATACCAGATCACCGATCTCGTCCGTCTGATGCGGGAGGAGTCGGGACGGTCCGTCTCCCGCCTGCATGTGGACGGCGGGCCCACCGGAAATGCCTATCTGATGCAGTTTCAGAGCGATCTCGCGGAGGCGGAGGTGGTCGTCCCGAAACTGCAGGAGCTCTCCGGGATGGGCGCCGCCTATCTGGCCGGGATTTCCGCCGGGCTGTATTCGGATAAGACCATCTTTTCCACAGCAGGGCAGACCGTTTACGCGCCGAAGATGGCAAAAGAGCGCAGCAGGCGGCTCTATGCGGGATGGCAGGATGCCGTCGCGCGGACCCTGATGCATCATAGTGAAGAGATCGAAGAGGAGACAATATGACAGCAGCAAGACAGTATGAGACGCTGGAACTGAATTTTGACGGCGCTGCGCCGGCGGGGTCTGAGGCATCGATCCGGCTTGTGGCGGAGTTTACCCATGACGGGAAGTCGACCGCGGTGAAAGGCTTTTACCGCGGGAAGGGAAAGTACAGTGTCCGGTTCCTCCCGGAAGAAACCGGGGATTACACCTACCGGGTCACCGGCGAGGTGAAGGCCGAGGGAAGCTTTACGGCGGCACCGTCCGATGAGAAGCACCACGGCGTTGTCCGCCCGGACGGCATCCACATCCGCCACGAGGACGGCACATGGATCACCACCTTCGGCACCACCGTCTATGCGCTGGCGCACCAGAACAAGGCGCTGATCGACGAGACCATTCAGTCCCTGAAATATTCGCCGTTCAACAAGGTGAGAATGTGCGTATTCCCGAAGCACTACAACTACAACCACAACGATCCGGAGTACTATCCCTTTGAAAAGCGGTCGGACGGCAGCTGGGATCCCGATCACCCGTGCTTCGCCTTCTGGGATGCATTTGAGTTCCGCCTGAACCAGCTCTTTGACCTCGGCATCCAGGTGGACCTGATCCTGTTCCATCCGTACGACCGGTGGGGATTCGCGTCCATGCCGCAGAGCGACAACCTGACCTATCTGGATTATCTGATCCGCCGCTTTGCCGCCTACCCGAACATCTGGTGGAGCCTGGCCAACGAATATGATCTTTGCCTGGCAAAATCCATGGATGACTGGTGCCAGATTGAGGAATTTGTCGCCTCGAATGACCCGTATCACCACATGCTCGGAAATCACCAGTGCTTTCAACCATGGCCGGTGGAGCGCAAAAATGTCACACACATGTCCTGGCAGACCAAGCAGGTTTCCCGGGTCGCGGAGATGCAGAGAAAGTACGGCAAACCAGTGATGATTGACGAGTGCCGGTATGAGGGAACCCTTCCGGAGTACTGGGGCAACATGTCCGCCCAGGACATGACAGCTCAGTTCTGGAAGACGACAGTGCAGGGCGGATACTGCACCCACGGTGAGACCTTCTACCCGGGCGAGGATGAGATTGTCTGGTGGGCCAAGGGCGGAAAGCTCCGCGGCGAGAGCCCCAGCCGGATTGCATTCCTCCGCAAGATCGTGGAACGGCTCCCGGGACCGCTGGATCCCTGCGTGCGGGATCTGTTCACACTGTTTGAAGGCAAGACGGAGGAAGAGATCCGCGCGGCGATTGCAAAGCTTCCGGCGGAGAAGAGAGGCTTTACGGCCGCAGTCTGCGCGCTGGATCCGGTGGAGCGGGAGCGCTTCTTCCATTCGGAATATACCTACGCCGGCCATGTGGGCGAGAAGGCCTACCTCTGGTATCTCGGTGATCAGTGCCCGGCTGTTTTCCCGATCAGCCTTCCGGAGAACGGAAAATACAGCGTCACCGTGATCGACACCTGGGAGATGGAGAAGGAAAAGGTCCTGAAGGATGTCTCCGGCGGGGTGACGGTCCGCCTTCCGGGAAAAAATTATGTGGCAGTGCTGGCAGAAAAGACGGACTGATCCGGCGTTCTGCCGGAACGACCCGCAGCCGCCCGGCGCGCTGCATCGGGCCGGACAGGTTCAGTCACATATTCCCCCCCGCGGGAATCCGGTTTTCGGATCCCCGCGGGGGGGCCTTTGCGTTGACAGAGGTCTTTTCTGTGCATCGGCCCGGATGCTGACATTCGGCGGGGCTTCCCACGAGATTGTCAAGATCGGGGGCTTATGCTATGATCAGGGAAATTTGGAATACAAATGCGGACAGGCGGCCCCGAATCCAGCAGCGATCTTCCGGAGCATACAGCGGCGGAGCCTGCCGAAACAGCGGGACAGAGCCCGCGCCGGGGCCTCGGAGGAGGCGGCCATCCATGCGGCGGCCGGAAGAGGCGCGGAATCGAACAGAGATGGAGGGAGAACATGTCAGAAAACGCAGGGCACAGGATCAGCGGCGTGACGCCGGGGTCCATTGCGGAAGAACTGGGTCTGGTATCCGGGGACGTGCTTCTTACTGTGAACGGCAGAGCGGTCGAGGACGTGCTGGATTACCGCTTCCTGATTCAGAATGAGGAAGTGGACCTGGTGGTGCGGCACGCGGACGGCACCGAGGAAGAGTGGGACGTGGAGAAGGATCCCTATGACGACCTCGGTATCGATTTTGACAGCGGCCTGATGTCTGATTACCAGCACTGCAGCAACGAATGCATCTTCTGCTTCATCGACCAGATGCCGCCGGGCATGCGGGAAACGCTGTACTTCAAGGATGACGACGCCAGGCTCTCCTTCTTTCAGGGAAACTACATCACGATGACCAACATGAAGAAAAGGGACCTGGAGCGGATCATCCGCTACCGGCTGTCCCCCATCAACGTGTCGGTCCACACCACGGACCCGGCGCTGCGCCGGAAGATGCTGCACAACCGGTTTGCCGGGAACATTCTGGAAAACCTGCGGTTCCTCGCGGACGGAGACATCGAGATGAACGGCCAGATTGTCCTCTGCCCGGACGTCAATGCCGGGGAACAGCTGGAGAAAACTCTCCGGGATCTGACCGGGTTCTACCCGCAGATGCAGAGCGTATCGGTGGTTCCGGTCGGCATCACCAGATTCCGGAAGGGCCTGTATCCGCTGCGGCCGCTGACCGCACAGGAGGCAGCGGAAGCGATCCGCACGATCGAAGCCGTGCAGACAGAGATGTGGGAGAAACACGGAACGCATTTTGTGCATGCCAGCGATGAGTTCTATCTCCTGGCGGGGCAGGAGCTTCCGCCGGAGGATCGCTACGACGGCTACCCGCAGCTGGAGAACGGGGTCGGTGTGCTCCGCCTCCTCCTGACCGAGGCGGCGGAAGAGCTCAAGGGCCGTTCGGATGACGGGAGAGTGCATGAACTGTCCGCCGCGACCGGGAAGCTGGCTTACCCGTTCATCCGCCGCATCGCGGACGAGGTGCAGAAAATCTATCCCGGGATCGTGATCCATGTCTATGCGATCCGCAACGACTTTTTCGGGGAGACCATCACCGTCTCCGGCCTGATCACCGGGCAGGACCTCCGGGTACAGCTGACCGGGAGGAAGCTCGGCGAAAAGCTTCTTCTTCCGGC
Organism: uncultured Lachnospiraceae bacterium; assembly: GCA_900315495.1. Lineage (GTDB taxonomy): Bacteria > Bacillota > Clostridia > Lachnospirales > Lachnospiraceae > Anthropogastromicrobium. The sequence continues at coordinate 20,242 of OMZJ01000008.1, forward strand.
GGAAATGTTCCGGTCCGGCGAGGAGGTTTTCCTCGATGACGTCACGCGGGCCCAGCTGGAAAGCGCTTTACAAGTACCAGTCGGTATTGTAAAATCGGAAGGTCATCAGCTCGTAAAAGCTTTCGCGTGGGAAGAGGAAGGGGATCCGCAGGACAGCCTGCATTCCCCCTATGAGCTGTGACATCCCGTCCTGACCCCGCCGAAAAGCTGCGGTCCGGACAATTTCCCGGCTGGCAGGGTTCCCCTGACAGCGCAGCAGAAAGATGAGGAAACAAAGATGAGCAAACCGGTTGTCGCCATTGTCGGCCGTCCGAATGTCGGCAAGTCGACCCTTTTCAATGATATTGCGGGAAGCCAGATTTCCATCGTGGATGACCGCCCCGGCGTGACCCGGGACCGCATCTACGCGGACTGCACCTGGCTGGACCGCGGCTTTACCCTGATTGACACGGGCGGCATTGAGCCCGATTCCTTGGAGGTAATCCCGGCGCAGATGCGCGAGCAGGCGGAGATTGCCATCGAGACGGCGGACGTGATCATCCTGGTGGTGGACGGCCGCGAGGGACTGATGGATGACGATCAGCGCGTGACGGAGATCCTGCGGCGCAGCAGAAAGCCGGTGGTTCTCTGTGTCAATAAGATCGACAACTTCCAGAAAGAGCAGAACGCCATCTACGAGTTCTACGGCCTGGGTCTGGGGGATCCGTTCCCGGTCTCTGCGGCCAATCGGCAGGGCGTGGGCGACCTCCTCGACGAGGTCTGCGCCAGCTTCCCGGAGAATACCGGAAAGGATGAGGGCGATGACCGGCCGCGCATTGCGATTGTCGGCCGGCCCAATGTGGGCAAGTCGTCGATTGTCAACCGCCTGGTCGGCGAAAACCGGGTGATCGTCTCGGACATTGCGGGGACAACGCGGGATGCGATTGACACGCCGCTTGTCCGGAACGGCCAGGAATATGTCCTGATCGACACGGCAGGCCTGCGCCGCAAGAGCAAGATCCACGAGAACATCGAGCGGTTCAGCATCATCCGTACGGTGACCGCGGTGGACCGGGCGGACGTCGTTGTTCTGGTGATCGACGCCACGGCCGGCGTGACCGAGCAGGACGCGAAGATTGCGGGAATCGCCCATGAGCGCGGGAAGGGCATCCTGATTGCAGTCAACAAGTGGGATGCCTACGCGGACAAGACGGACAAATCCGTCTATACCTTTGAGGCGGAGACGCGCCGGATCCTTTCCTATCTGGATTACGCGGACATACTGTTCATCTCGGCAAAGACCGGGCAGCGCCTGGACCGGATGTTTACCAAAATAGACAACATCATTCAGGCCATCAACCTGCGGGTCGGCACCGGCGTCCTCAACGAGGTCCTGGCGAGAGCGCTCGCCGCGCAGCAGCCGCCGTCCGACAAGGGACGGAGGCTCCGCGTCTTTTACATGACTCAGGTGGGCACCAAACCGCCGACCTTTGCGGTCTTTGTCAATGACAAAACGCTGATGCACTATTCTTATACCAGATATCTGGAGAATCAGGTGCGCGATGCGTTCGGCTTCCGCGGAACCCCGCTTCGCTTCCTGATCCGTGAGAGAAAGGGAGAGGAGAACGCATGACCCGGCTGCTCTTGTTTCTGATCGGCTACGGATGCGGCCTGTTTGAGACATCGTGGATCGTCGGAAGGCGGAACGGCATTGATATCCGCACCAGGGGAAGTGGAAACGCCGGGGCGACGAATGCGCTTCGCGTTCTGGGAAACAAGGCGGGCATCGCTGTATTCTTCGGCGACATGCTCAAATGCCTGATCCCGTGCCTGATTGTCCGGGCGGTTTTCACGCGGCTGGATCCCGACCACGCGCTGATCTATATGGTGATCACCGGTTTCGGCGTCATCGTCGGCCATGATTTCCCGTTTTATCTGCATTTTCACGGCGGGAAGGGAATCTCCGCGACATCGGCCCTTGTGTTCATCACCCATCCGATCGTCTGCATCACCGCGGTGGCCGGATGGTTCATCCCCGTGCTGATCACGCGGTATGTCTCGTTGGGATCCCTCATCGCGGTACTCGGCTACTTCTTCTCCAACCTGGTTCTGGCGGTCACCGGGCGGCTCCCGATTCTCCCGGGCGAAGTGGGGGAATATATGCTCTGGGTGACCTTGATCACGGGGCTTGCCTGCGAGCGCCACAGCAAGAATATCCGGCGTCTTCTGGCGGGCACGGAGAACAAGATCAGTTTTCACCATGGGCAGAAGGCGGAAAATCCGGCGCATTCGGAGAAGGGGTGACAGCATGGCAAAAATCAGTATCATCGGTACCGGAACCTGGGGGATCGCCCTGGGAAAGCTTCTGATCGAGAACGGACATGAGGTGACCGCCTGGTCGGCGCTCCCCGAGGAAATCCGGGAATTGAAGAAAACGCATCGGAATCCGAACCTCCCGGACGTGATCATTCCCTACTCGATGGAATTTACGGACGATCTGGAGATGGCCTGCACCGGCCGGGATCTCCTCGTCCTCTCGGTTCCCTCCATCTACACCAGGCAGACGGCGCGGCGGATGCGCCCCTTTGCTGCGGATGGGCAGCTGATTGTGAATGTCGCCAAGGGAATCGAGGAATCCACCTTGAAAACGCTCACCCAGCAGACACAGGAGGAGATCCCGCAGGCGGAGATTGCAGTCCTGTCGGGCCCAAGCCACGCGGAGGAGGTTTCTGTGCGGATTCCGACCGCAGTGGTGGCCGGCGCGGTGCGCCGGGAGGCGGCCGAGCGGATTCAGGCGCTCTTCATGTCCCCGGTGTTTCGCGTCTATACCAGCCCGGATGTGACTGGCATTGAGATCGGCGGTGCGCTGAAGAATGTCATCGCGCTGGCGGCCGGGATCTCCGACGGCCTGGGATGCGGCGACAACACCAGGGCCGCGCTGATGACCCGGGGTATGGCGGAGATCACGCGGCTCGGGCTGAAGATGGGCGGACAGCAGGCGACCTTCTACGGACTCTCCGGCATCGGGGACCTGATCGTCACCTGCAACAGCATGCACAGCCGCAACCGCCGGGCGGGCATCCTGATCGGCCAGGGCAAATCGGCCGAGGAAGCCATGAAGGAAGTCCGGATGGTGGTGGAAGGTGTCTACTCCGCGAAGGCGGCGCTGGCGCTGGGCGAAAAATTTGATGTTCCCATGCCGATCACGGCGGAAGTCAACCGCGTACTGTTTGCGGGAAAGAGCGCCGCGCAGGCACTCAATGACCTGATGTGCCGGGAGAGGCGCGAAGAGATGGAATCCCCGCTGTGGGGATAAGTTTCATCCGGTCTGCCGGAAGAAAGGGAGAAGGAGAGCATATGGACGACCATGTTTATCAGAAGCTTCTGAAGTGCTATGAGGCGATTGAAAGCCGCATCCCGTTCACGCCGAAGGTCGCGCTGGTTCTGGGATCCGGGCTCGGCGGGTTTGCGGATGAGATCGAGGAAGACTCGGAGATCTTGTACCGGGACATTCCGGGGTTCCCCGTTTCCACCGTTCCCGGACACGAGGGCAAGTTCATCTTCGGCCATGTCGGGAGCGTCCCGGTGGTCTGTATGAAGGGCAGGGTGCACTATTACGAGGGATACGACATCACGGACGTGGTGCTTCCGGCCCGCCTGATGCATCTGATGGGCGCGGAGATTCTATTCCTCACAAACGCGGCCGGCGGCATCAACCGGAACTTCACGGCGGGGGATTTCATGCTGATCCGCGATCAGATTTCCTCCTTTGTCCCGTCCCCTCTGATCGGGCCGAACCCGGATGCGCTGGGAGAGCGGTTCCCGGACATGTCCAGAATCTATGACCCGGTGCTCTGTGACGTCATCCGCCAGGCGGCGGCCGGCCTGGACATTACCCTGCAGGAGGGAGTCTACCTGCAGTTCACGGGCCCGGCCTATGAATCGCCGGCCGAGGTCCGCATGGCGGGAATTCTCGGTGCGGATGCCGTGGGGATGAGCACGGCTGTGGAGGCAGTTGCCGCCCGTCACATGAACATGCGGGTCTGCGGCATTTCCTTTATCAGCAACGCGGCGGCAGGCCTTCTGGGGCCGGATCAGACGCTCTCGCATGAGGAGGTCAAGGCAAGAGCCGATGAGGCGGCACCGTATTTCAACGCGCTGGTGCGGGAGAGCATCAAGCGGATGGGGGAGGCCTGATGACGACAGAAGCGGTCGCTTATATTGTCCTGATCGGCATTGTCATCGCCGTTCTGATCTACCGCGCGGTGACGCGCAGGGCCCGGATCCGGAAGAGGTATCTCGGCGAGATCGTCACATCCTGGGGGAGTCTCCCGAAGCGGGAGTATCAGCCGGGGGAGTTGGAGCGGATCGCCCGGTATTACGAAAATACAAAGGGAAACCGCTTTACGATCGATGACATCACGTGGAATGATCTGGACATGGATCTGGTGTACTCGCAGATCAACAGCTGCCGGAGCAGCTGCGGGGATGATGTCCTCTACCGCATGCTCCGCCAGCCTCTGACAGATCCTTCCGAATGGAAGGCCCGGCGCGCAATCATCGAGTATTTCCGGAGCGAGGAGAAGGTGCGAGTGGATTACCAGCTGGCGCTCTCGCAGATCGGATTCACCCGGAAATATGCGATGATCGACTACGTCAACACCATCTCCGGCGTGGTTCCCGAGAGCAATGTGGGCAACTACCTGCAGCTTCTGCTATACCCCGTGTGCATTCTGCTGATCGTGATCCAGCCGGCCACCGGTGTGCTGGCACTGATCGCCGCGCTGATCTACAATATTTATACCTATTTCAAGACGAAGAGTTCGATCGAGCCGTATTTTGTCACCGTCGGTGCGATCGCGCATCTGATTTCCTGCGCCAACGACATCCTGAAGCTCCCGGGGGACAGCCCGATTCTGGAACCTGCCCGCGCGAAGATGCGGGAGGCCGTGAAAACCCTGGGGACGGTGGTCCGCGGCTCGAAATTCCTGGGAACCGCTTCCGCGGCCGGGGCCGACATGGGCTCTGCCGTCGGGGACTACGTCAACATGTTCCTGCGCCTCGACCTGATCAAGTTCAACCGGCTGATCGCCCACATGCAGAAGCACAAGCGGGAAATCCTCTCTCTGATGGAGGAGACCGGCGCGCTGGACGCCTGCATCTCGATGGCGTCCTACGAGGAGATGCTTCCCTTCTGCTGTGAGGCAGATCTGGAGGAGATGCCGGCCGCGGCGGAGGGTTCCGGCGCAAAGCGCACTTCCGCGGAGGCAAAGCAGGCGGGAGATCCCACCGGCAGTGACGGGAAACCCGGCAGTACGGGCAGCACCGGCAGAACCGCCGGCAGCGGCGAGGCTTCCCGTCCCGGAAAGCCGCATCTGTACACGAAGAACATGTACCATGTGCTTCTGGCGGAGCCGGTGGCCAACAGTATCACAACGGACCGCCCGGTGCTTTTGACCGGATCCAATGCCTCCGGCAAGTCCACCTTCCTCAAGACCGTCGCGATCAGCCAGATCCTGGCACAGGTGATCGGTATTGCGCCCGCAAAGGAATATCACTCCGGTTTCTACCGGATCTACTCCTCCATGGCGCTCAAGGACAGCCTCCAGGAGGGCGAGAGCTATTTCATCGTCGAGATCAAATCCCTCAAGCGCATCATGGACGCCGAAAAGGAGCAGGGCGCTTCCGTTATGTGCTTCATCGACGAGGTGCTGCGGGGCACCAATACGGTGGAGCGGATTGCGGCCTCCAGCCGGATCCTCCAGTGCTTTGCGCAGGACGGCGTTTTCTGCTTTGCGGCGACGCACGACGTGGAGCTCACGCAGATGCTGGAACAGTATTACGCCAACTATCACTTCATGGAAGAAGTGAAGGATGATGACGTGATTTTTAACTATCGTCTCTATGAGGGGCGGGCGACCACGCGCAATGCCATTAAGCTGCTGGGTATTCTCGGCTATGACCCCGCCGTGATCCATGCGGCGGACGAGACGGCGCGCCGCTTCCTGGAGAAAGGAGAATGGTCCCTTTGACAGAAGTAACCATCTATACAGACGGCTCTGCCCGCGGGAACCCGGATGGTCCCGGCGGCTACGGGGCCGTCCTCCTTTATACGGACAAAACCGGAAAGGTTCACACCAAAGAGCTCTCAGGCGGATTTTCCCGGACGACGAACAACCGGATGGAACTGATGGGAGCTATCGCGGGGCTGGAGGCGCTGACGCGTCCCTGCCGGGTCCGGCTGTGCTCCGATTCCCAGTATCTGGTGCGGGCCTTCAACGACCACTGGGTGGACAGCTGGCAGAAGCACGGCTGGATGCGCGGCAGCGGGAGCCGGAAGGAGCCGGTGAAGAATCCGGAGCTATGGAAGCGGCTTCTGGCCGCCATGGCACCGCATGAGGTGACCTTCGTCTGGGTGAAGGGCCATGCCGGCAATTTCTATAACGAGCGCTGCGACACGCTGGCCACCACGGCGGCGGACCAGCCGGGACTTCCGCCGGATCCGGGGATGCGCTGAGCATTTTTGGCGGGCTTTACACCATTTTCGGCTTGTGATAAAATTAAATTTGTGCGCGCTGCCGGGCTTTCCGCAGCAGCGCACAGGGATGCGCATGTCTGTCAGCGATGCTGCGCACCGGAGGCAGAAACGCTTTCAGACTTCTGCGGACGGAGAGCAGAGCGCAGCTGACTTCATCAAAATCATCGTGCACGCGCGGCGTGCACGGCAGTTCGCAGTCCCGCGGTGCGGGACCTGGAGGTTTTATCGTGGAAAAGTACGGCGTGAATGAACTCAGACGCATGTTTCTTGCGTTTTTTGAGAGCAAGGGGCATCTGAGAATGAAGAGTTTCTCTCTGGTTCCCCACAATGACAACAGCCTGCTGATCATCAATTCCGGCATGGCGCCTCTGAAGCCCTATTTCACCGGGCAGGAGATTCCGCCGCGCCGCAGAGTCACCACGTGCCAGAAGTGCATCCGCACCGGCGACATTGAAAATATCGGAAAGACGGCGCGCCACGGCACCTTCTTTGAGATGCTCGGCAACTTCTCCTTCGGGGACTACTTCAAAACCGAGGCCATCCACTGGGCCTGGGAGTTTCTGACCGAGAAGGTCGGCATCCCGGCGGACCGCCTGTATCCCTCCATCTACCTGGATGACGAGGAGGCGTTCCGCATCTGGCACGAGGAGATCGGCATCCCGGCGGACCGCATCTACCGGTTCGGCAAGGAGGACAATTTCTGGGAGCACGGATCCGGTCCCTGCGGCCCCTGCTCCGAGATCTACTACGACCGCGGCGAGAAGTACGGGAACGGCCCGGAGGACGTCATGGGCGGTGAGGGCGACCGCTTCATGGAAGTCTGGAACATTGTTTTCTCACAGTTCAATAACGACGGCCACGGCCACTACACGGATCTGATTCAGAAGAATATCGATACCGGCATGGGCCTGGAGCGCCTGGCGGTGGTCTGCCAGGATGTCGATTCCATTTTTGACGTCGACACCCTCCGCGCACTGTCCGATCATGTGGGCGAGATCGCGGGCGTGCACTATCACGACGATCCGCAGAAGGATGTCTCGATCCGCATCATCACGGACCACATCCGCTCCGTGACCTTCATGATCTCCGACGGCATCATGCCGTCCAACGAGGGCAGAGGGTATGTGCTGAGGAGGCTTCTGCGCCGCGCGGCACGCCACGGGAGAATCCTGGGCATTCAGGGAACCTTCCTTGCGGACCTGGCAAAGACCGTGATCGCAACTTCCAAGGATGGCTATCCGGAACTGGAAGAGAAGCAGGCCATGATCGTCAGCGTCATCGCCAAGGAGGAGAACAACTTCAACCGCACGCTGGACCAGGGCCTTGCCATGCTCGGCGATCTGGAGGACGAGATGGCGGCGAAGGGTCAGACGGTGCTGTCCGGCGAGGACGCATTCCGCCTCCACGATACCTTCGGATTCCCGCTGGACCTCACCCGCGAGATCCTTTCCGACAAGGGGCTTTCCGTGGATGAAGAGGGATTCGCGGCCTGCATGAAGAAGCAGAAGGAGACTGCCCGCGGCGCCCGGAAGACGACCAACTACATGGGCCAGGCAGTCACAGTCTACCAGGGCCTGGATGCCTCCATCGCCAGCCGCTTTGTCGGCTATGACGGGACGGAGGCGGACGGGAAGATCCTGGTCCTCGGCCTGCATCCGGACGATGCGGACTGGAGCGATCTGACCCGGGATGAGATCACCGAGGCGCTGACCGACGGCCAGAAGGGTGTGATCATCGCGGATGAGACGCCGTTCTACGGTACCATGGGCGGCCAGATCGGCGACACCGGCGTGATCACCGGAAAAGACGGCGAATTTGAGGTGCAGGACACCATCCATCTGCAGGGCGGCAAGATTGCTCACCTGGGCGTCATGCGCCGCGGAATGATTTCCGACGGCGAGACCGCGCACTTTGCGGTGGATGCGCACCGCCGCGCGCTGATCGGACGGAATCACAGCGCAACCCACCTGCTGCAGAAGGCTCTGCGCATGGTCCTGGGCAGCCACGTGGAGCAGGCAGGCTCCCTGGTCACCCCGGACCGGCTCCGCTTTGACTTCACCCATTTCCAGGCGATGACGCCCGCGGAGATTGCCGAGACAGAGAAAATCGTCAACCGCGAGATTTCGGCTTCGCTTCCGGTCGTGACGAAGGAGATGCCGATCGATGAGGCGAAGAAGCTGGGCGCCATGGCCCTGTTCGGTGAGAAGTACGGCGCGGTGGTCCGCGTGGTCTCCATGGGAGACTTCTCCGTGGAGCTCTGCGGCGGCACCCATGTGGCCAACACCTCCTCGATCGCCTGCTTCAAGATCCTGTCGGAATCCGGCATTGCCTCCGGCGTGCGCAGAATTGAAGCGGTGACCAGCGAAGGCCTGATGAATTATTTCGCCCAGATGGAGACCGAGCTGAACGAGGCGAGAACCGCGCTGAAAGCGGCGCCGGGACAGCTGACCGCGCGCATCGGCGCGCTGCAGGGCGAGGTGAAGAACCTGAAGTCCGAAAACGAGAGCCTGAAGACACAGCTGGCGCAGCGCGCGCTGGGAAGCGTCCTGGATCAGGTGAAGGAAGTGAAGGGCGTCCCGTTCCTGGCGGCAAATGTGCCGGATACCGGGATGAACGAACTCCGGGGCCTTTCGGACGATCTGAAGCAGAAGCTTCCGGACGGCGTTGTAGTTCTCGTTTCCGCGAAGGACGGCAAGGTGAGCCTGATTGTCTCTGCCTCGGACAGCGCCGTGAAGAAGGGCGCACATGCCGGAAACCTGATCCGTGCGATTGCGGGCCTGGTCGGCGGAGGCGGCGGCGGACGTCCGACGATGGCCCAGGCCGGTGGCAAGAACCCGGACGGCATCGAGGCGGCCCTTGCAAAGGCGGCGGACGTGCTGGCAGGGCAGATTCACGCGTAATCTGCAGTCTCCGTCATTTTCGCAGGGATTGAAAATCACAGACCGGTGCAGATCTGGGAGAGGGGGCGTGCGATTTCCGGAAACTGCGGGCACCCGCTTGACACTTCCGGGAATCGTGGTATAATATCCCTCGTGCTGAAAATACCCAAACAGTTGCAGCTGCACAAATCGGCAACTGGAGGGGAGGTTGAGTGAACTTTGTCGAATGTAATTGTTAAGGAAGGCGAGAGCCTGGACAGCGCATTACGCAGATTCAAGAGAAATTGCGCAAAGGCTGGCATCCAGCAGGAGATCCGCAAGAGAGAGCATTACGAGAAGCCGAGTGTCAGACGCAAGAAGAAGTCTGAGGCGGCGAGAAAGCGCAAGTATAATTAAGGTTGTACTGCAAGTTGAAAGGCTGTCCGCTGGACAGCCTTTTTCTGTGTCTTCTTGCTATCCACAGGGAAGGATGATAAAATAGCAAAGTCTGCCCGGCGCAATATTCTGCCGGCGGCGGACAAGGAGTCAAACCCGCAGATGAATTTAACGGAAGCTGAAATGCTGATCCCGGTGGATCAGCAGCAGAATGTATTCGGCCAGATGGACGGATATCTCCACAAAATCGAGCGCGCGCTGAATGTCACGGTCATCAACCGGGATGCTTCGGTGCGGATCATCGGGACCGCGGACAACACGGCCCGGGCGCGCTCCGTGCTGGATACCCTGGCGGAAATGTCGCGGCGGGGCAGTGAGATCACTGAGCAAACCGTCGATTATACGCTGGCATCGATGATGTCGGAAAAGGCGTCCGGCGACAGCCTTCTCGAGATCGATTCGGACATCATTTGCCGCACGGTCTCCGGCAGGCCTGTCCGGCCCAAGACCGCCGGGCAGAAGCGATACGTCGATCTGATCCGGGAGCGGATGATCACCTTCGGCATCGGGCCGGCCGGAACCGGGAAGACCTATCTGGCCATGGCGATGGCCATCAGTGCCTTCAAGGCGGGGGACGTCAGCCGGATCATTCTGACCCGCCCTGCCATCGAGGCGGGGGAAAAGCTGGGGTTCCTGCCCGGCGATCTGCAGAGCAAGATCGATCCCTATCTGCGGCCGCTGTACGATGCGCTGTACCAGATCATGGGGGCGGAGAGCTTTGTGCACAATTCGGAAAAGGGCCTGATCGAGGTGGCGCCGCTGGCTTACATGCGCGGCCGCACCCTGGATAATGCCTACATCATCCTGGACGAGGCGCAGAACACGACGCCCGCGCAGATGAAGATGTTCCTGACCCGCATCGGCTTCGGCTCGAAGGTGATCGTCACTGGCGACATGACCCAGAAGGATCTCCCGGAGGGGCAGGTCTCGGGTCTTGACATGGCCATCCGGGTGCTGGAGGACGTGAGGGAGATCGGTTTCTGCTGGCTGGACAACCGCGATGTGGTGCGGCACCCTCTGGTGCAGAAGATCGTCGAGGCATACGAGAAGTACGAAAAGGCCCACGGCGGCGCAAACAGCAATGACCGGTCTCATTTTGAGGCAGAGCGGCGCAGATACGCGGCGGGCGATTACGACCGGACCGATTACAGGCGGAAAAAAGAAGATGACAATCACAATCGAAAATGAATCCTCCGTCAAGCTGGACTTCGACTATGAGTCCCTCATCCGGCGGGTGATCCTCGGCTGCATGGACGCCGAGAAATGTCCCTATGAGGCGGAGGTTAATGTGCTTCTCACGGACAATGACCAGATCCATCAGATCAATCTGGACAACCGGGGTATCGACGCCCCCACGGACGTCCTGTCCTTCCCGATGGTCGATTATACGACCCCTGCGGATTTCTCCCATCTGGAGGAGGATTCCGAGGACTATTTCAACTTTGACACCGGGGAACTGATGCTGGGCGACATCGTGGTCTCCCTGGAAAAGGTGCGGGAGCAGGCGACGGCCTACGGCCACTCCGAGACCAGGGAACTGGGGTTCTTAATCGCCCACAGCATGCTGCATCTGTTCGGCTATGATCACATTGACGAAGCGGAGCGCGCGAAAATGGAAGACCGCCAGAGGGAGATTCTGGACGGCCTCGGCATCCACAGATAAGAAGGAAAAACATGGCCAGGTCAGGAAAAAATGATTTCATAGCACAGGGCAGCATTCTCGCGGTCGCCTCCATCCTCGTGAGAATCATCGGGATGGTCTACCGGATTCCGATGACGGCGGTCATCGGCGACCGGGGCAACAGCCTGTATTCCTATGCGTACAGCATCTACACGATTCTGCTGCTGCTTTCTTCGTACAGTCTGCCGCTGGCAGTGTCCAAGATGGTTTCGGCCAAGGTGGAGCTGGGGCAGTGGCGCAATGTGCGCAAGATTTTTGCCTGTGCGATTCTGTTCGGCCTGATGACCGGAACCATCTTTGCCGTGCTGATTCTGGTCGGCGCGCGGGGATTCACCACGGTGCTCTACAATGACAGCCTGGCGGCCATTCCGCTGCGCTTCATGGCGCCGACGATTCTGATCATGTCCCTGCTGGGCGTGTTCCGCGGCTTTTTCCAGGGACTGCAGACGACCCGGCCGACCGCGGTGTCCCAGCTCCTTGAGCAGCTGATCAACGCGGTGATTTCCATCCTGTTCTCCTGGCTTCTGTTCTCCTTCGGGGCAAAACAGGACGCAGCCCAAGGGACGACGGGCCTTGCCGCTGCCTGGGGCGCGGCGGGCGGAACGATCGGAACGGGTGCCGGCGCGTTTGTCGCCCTGCTGTTCATGGTCGTCCTGTATTTCGGATACCGGAAGAAGTTTCTTCGCACCGTCGCCTCCGATTCCTCGGGCGTCAATGACGATATCCGGGAGATCTTCCATATCCTGGTGATCACGGCGGTTCCGGTGATTCTGTCCACGGCCTGTTACAACGCGATCGACCTGGTGGACGGCAGCCTCTACAGCCACTACATGGCATGGGCAGGCGCGGCGGACGAAGTCCGTCAGGTCCGCTGGGGCGCCTATACCGGCAAGGCGATTCTGATGGTGCACATCCCGGTTTCCATTGCCTCCGCCATGGCGGTCGCGATGGTTCCCTCTCTCTCGGCGGAGCACGCGAGAAGAAACAAGAAAGCTGAACTGGGAAAAATCAACACGATTCTCCGGTTTACCAGCACGGTCGCCTTCCCCTGCTGCGTCGGCCTGATGATTCTGGCCGACCCGATCATCCACACGCTGTTTCCGTCCGACAGGACGCAGGCAGCCCAGTATCTGATGCTGGCCGCGCTGGCTGTCGTGACGTTTTCCTTCTCGACCATCACGAATTCCATCCTGCAGGGCATTGACCGGATGAATCTGCCGGTGCTGCACTCCGCGATCGGCCTCGGCCTTCACGTCGCGCTGGCGGCCATCCTGATGTGGGGATTCCACGCAGATATCTGGGGCATCATCATCGGCTACATCATCTTTGCTCTGGTGGTTACCGTCCTGAATTTCCGCTCCCTGTATCAAATCCTGCACTATGTGCCGGATTTCCGGCGGGTGTTCGTCCTTCCGCTGTTCTGCTCAGCGCTGATGGGTGTGGTGACCTTCGCGTCTTACGCGCTGCTGCACCTGTTCCTCCAAACGGCGCTGCCGATGCTAGTCTCGGTACTCCTGTCGCTTGCCGCCTACTTTGCGCTGGCCTGCCGTACCGGTCTTTTGACCGCCGGCAATATGAAGGCGCTCCCGGGCGGAACCAGGCTGACCGCGCTGGCAAGACGCACGGGACTGCTGCGCGAATAACTGCATAACCTGTGGGGAATCCTGCAGACGGCGGAAAGCCGCATGCACAGGCCCGCCGGTCTGCCCGTCCGGCAGAGCGGCGGGCCTGATCTTATCAGCGGAACCTGTTGTTATCCATCTGATTATTTCATACGGGTCCTTAGAAAGAATCAGAAGCCTTACCCATACGGGGATTTATGAAATGAGAGAGCAGAAGAAATCCGTTCTGATCGTCGGAGCCGGTGCCTCCGGCCTGACGGCGGCCCTGACAGCCGCCCGCGGCGGCTGTGGGGTAACCCTGGTTGACCGGAATCAGCGGCCCGGCCGGAAGCTGTCCGCGACCGGAAACGGAAAGTGCAATTTTACAAACGCGGCGATGCACCCGGACGATTATCATGGGGACAGCCCGGAGGTGATCCGGCAGGTGATCGGCGGTTTCGGCACCCGGGAGGCGGTTGCCCTGTTCCGGAGCATCGGAATCGAGCCGGTGGAGAAGAACGGATACTATTACCCGGCGTCGATGCAGGCTTCCTCGGTCTGCCAGGCTTTCCGCATGGAACTGGACCGGGCGGGGGTCCGGTGGATCACGGAAACCGCCGCGGTGCGCGCGGAGCGGCGGGGAAAGAAATTTTTTCTGACGCTTCGGGGGAAGGACGGAGCGGAGCGGATGGAAACTGCCGACGCGCTGATCCTTTCCTGCGGCTCCCCGGCCGGCGTCAGTGTTCCGGGGAAGGAAAAGCCGGTCACGGGGTATGACCTGGCCCGGCAGCTCGGCCATCACATAGAGCCGGTCCGCCCGGCTCTATGCGGGCTGCACTGTGCGGACTTTCCGAGGGAATGGACCGGAGTGCGGCAGCAGGGACGGATCACGCTCCGGGCGGAGACCGGGGAAAGCCTGTCGGAGACCGGGGAACTGCAGCTGACCGAGTACGGGATCTCCGGCATTCCGGCCTTTCAGGTCAGCCGGCTGGCTTCCCTGGCGTTATCGGAGGGAAAAAAAGTGACCGCCGTGCTGAATTTCTGCCCGGACCTTTCGCGGGAAGAACTCCTGGCCTTCCTGGAAGACCGGAGGCGCCGCTTCCCGTCTCGTACCGCCTCGGAGCTTCTGTGCGGGATCTTTCCGGCAAAACTGATTGCGGGGCTCTGTCACCGGGCCGGCTTTTCAGGCGAGGAGGTTCCGGCCGGAGCCGGGCAGCTGGAACGCCTGGCCGGGGAAATCCGGCACACGCAGGTCCGTGTGACCGGGACAAATCCGCTGTCCCAGGCCCAGTGCGCGGCCGGGGGCATCCTTCTCTCGGAGATGGATCCGGCATCCATGCAGTCGCGCCTGATGCCGGGGCTGTTCGTGACCGGTGAGATGTTAAATGCCGACGGCATCTGCGGCGGCTACAACCTGCAGTGGGCCTGGGCGACCGGCGTGCTGGCGGGCCGTGCGGTCCGCGGAAAACAGTGAGTCACAGTAAACAGGTGAGCATGAAAATACGAATTTCGAATCTGAAAATCCCATCGGAGCGCTTCAGCGATGCGGAACTGGAAGCCGCCATCCGGCACCGACTGCATTTTGCGCCGGACCGCTGTCTTTCCTGGACCCTGGTCCGGAAATCGGTGGATGCGCGCAAAAAGCCCGCAATCTTTTTTGTCTGTACGGTGGATGCGGCCGTTCCGGATCACGAGGCACAGAGATTTCTGAAGCGACGGATTCCGGACATTCTGCCAGCCCCGGAGGAAACCTACCATTTCCCGGCGCCGGGGACGGAGAAACTGCGGGAGCGCCCGGTGATCTGCGGGTTTGGGCCGGCGGGTATGTTCTGCGCACTGCTTCTGGCGCAGCACGGATACCGGCCGATCGTGATCGAGCGGGGTGCCTGCGTGGAGGAGCGGGAGCGGGACGTCGAGGCCTTCTGGGGCGGCGGCGCGCTAAACCCGGAGTCCAATGTGTCCTTCGGCGAGGGCGGTGCCGGAACGTTTTCGGACGGCAAGCTGAATACCGGCGTCCGGGATACCAACCATCGGAACCGGGAAGTCCTCCAGGTTTTCGTGGAGCACGGCGCACCGGAATCCATCCTCACGCTGCAGAAGCCGCACATCGGAACAGACCTGCTCAAGCAGGTGGTGAAGAACATCCGGGAGGACATCATCCGCCTGGGCGGGGAGGTCCGCTTTCACAGCAAACTCACGGGATTGAACATCCGGGACGGCGCGCTCTGCGGAATCACGGTGCAGACGCCCGAGGGCCTGCGGGAAATTCACTGCAGTGTCCTGGTTCTCACCGCGGGGCACAGCGCCCGGGATACCTTTTCCATGCTGTCGGCGTGCCTTCCGATGACGGCCAAGCCCTTTGCGGTGGGTCTTCGCATCGAGCACCCGCAGCGGATGATCAATCTGGCCCAGTACGGATCGGAAGAACCAAAGAACCTTGCCCCGGCGGATTACAAGCTGACCTACCGCGCCTCCTCCGGGAGAGGCGTCTACAGCTTCTGCATGTGCCCTGGGGGCTTTGTCGTCAACGCGTCCACGGAGGCGGGGAGGCTGGCGGTCAACGGGATGAGCTATCACGCGCGGGATTCCCGCAACGCAAATTCCGCGCTGATCGTCACCGTCGGACCGGAGGATTTCCGAAGGGCAATTGCCTGCGGGCCGGATCCAGACGCCCGGCGGACAGCGGACCGGACGGCTCCGGAATCCCTGAAGCCTTTGGACGTTCCGATGCAGGAGGCACTGCGGCAGGGAGAGCAGACTTTTCCGCAGAGCCTGAATCAGCAGGAGATCCTTGCCGGGATGGTGTTTCAGCGCCGGCTCGAGGAGGCGGCCTTCCGCGCGGCGGGCGGCAGAATCCCGGTGCAGCTCTCCGGGGATTTCATCGCGGGGAGGATGTCGGATGCCTTCGGAGAGGTCGAGCCCTGTATGCGGGGGCTGTACGGGTTCGGCGATCTGAACACGGTGCTGCCGGATCCCGTCGCGTCGGCGCTCAAGGAGGCCATCCCGCATTTCGGTGAGAGAATCCGCGGGTTTGACCGGCCGGATGCGGTGCTCTCCGGCGTGGAGAGCCGGACGTCCTCGCCGGTCCGGATCCTGCGGGACGACCATGGGGAATCCGCCGTCCGGGGAATCTACCCCTGCGGCGAAGGCGCGGGATATGCCGGCGGGATCACTTCCGCCGCGATGGACGGCTGCGCCGCGGCAGAGCACATTGCGGAAAAATACAGGCCCTGGCAGGAGTAAAACGAAAAGAAGACCGGAGGTCCGGCTGAAAAAACAGGAGGATTGTGAGATGGCAGTGACAGATCAGGATATCGCCAGAATCAATGAGCTGTATCGGAAACAGAAGGCGGGGACTTTGACGGAGGCGGAAAAGGCGGAACAGAAAAGGCTCCGCGCGGCTTATGTGCAGTCGATCCGGCAGAGCCTGCGCGGAAATCTGGAATCCATCAAGATTCAGGAGCCAGACGGAACGATTGTGGAT
The DNA here is from genome assembly GCA_900315495.1 of uncultured Lachnospiraceae bacterium. Taxonomy (GTDB): domain Bacteria; phylum Bacillota; class Clostridia; order Lachnospirales; family Lachnospiraceae; genus Anthropogastromicrobium. Next base: position 36,839 of record OMZJ01000008.1, read on the forward strand.
GTGAAGGCGCGCCACGAGAAGAACTTCCCGGGAGTGAAGGACTGATGAACCGGATTCAGATGCAGAAACTGCGGGAGGAGATTCCGGAGCGGGAGAAGAAGTCGGAGATGATCTTTCAGATCATCACGGAAAGTGCCCTGTACCGGAACGCGGAAACGGTCTTTCTCTATCTCTCCGTCGGCGCGGAGGTATCCACGGGGAAACTTCTGGAGGCCGTCCTGCGGGATGGGAAGCGGGCGGCGGCGCCGGTGCCCGGCCGCAGAGGGCAGATGACGTTCCGCCAGGTCCGAAATCCCGCGGAGGATCTCGTGACGGGAAAATTCGGCGGAATCCCGGAGCCGCGTCCGACCTGCCCGGAATGCATTCCAGATCCGAATGACCTGATCCTGGTGCCGGGGCTCCTGTTTGACCGGCGGGGCTTCCGGATCGGGTACGGCGCCGGATACTACGACCGGTATCTGGCAAAGCTCTCGGACGGGTGCAAACCGGTCGGCATATGCTTTCAGGGCCAGCTGACGGAGCGCATCGACAATAAGCCATGGGACATTCCGGTCGCGCGGATTGTGACGGAGACCGGCCTGCGGGACTGCGATGCGGAGGAAGCGCCGAAGACAGAATCCTGATGCGGCCGTGGACGCTTCGGGCTGCCTGCGGGAAGAAATCCGGCGGCGACCGGAGGCCTGTTTGCGCGAAGCTGTGAACGCAGCGGCCGCCTTCGGGCAGGAACCGCGCAGTCATGGAAGGCGTTTTCTGACGAAATCGGAAGCACAACCGCAGATTCCTAAGAAGGATGGAAAGATGAAGATAACACTGCTGACTGTCGGGAAAATCCGGGAGAGCTGGTGGACGGAAGCCATTGCGGAGTATGTCAAGCGCCTCGGCGCATATGCGAAAGTCAGTATCATCGAGGTGGAGGATGAGAAGACGCCGGAACATGCGCCGGCGGCGCTGGAGGAGCAGATCAAGGACAAAGAGGGACAGAGGCTTCTGGCAAAGCTTCCCCCGGATGCCTATCTGATTGCGCTCACGATCCATGGAAAGGCTTTTTCCTCCCCGGAACTGGCCGCACATCTGCAGGAGCGGATGAACCGCGGAAATTCCCACATCGCCTTTGCCATCGGCGGGTCTCTGGGCCTTTCCTCCGGGGTGCTGGCGGCGGCGCGGGAGGAGATCAGCTTCTCCCGGCTGACCTTTCCGCATCAGATGATGCGGGTCATCCTGCTGGAACAGATTTACCGGTCCTTCCGGATCCTGAACCATGAACCGTATCACAAGTGACCGGACCGGCCGAAAGGAGCATTTATGATTTATGCAGATCATGCGGCGACTACCCGCATCTCGGAATCGGCGCTTCGCGTTTACGACGATGTATGCCGCAGTGATTTCGGCAATCCTTCGTCGCTGTATGCGGACGGGAGAAAGGCCCGTGCGGTGCTGGAACAGGCCAGAAGGGAGGTGGCGGACTGTCTGGGCGCAGATCCCGTGGGCGTCATTTTCACTTCCGGCGGGAGTGAGTCTGACAACTGCGCAATCCGTGCGGCGGCCGCCCTCGGGCGGGCGCAGGGGAAGTGTCATCTCATTTCCACACAGTTTGAGCATCACGCGGTGCTGCACACACTGCGGAAACTGGAGCGGGAGGGATATTCCGTGACGCTCCTCGCGCCGGACCGGGAGGGATTCATTCACCCGGAACAGGTGGAGGAAGCGATCACGCCGGATACTGCGCTGGTCAGCGTCATGACGGCAAACAATGAGATCGGGACCATCCAGCCGGCCGCAGAGATCGGCGAAGTCTGCAGGCGGCACGGCGTCCTGTTTCACACCGATGCGGTACAGGCGGCGGGACACATTCCGGTACATTTCCGAGACATGCATGCGGATTTTCTCGCGCTGTCTGCCCACAAATTTGAGGGGCCGCGGGGAACCGGCGCCCTCCTGGTCCGGCCGGGGCTTGCCGTGGAACCTCTGATCGAGGGCGGCGGCCAGGAGAGAGGCCGCCGCGCCGGTACGGAGAATACGGCGGGGATTGCCGCGATGGCCGCGGCGCTGCGGGAAAACTGTGCGCAGATGGCAGAGCGGTCGGCGCGCGTGGCGGACCTCCGGGACCGGCTGATTGACGCCGTGCTGCAGATTCCGGGCAGCCATCTGAACGGAAGCCGTAAGAAGAGGCTGCCGGGCAATGCCAGCTTTGTCTTTGAGGGGATTGAGAGCGAATCGCTGCTGCTCCTTCTGGACAGCGCGGGCATTGAGGCGTCCACGGGGTCCGCATGCAGTGCCGGTTCCGTCGAGCCCAGCCACGTGCTTCTGTCGATCGGCGTTCCGGAACAGCTTGCGCACGGTTCGCTTCGTCTGACGCTCGGCCCGGAAAACACAGAGCAGGAAATCGATGAGATTGCGGAAACACTCCGTTCGCTGGTGGAGGAACTGAGAGAGAATGCGGGAGAAAATCCATAAAAGGGGGAAAAGACCGGGGGCAGGAGCGACATGTCTGGCCGCCTGCCTCTTTTTGATTCTGTCCGGCGCCGGGGGGATCCGGGTGTCTGCGGCCGCGGTGCCGGAACAATCGGCGGGGATAATCCAGGCCGCGGCAGCTGTGCGCGGGACATGGCCGGAGGAATGTGCATCGGCAGTCACTGGACAGGTGGAATGGTTGAAAGGAAATGCGCCGGCTAGCGCTGCACGGACAGAATCTTCAGGAGATTCGGAAGAGCCGGTGCGGATGGATTACTATTATTTCAACACCTGCTCCGCCTGCACGCCGGAAGAGGAATTCTATGAGATTGTCCGGGAGGAGATCGGGGACCTGCGCGGGGAGTATCCCATAGTCATCCAGGAACACAATACGTTTCAGTCCGGCGCGCGGGCCGATTTCCAGAAGATGGAGGAAGCACTGGGGCTGACGGACCTTCCCTCGGAGAGCGAAGTCCTGGTGATCGGGGATCAGGCCCTCGTCGGGCGCGACCAGATCTCCCGAAATCTGCGCGCCTTCTTTCTGGAACAGGTGGGAGTCGGTGCAGAAGTCCGGACAGAACCCGAAACCGGTTCGCCCCCTGCGGAATCCGCGAGTTCCCCGGAGACACAAACACCTTCCTCTGCGGGGTTTGAAGGGGGGTCTGATCTCTGGAACGACGAGATCTCGGACAGTGATTCGGTGCTCTGGCTGTTTACGACGCTCTCGTGCGCCGACTGCGGCCGGGTCTACCGCCTGCTCGATCAGATCGGGGATACGGTGACGCTTGCGGACGGCTCGGTCTCCCGGGTGGTCGTGAAAGAGACGAATATCACGGAGGAAAACAACGTTGCGGTTCTGTATGCGCTCTTTGACGCATACGGCGTGCCGGACAGCAGCCAGCAGGTTCCCGCACTGTTTTACCAGGACGGCTGGCTGACCGGTGCGGATGACATTGAACAGAATCTGGAAAAGGACCTGCGCGCGGGGCAGATGCAGCATCTGGATCCGGCGCGTTTCCGGGAAGCGGCCGCGCAGAGCACGGCGGCGGGCGAGAGCAGTGTACAGAATCCGCCGAATCCGCTGTCGCTGATTCTGACAGGGCTCGTCAACGGGCTGAATCCGTGCGGCGCTTCGATGCTTCTGATGCTTCTGGCGGGGGTGATTGCCGTCGGCGGAAAAATTCTCATGACAGGGCTCTCCTATCTGACAGGAAAAATGGCGGCCTACTTTGCGATGGGATTCGGCCTGTACCGCCTGCTGCAGATGATTGACACGGCTTTCCTGTCCGGCCTGAGCCGCGTGCTCTCATGGATTTTTGCCGGCATTTTCCTGGTGCTGGCGGTGCTTTACGTGATTGATTTCGTTCACGTGCGGAGGGAAGAGTACGGAAAGGAGCGGATGCAGCTGCCGCAGGGGCTGCGCCGGTGGAACCGGAAGCTGATTCAGCGGGCGGCCTCCGCAAGGGCATCCCGCCTGGTTCCCGTGTGCTTTGCCCTCGGTGTGGTCGTTTCCGCGGGGGAATTCTTCTGCACCGGCCAGGTCTATCTGGCGGAGATTCTCTATCTGATGCGAAGCGGCACCGGGCACGCGCAGGCGGTGCTCTCCTTTATCCTGTATGTCACAGCGATGTGCGTGCCCAGTCTCCTCTTAGTGCTTGTCGTGGCAAAAACCGGAAACACCGTACGGGCATCCAATACCTCCCTGCAGGCACTCCCGGCAATCAAGCTTTTAACCGCCATTGTTTTCGCGGTTTTTGCGGTGCTGATGCTCTTCCTGCGGTGACACAACCGCTGGCTTTTTGACGCTTGCACTGTTTCGGGTGCAGTAAGCATCCGGAGAAACAGGTCTTGTGAATAAGGACCCCCGGCCGGAGCGTGCTGCTCCGGCCGGGGGTCTGACGTTTCTGGATGGTTTCAATCTGTTCTGTTCGCCTGATCAGTCATCCGGGCAGAAGAGTGCGAAGCTCTGCGGCCCGAGCGTGACCCGGCCGTTGCTGTAGCTTCCGGTGCCGATGGTGTAAAGTGCCTTCATGTTTCTGCGGTAAACCGAAGGAAGCACCGTGCTGCGGGACGATCCGGAGGGATTGACCGCGGCGATCAGGTCGCCTCTGCGGTAGACGAACAGCGGGTTCTCATCCGATGCAAACACGGAGGAGAAATCGGCATCCGCCTGCAGGTCGCTGTGTGCGTGCCGCAGGGCAATCAGAGCCTTCACGGTGTTCAGAAGGGAATCCGGATCCTTTGCCTGATCCTCGACCGTCGGGGCATCCGCCGACGGATCCTGCGGCAGGTAGATGGCGGAAGAATCCGCATCAGAGAATCCGTAATTGGCCCCGTGGTTCCACTGCATCGGCGTGCGGGAGCCGGTACGGAAATATCCGCCCTCTTTGGTCGGCAGGTTCAGATAGCGCATGCCGATTTCATCGCCGTAGTACAGGAACGGTACGCCCGGCATGGTGAACAGGAACGCGTAGAAGAGCTTCAGCTCGTCATACGAGAGGCTGTATCTGAGGCGGACCGTGTCATGGTTGCCGGAGATCAGGCTGATATAGCCGTCCTTCTTCGTCCGCTGCAGCATGGGAGCATACTGCGCCGTGAACTTCGTAACGGTTCCGCCGGCATCCTTCTTGAAGTAGCTGTGATCCTCATATGCGGGCGAGGGCTTCCCATTTCCGATGAATCCGTTTCCGGACTGAACGATCCGGTCGGTATGATTCTGATAATCCCGGACCAGCGTGCCGAAGGCCTGATCGGAATTGTTCAGAATGAAATCCATGTGGAAACCGGCCGGCAGTGCCTGCTCCGGGCAGCTCCACTCGGAGACAAAGGCGGCCTCCGGGTATTCTGCGTCGAGCATGGCGCGCACATTCCGCCAGACCGCGCTGGTTCCGCTCTTTTTCTCGTCATCCCCCTTGACCAGAGAGTCCGCCATGTCCACGCGGAAGCCGTCCAGCCCCAGATCCAGCCAGAAGCGGATGACATCCTTGAGTGCCTCGACGGTGGCAACGGCGTCAGGATCGTCCGTGGCGGTCTGCCAGGGCTCGGTCTTGTGGAGGAAGCCGTAGTTCAGTGCAGGCTGGCACTTGAAGAAATTGATCATGTACGTGGCACTGCGCTCCGCCTCGCCTGCGATGATCCGGTATCCGTCCATGCCCTGGAAGCAGAAGTCTGACCAGATGTAACGGCCGGACAGGGGATTTTTCTCCGCTTTGGAGCTCTCCCGGAACCAGGCGTGCTCCTCCGAGGTGTGTCCTGCGACAAGGTCGAACAGGACGTGCATGCCGCGACGGTGCGCTTCTTCAAAAAGCCGCACCGCATCCGCATTCGTGCCGTAGCGCGGCGCGATCTTTTTGTAGTCCCGGACGTCATAGCCCGCGTCCTTGAAGGGAGAGTCAAAACAAGGATTCAGCCAGAGGGCGTTGAACCCGAGATCATGGATATAATCCAGCTTTTCAATGATTCCCTGCAGATCACCGATGCCGTCGCTGTTCGTATCACAGTACGACTGCGGATAAATCTCATAGAAGACCGCGTCTTTCAGCCATGCTGGCATAGAAGCTACCTCCGTTTTTCCTGTTGTATTTTTCGTTCGCTGTGGTTCCGTGCGTCCCCGCGGAATTGGACTTGGATTTGCCAGGCGGTGCTCTGCGACAGAAGTTTCCGTGCGCCCCGCTGTACGGCCAATTATAGCATTTCTGCGATGGATTGGAAGAGGGAGATTTCGTCAGGCTGTTTTGGTCCAAACGGCGTCCGTCAGTTCCGAAAGCCCCGTCAAGGCGCGGATCTGCGCCAGATCCTTCTCTCCCTGCAGGAGGCTTGCGGTGAGATCCGCCGCGATGCGGAGCCTGGCCGCGCTCCGGTGAATTTCACAGGGCTCCGGGTCATTGAAATAACGGATGCTCGCAGAGAGAATCGCCTCCTCTGTGAGCGGAATCTCGGAGACCGGCCCCTCATACAGCACCTGATCCGCGGATTTCAATGTGATCCTGTGCGTAATTCGTGATTTTTTCCGGAATATTTCCATGAAATTTTCCCCCTTTTGCCAGTTTCGTTTCCCGCAGATGCTGATCCGGCTTGCGGTACTCTGGCAGCTGCCGGACAGATTCTTCTGCTTTCCTGGTTTCCGGCATGCGCCGTACAGCGGTGCGGCCGCTTTGCCGCTGCAGATCCTGCCGTCTGCCGCTGCGTTTTCCCCATCATAGCACAGGAGGGGGAGATTGCCCAGTGCCGCCTCCGCCTACGGCCGGGATTTCCTGACAGGGCGGCCTGTTGAATGCAGATTCGAGATTCCCTCTGATCCGCCTGCAGTCACGATTTCCGGCCGTCGTGCTCCCCGGCTGCCGTTTTCCGGAAAAGCGGAGCAGAACGTCTGACACGTTTATCTATTTAAACCAAAACTGTCAGGATTTTGTACAATGTACGCTGACAGGGCAGGACGCGCGGGCTCACGGCATCCGCGCCGTTATGTGGAGCGGAGAAATGACACAAATCAGGTAAAATGCGGAGAGAAACCGATCAAAATGTGGTACAAATCAGAAATAAAACCGGAGAAATCAACGCAGAAATGAGGTGGAAATACCATAATAGACAGAATAAATAATATTTGGACAGCCTTTTTGATCAAGATTGATTCATTTTATCTTGCATTCACCGGACAGCCGTGCTATGATTTTGACATCACCGATGTCTTCTTCGGAAAAGGAGGAAAAATGAGAAAATTGAAAACCGCATTGGCAGTTCTCAGTGCTGTCGCTATGGTCATTCCGTCCGGTACCGCATTTGCCGCTTCGGATGACGGCGGAGCAGGGGAACTCACGGAAGTCGGAACCTACCCGATTTACGATGGTGATGAACCGCTTTCCTTCACCATGTTCCGTCTTTCGATGCCGAACGTCGAGGATTTCGCGACCAATGACTTCACCAAGTACATGGAAGATCTCACGAACATCCATTTCGACTTCGAGACCGGAACCCGTGACGACCGCTATGACAAGATCAACATGGAGTTCAACACCGGAACGTATCCGGACTGCATCATGTATGTCTCGGTCGACCAGGCGAAATGGGGCATGGATGAGGGTATCCTGATTCCGCTGGATGATCTGATCTATGAGAACATGCCGAACTACGTGGAGAAGATGGGCGATTACATCGATTCCACCAGAGCGGCGGACGGCCATATCTATGCGATCGCCGGATTCAACGACTGCTATCACTGCTCGTTCGGCCGCAAGATGTGGGTCAATACCGAATATCTGGATGAGATGGGCGTTGAGGTTCCGACCACGACGGATGAGTTCTACGACGTCTGCAAGAAGTTTGTCGAGACTTATCCGGACAAGATCGCAATCGGCGGCGCAAACTCCGGCTGGTATGTCGACTTTGTCGCATGGATCATGAACGCATTCCAGTTCGATCCGGGCAAGAGCCAGGACTATAATGTCAAGGTTGCGGTGGATCCGGACGGCAATGTGGTCGAGACAGCCAATACCGATGCCTACCGCGAAGGCCTGAAGTATCTGAGATCCCTGTATGATCTCGGCGCGATCTATGACGGCGACTTCACGCAGGATGCAGAGACACTCCGCAACATCATGAACCAGGAAGACGAGCCGGTGCTGTTTGTTCCGTTCGGCACAATCTCCGACGGCGTTGACGCTGATTCCAACAACGAGCTGTACCGCAAGTATCAGTGCATCGCTCCGCTGAAGGGACCGGACGGCGCCCAGTACACCACATGGTTCAAGTATGACGCCGTGGAAGAGGGCAGCTTCTCCATCACCGACAAGTGCACGAATCCGGCAGCTCTGCTTCGCTGGGTGGATTACTTCTTCTCCGAGAAAGGTGACATCTCTTCTCAGTACGGCGCAGATGAGGGCACCGACTGGGTGTGGGAGCCGAACGACGGCTCCGTCGGCCTGAACGGCAAGCCTGCCATGTATGAGATTTCCGATTCTGCCCAGTATTCCTCCGAGGCACAGAACCACGACTGGCAGGATGTTGTCATCCGCTATGCACCGGCTGATTATCGTCTCGGCCAGGCAACGGATCCGGATATCGATACCGGAACCTCCGCAGGACTGGAAAAGCTTCTGTACGATGCTTCTGTCATGATGGAGCCGTACAAGCAGGATCCGGCAAAGGGCGACCTCGATATCCTTCCGACGCTGAAGCTTACGGCAGACGAGGCGAGCAGCATCTCCACGATCGGTGTCGAGGTGGAGAACTACATCGCTTCCAGCAAGGTCAGCTTCATCAACGGCGAGTGGGACATCAACGATGATGCACAGTGGGATTCTTACCTGAAGGGACTGGATGATTCCGGTCTGCAGACTCTGCTGGAGGTCTATCAGACCGCATATGACCGGTCTAAGGAAGCTTCCGCCGAGAGTGAGACGGAGACTGCAGCAGAATAATCCATCGGTCAGGACACGAAGAATCTGACAGGACGTTGCAAGGGCCTGCCTGTTTCCAGCAGGCAGGCCCTTTTTCTGAGGATCGTCCGGCAGCGAGCCGTATGCAGAGAGACAAAACCAGGAAAAGGGAAGAGATCCCGACACCTCGCACAGGGCCCGATGCCGGCCGGCAGACGGGAAAGGAGAGAAAGAATGAGTAAACAAAGCCAGACGGCGGTTCCGGCTCCCGCCGGAGACAGCGGAAAGAAAAGAAAGAAGAAAAAGCTGGGCACCAGCTACAACTGGCAGTTCTGGGCGATCATTGCCCTTCCGATGATCTATGCCTTTATTTTTGCCTATGTTCCGATGGGCGGAATCATTATGGCGTTCGAGAACTATTCCCCGCGGAAGGGAATTTTCCACAGCCAGTGGGTCGGGCTGAGGTATTTCCGCCAGTTCTTCACGACGCCGTCCAGCTCCCGGATCATTATCAACACGCTGCGGCTCGGCATTTACAGCCTTCTGGTCAATTTTCCGCTGCCGATCATCCTGGCCATCTGCCTGAATGAGATGCGCAGCCAGAAATACAAGAAATTCATCCAGATGGTCACCTATGCGCCGTACTTCATCTCCACCGTCGTTCTGGTCGGTATGATGATGAAGAGCATGGATCTGCGGACTGGTATCTTCAATACCGTGCTCAAGGCGCTGGGATTCCAGCCAGTCAACTTCTTCGGGGATGCCAGTCTGTTTCCGTCCCTCTATGTGTGGAGCACGCTCTGGCAGACCGCCGGCTATTCCTCGATCATTTACATCGCCGCGCTGGCCGGGGTGAATCCGGAACTGCAGGAGGCAGCCATCGTGGACGGCGCTTCCCGCATCCAGAGAATCCTCCATGTGGATCTCCCCTCGATCGCGCCGACGATCATCACGATGCTGATTTTCAATTCTGCCAGTGTCATCAACATCGGTTTTGACAAAGTTTATCTGATGCAGAATGACATCAACCGCAGTACCTCGGAAGTGATTTCAACCTTCGTGTACAAGGTCGGTCTGACGCAGGGCGACTTCGGCTTCTCCACCGCCGCAGGCCTGTTCCAGTCTGCCATCAGCTTCGGACTGCTTGTGCTGGTGAACTTTATCTGCAAGCGCCTGACAGACACGAGCCTCTGGTAAAGAAGGGAGAAACCAATGAACAGTCAAGAAAAAGCAATCGACAGAGCCGCGAAGCGCGCGGGAAAGGGCGATCCGCTGCACGCGTTCAAGAGCGAGAGCACCGGCGAGAAGATCGGCACCATCGTACTGTACCTTGTCATGACGATGCTGGTCCTTCTGGTCCTCCTCCCGGTTCTCAACATCATTGCCTGCTCCTTCTCCGAGCCGCAGGCCGTGATTTCGGGAAAGGTCGGGCTGTGGCCGGTCAATCCGACCCTTCGCGGGTACGACGCCGTCTTCAAGTACAAAAAGTTCTGGATCGGCCTGCGCAATTCCATCTTTTATACCGTGTTCGGCACGTTCGTCAACATCGTCATGACGGTGCTGTGTGCCTATCCGCTGTCCCGGAAGGAATTCACAGCCAGAAACAAGATCTCCATGTACTTCGTCTTCACGATGTATTTCTCCGGCGGCCTGGTTCCGACCTTCCTGGTCATCACGAAGCTGCAGCTGGTCGATACCATCTGGGCGATGATCATCCCGGTGGCCATGTCCTCCTACAACATGATCATCTGCCGCACCTACATGGTCAACTCGATTCCGGACGAATTGTATGAGGCCGGAGAGCTGGACGGCTGCACGCCGTTCCAGTATCTGATCCGCGTGGTGGTGCCGCTGTGCAAGCCGATCCTGGCAGTCCTGGTGCTGTATTACGCGGTCGGCCACTGGAATTCCTACCAGGATGCCATGTTCTATTTGAAGAGCGAGAACCTGATGCCGCTGCAGATTGTTCTGCGCGAAATCCTGATCCTCAGCGACGTGGATGTCACGATGATGGGAAGTGCCGACGCACTGGCGCGGCAGAGAGGCCTGAAGGATCTTCTTCAGTACAGCCTGATTGTGGTCTCTTCCCTGCCCGTCATGATCATCTATCCGTTCGTGCAGAAGTATTTTGTCAAGGGCGTGATGATCGGCGCCGTCAAAGGTTAATCAGAATACGGCGGCCAGATCTGGCCGCCGCATTTCAGTCAGACAGCCTTGATCATCCGGCTGCATCAAAGAACCGCGGCCGGGAAAGCCGCCGGAGGAAAATGCCGGAGCGGCAGAATGGGAGTATGATGAACAGACTTCAGCTGGAAGTATGTGTCGACAGCATCGGGTCGGCCGTCTCCGCCGAGCGCGGCGGAGCCGACCGGCTCGAACTGTGTTCGGACCTGATTGTGGGCGGTACGACGCCCTGCGCGGTGCTGTACCGGGAAATTAGGCGCCGCGTCGCGATTCCGATCCGCGTGCTGATCCGCCCGCGGTTCGGGGATTTCTGCTATAGCGAAGAAGAGTTCGGCCTGATCCTGGGAGAGATCCGCCTGTTCCGGGATCTGGGCGCGGATGCCGTTGTGATCGGGTGCCTCCGCCCGGACGGAACCTTCGACCGGGAACAGATGAAACAGGCGGTGGACGCGGCAGGCCCGATGGAAATCACCTGCCACAGAGCCTTTGACGTGTGCCGGGATCCCTTCGAGGCGCTGGACCTTCTGACAGATCTTGGCATCGGCACCGTGCTGACCTCCGGGCAGAAGAGAAGCGTTTCGGAGGGAGCGGACCTCCTGGCAGAGCTGGTCCGCCGCTCTGCGGGAAAAATCTCCGTCATGCCCGGCGGAGGCGTCAATGCGAAGGTGCTCCGGAAGCTGGTGCCGGAAGTCGGCGCCGGCGTCTACCACATGTCGGGGAAAAAGATTGTGGAAAGCCGCATGCAGTACCGGAGTCAGGAGGTTTCCATGGGCCTGCCCTCCCTCTCGGAATATGAGATCTGGGAGACAGATGAAAACGCGGTGCGGGCGGCCAGGACCGTCCTGGACGAATTTACGGAGGCCGGAACCAGTCCGGAGAAGAGATGAAAGAATTTCTGAAGAATCATGAAGCGCAGATCCGCGCAGAATTTGACCGGCTCACAGCCCGTTTCCCGGCGCTGACGGAAGAGGTGCGAAAGGACCTTTTCGGGATGGACCGCGCCCACGGGCTGGCGCTGCAGTACCTGTATGACACGATGCCCCTTTCGGACCTGGCCGCGTACCCCGTGTCCGTCCTCCGAAGCTTTTCGGATCCGGCGGTGGATCTGTGGATGCAGTCCGGGCAGGTGCAGGAGATCCCGGAGGAGATCTGGCTCCCCTATGTCCTGTTCCACCGGGTCAACGAGGAGGAAATCCGCCCGTGCCGGGCATGCTTTGCGGAACAGCTTCTGCCGCGCATCGCCGGGAAGACGCCGTACGATGCCATTGTGGAAGCCAATTACTGGTGTGCCGAGCAGGGCACCTATCACGGAACCGACCGCCGCACCATCTCCCCGATGGCTTTCTACACCTGTGGAAGCGGGCGCTGCGGCGAGGAATCGGCTTTCTGCGTCAGCGCCCTCCGCGCTGCCGGCATTCCGGCCAGGCAGGTCTATGTGCCGCGCTGGGCACACTGCGATGACAACCATGCCTGGGTCGAGGCGTGGTGCGACGGGCAGTGGTTTTTCCTGGGTGCCTGCGAGCCGCTTCTGACGCTCAACCGCGGGTGGTTCCCGCCGGCGGCGTCCCGCGTGATGATCGTTCATTCGCGCTTCTTCTGCCCGGAGGGCTGCAGCCTGATCCCGGAGGAGAAGGATGCGGATGTCATCGGGCGCGAGGGCGGTGTCCTGGTCCTGAATCAGACCGCCCGCTATGCGGACACGGTGCGCTTTCACATCCATGCGGAGGATGACGAGGGAAATCCCGCGGCCGGCGCGCGGATCCGCCTGCAGATTCTGAATGCGGCGGAGATCGCCGATCTGGCGCAGCTTTCGGCGGACGATGCGGGCGATGCGTCGGTCACGCTGGGAAAGGGGTCGGTCCGGGTCCTTGTATCCGACGGTGCGCGGGAGAGCACCGTCCTGGCGGATTCCGGCAGGGACGGGAGAATCTGCGTGCAGCTTCCGTCGTCCGGCACCTGCGGGGAGGCGGACACCACGGGAGAGACAGATGCCCGCTGGACGTCCATGATCTTCCGGGCGCCGGAGGAGACGCCGAAGTGGCCCCAGGGGGTTCCGGATGAAACCCGCCGGCAGGAGAAGGAAAAGCTGGAGCAGGCGTCGGCCGTCCGGCGGGCGCGCACCGGCCATTACGAGAACCCGGAGCGCGCCCGGTTCCTGGAGGAGGAGGTCTGCACCGCGGGGGATTCCTGGAAGGTGGAGGAGACCGCCTGGAAGGAGCGGCTTCTCGCCCATCTCTCCGACAAGGATCAGAAGGATTTCCGGGCGGATGTCCTGGCGTCCCATCTGCGTGCGGCCATGGCGGTCCGGGATCTGTCTCTGGATGAGGAGACCTTTGCCGCGTATGTGCTGAATCCGCGGATTTCTTCGGAAGTATTGACGCCATGGCGGGAGGCCTGCGCCGGCGTGTTCGGCGGGGATTCGGCGTACCGCAGAAGTCCCGCGGAAATCTGGCAGTGGATCGGCGCACACATCCGGGATCTCCCCGGGCGGGAGCGCGCGTCGGTGATCACGCCCCCGGACGCGGTCCTGCGGTCCGGCTTCGGCAGTGCTCTGTCCCGGAAGGTTCTGTTTGCGGCGGCCTGCCGTTCCATCGGGATCCCTGCCAGACTCTCCCCTCTGGACGAGGCACCGGAATACCTGGTCGGAGGAGTCTGGAAGACGGCGGATCCGGCCGATGAGCGCGATGCTATGCTGAGGATCGATGCCGGCACGGAAGGACGGAAAGGGTATTACGTTTCCTGGACCGCGGCCCGGGCCGAGCGCGGCGAGGAGCACACGCTGGATCTTCCGGCGGCGGAGGTTTCGGAAACCGGGGACGGGATCCTTACTGTTCCGGTTCCGCACGGCGTCTACCGGCTGTATACGACACTGCGCCTTCCGAACGGCACCCAGAAAGCAGAGATGGCGGAGATTGCCGTAAAGCCGCAGGCGCGCCGTCTGTGCCGGCTTCGCTTTGCCGAGGCGGAGCTGTCAGAGATGACGGTGGACTGCATGCTGCCGGATTTCCCGCTGCAGCGGACGGATCCTGCGGATTCTGAAATCCGTCTGTCGGAGGTGACCCGTGACGGCACGAAGATCCTCTTCTGGCTGGACGCGGCGAAGGAGCCGACCGAGCATATCTTCAATGAACTCCACGAATCCCGCGCATCGTTTGCCGCCGTGCAGAAATCGCTGGTCTTTATCCTGAAGTCGGAGGACGACCGGAAGGATCCACTGGTTGCCCGCGCACTGGCGGAATTCCCGGATGCGGTGACCGTCACGGACGAGGGGGCATCGGGCGCGGAACCCTGCGCCCGGGCGGTCTATGTCAACCCCGAGGCGCTTCCGCTGATCATCCTGACGGACGGCGCCTGCCATGCGGTTTTTGCGCGGGCTGGCTACAGCGTCGGCACGGCAGCCCTGCTTCTCCGCGTTCTGGCCATGCTCCGGACACCGAAACAGAAATAAAATTTCCTGCTGTACTTCTGCCCGCGGGCCGGGGAAGGTGCATGAACGGTGACTGACGCCGACGATGGATCAAGGTTCTGCCGAAAGGTCAGGGCAGATTTTCAAGAACCGGGAGCCTCGGGCGGCCGGCAGGGTCAGAGCGGGAAACTTATGGGGTGCATTGCAGGGCGTTCTGTGGTACAATGCAGTCAGTGTTAAATTTTCGAAAGAGGAAATCAATGGGATATTATCGGTCAGACGTCCGGCGGGGAGATGCCTCGTCCGATGGCGTACAGACCGAAATCATAAAGGAGGATACCACCAATATGGCTCAGAGCAGACTGATCGGATCCTATCCGGTCATTGGAATCCGTCCCACCATCGATGGGCGGCGCGGCTACCTGAAGGTCAGGGAATCGCTGGAGGAGCAGACCATGAACATGGCCCGGTCCGCCAAAAAATTGTTTGAGGACAATCTCCGTTATTCTGACGGAGAGCCGGTGAAGGTCGTCATTTCTCCGACGACCATCGGCCGCGTGGCCGAGGCAGCCGTCTGTGAGGACTACTTCCGCAAGGAGGGAGTGGCCATCACTCTGACGGTCACCCCGTGCTGGTGCTACGGCGCCGAGACAATGGACATGGATCCGCAGACCATCAAGGCCGTCTGGGGATTCAACGGGACAGAGCGCCCGGGTGCAGTCTACCTGGCATCGGTGCTTGCAACCCACGCCCAGAAGGGGCTTCCGGCATTCGGCATCTACGGACATGAGGTCCAGGAAGCGGATGACACGGAAATTCCGGAGGATGTCCGGGAGAAGCTTCTCCGGTTCGGCCGGGCAGCCGTTGCCGCCGCGACCATGCGCGGAAAGAGTTATCTGCAGATCGGATCCGTCACGATGGGCATCGGCGGCGCGATCATGAACCCGGATTTCCTGGAGGAATATCTGGGCATGCGCGTGGAATCCGTCGATGAGGTCGAGATCATCCGCCGGATGGAGCAGGGCATCTACGATCAGAAAGAGTATGAGAAGGCCCTCGCCTGGACGAAGGCGCACTGCCCGGAGGGATTCGACAAGAACCCGAAGGAGATTCAGCGCACGCCGGCCCAGAAGGAGAAAGAGTGGGAGTTCACGGTCAAGATGATGTGCATCATCAAGGACCTGATGAACGGAAACAAGAATCTTCCCGCAGGCTGCGAGGAGGAGATGGTCGGACACAATGCCATCGCCGCCGGCTTCCAGGGGCAGAGACAGTGGACCGATTTCTATCCCAATGGCGACTTCTCGGAGGCCATGCTCAATACCACCTTCGACTGGAACGGAGCGCGGGAGCCGTACATTCTGGCGACCGAGAACGACATTCTGAACGGCCTTTCCATGCTGTTCATGAAGCTTCTCACCAACCGCGCCCAGATGTTCTCCGACGTGAGAACGTTCTGGAGCCCGTCCTCTGTCAAGCGCTGCACCGGCTATGATCTGGAGGGAAAGGCCGCACAGAACGGCGGCTTCCTGCACCTGATCAATTCCGGCGCGACCTGCCTGGATGCCTCCGGCAGGTCGCTGGACGAAAACGGCAACCCGGTCATGAAGCCGTGGTACGATGTCACGGAAAAGGACATGGACGCCATGCTGAAGGCGACCACCTGGAATGCGGCGGATCTCGGGTATTTCCGCGGCGGCGGATTCTCCTCCCGCTTTGTGACAGAGGCAGAGATGCCGATGACCATGATGCGTCTGAACCTGGTCAAGGGCCTCGGCCCGGTGGTCCAGATTGCCGAGGGATGGACCGTCAACCTGCCCAAGGATGTGACGGAAAAGCTCTGGAAGAGAACCGACTACACCTGGCCGTGCACCTGGTTCACACCGCGCTGCGACGGCAAAGAGGGTCCGTTCAAGAGCGCCTATGATGTGATGAATCACTGGGGCGCCAATCACGGGGCGACCAGCTACGGCCACATCGGCGCGGATATCATCACGCTCTGCTCGATCCTTCGGATTCCGGTCTGCATGCACAATGTGCCGGAAGACCGGATCTTCCGCCCGGCGGCATGGAATGCGTTCGGCATGAATCCGGAGGGTGCGGACTACCGTGCCTGCGCGAATTTCGGACCCAGATATCTGAACCTGAAGAAGAAATAATCAAACACAGATTTTCGTGCGCGCTGTCCGGTATTCCGGGCAGCGCGCAGATCATCGGGAAAGGAAAAAGATGAATGAAGCGGACAGACTGACAGACTGGCTGGCAAAATGGAACCGGTTTTTTCCGGTCAGCCATTCGGTCACGGCGGGTGAGCCGGCCACCCTTCTGGCATCGTTTCTGATCTATCTGGCAGGCGCGGGCGTGTCCTGGCTGATTCTGTCCTTCGTTCTGGGCAGAATTCCCGGGATCGGCGCGGTGTTTCATGCAGGATTCGTCTTCTTTGCGCTCTACTGCATGTGCGGAATGATCGATTCGATGCTTCTTTATTTCCGGAAAATCTGAGACTGCTTTCCGGAAACCTTCAGACCGGCTCCGGCAAAGGAGTTGTTTTCCGGAAACCATCGGATCATTTTCGGAAGAAATAAGATCGTTCAAGGGCATTGAATCGTAATGCCCGGGGATGTATAATACACAGAGACCAGCTTGGTTATTCACCGAAGCTTCAGTGCGCTTCAGGAGGGAAAATATGCCGAGAGACAGCAGATCAGATACAGTAACACTGTCACTGGAGGAAAACTCCGGTGAGCTGAAAATCGCAAATGAGGTAGTGGCGATCATCGCGGCGCTTGCCGCCACCGAGGTGGAAGGGGTGGTTTCGCTGGTCGGGAACGCCACACATGAGATTATCGCAAAGCAGGGGCTTCGCAGCCAGTCCAGGGGTATCAATGTCGCCGTGGACGGGACGGAGGTCACGGTACAGATTTCCATCATTATCAAGTATGGCTACAGCGTGCCGGATGTATCGGCCAAGGTACAGGAGCGGGTGAAGAACGCGATTGAGAACATGGCGGGGCTGCAGGTGCGCTCCGTGGATGTTTCGATTGCCGGTGTGGATGTCGCCTGAGCCGGACCGCTGATCCGGCGGCAGACATTCTCCGCGAGTGCAGGCAGACCGGTGCCCTGTGTTTTGACTGCGGAATCCGTCCGCGCATGACTTCATGCCGACAGGATCCGTCCGCGCCGAAAACACGGGGCTTTCTTCATTTTAGAAGCAGAGACATTTCCAGAGCAGAGACAGGGAAAATATGAACCGCAGAAAATTAAGAGATTATACATTCAAATGCATTTTTCACGCTTCGTTCTATAACAGGGAGGATCTCCCCGGCCAGATGGAACTGTTCCTTCAGGATACCGACATCCCTGAGGATGCGAACGAGCCGGACGAAGCAGACACCGCGGATGGCAGAACGGCTGTCCCGGAGGCAAAGACCGCTGCCCCTGCACCGGCTCCCCTGACGGAAAAAGAGCAGCAGGCGGTGCTGCAGCGGGCAGAGGATGTGCTTTCGCATCTGGACGAGATTGACCGGATGATTACCGAAAAGACCGAGGGATGGTCGCCGGAGCGCATGAATCAGGTCGATCTTTCCATCATCCGCCTTGCTCTGTATGAGATGCACTTTGACAGCGATGTGCCGGAAGGGGTCGCCATCAACGAAGCGGTCAACCTGGCCAGAAAATACGGCGGCGACAGCTCTCCGAAATTCGTCAACGGGGTGCTGGCCCGGTTTGTCACGGGGGAGAACGGCGGGGAGGCGTAATGGCGTCCGTTTTTACGGTTTCGCAGGTCGCCGGGTACATCCGGCGTCTTTTTGACGCGGATTATCTTCTGAACCGGATTCAGGTAAAGGGCGAGGTCTCCAACTGCAAGTACCACTCCAGCGGGCACCTGTATTTCACCCTGAAGGATGCCACGGCCGGGCTTTCCTGCGTGATGTTTGCCGGCTCCCGGAGAACCACGGATGTCCGGCTGGAAAACGGCATGCAGATCACGGCGGGGGGAAGCATCCGCGCCTATGCCCGGGACGGCCGGTATGAACTGGTCGTGACCTCCCTGGAAAAAGAGGGAGTCGGCGAACTGTATCAGATCTTTGCGCGCCGTAAGCAGGAATTCGAGGAGATGGGCATGTTCGCCCCGGAGTACAAGAAACCGATTCCCCGGTTTGTCTCCACGGTCGGCGTGGTGACCGCGCCTTCCGGCGCCGCCATCCATGACATCATCAATATCACCCACCGTCGCAACCCCAGTGTGCAGTTGATTCTGGTGCCGGCACTGGTGCAGGGGCCGGGCGCCGCACACAGCATAGCGTCGGCCGTCCGGCTCTGTGATTCCCTGCACACCGATGTGATGATCGTCGGCCGCGGCGGCGGTTCTATGGAGGATTTGTGGGCGTTCAACGAGGAAGAGACGGCGATGGCCGTGTTCGAGTGCGCGACGCCGGTTATCTCCGCCGTCGGCCATGAGACCGACTTTACCATCACCGATTTTGTGGCGGACCTGCGGGCGCCGACACCGTCAGCGGCGGCGGAGCTTGCCGTGTTTGACCTGCAGGCCTTTGACCAGTCCCTGCAACAGAGGCAGGAGCGGCTGATTTCCCTGATGCGCTCATCCTGCGCTCTGGCGCGGAGCCGCACCGAAAAGGCAGCGCTCTCGCTGAAGCTGGCGGACCCCGGCGTGAAAATCAGAAGGCAGCGGGAGCTTCTCGAAAATCTGCGGGAGCGTCTGGATCGCGCCGCATCCGGCCGGATCGAATGGTACCGGAACCGGACGGCAGAGGACGGGAAACGGCTGGCTGCCTCGATGCAGGCTGTGCCGGACCGGCTGCGCCGGAGGCTGGAGATTGCGTCCGGAAAGCTCTCGGGTGTGTCCCCGCTGGCGCGGATGGCGTCGGGCTATGCCTTTGTGACGGATACCGCCGGCAGTCCGGTGCGGTCTGTCACGGAAATTCCGGAGGATCGGGCGCTGCGCCTGTACTGGAAAGACGGGCAGGCGGATGTCACCGTGCAGAAAATCGTTCCGAATCCGCAGATCCTGCCCGGTATGCCCGGGAAAGCGGGAGATACTGCGCGGAAAGACGGACCGGCCGGGACGCAGGAGAACCCGTCAGACGCAGGAGGAGATGCCGTCAGATGAAAATTGAGGAAAAACTGGACCGCCTGAACCAGATCACGGCGGAGATGGAGAGCGGGACCCTGTCCCTGGAGGATTCGCTGAAGCGATTCGAGGAGGGCATCCGGCTGGTCCGGGAATGCAGCAGCGAGATTGACCGTGCGGAGAAAACGATCCGGGTCATTCAGGACGGCGAAGCCGCCGGGCTTTCGGGAGAAGGTCCGGATGGAGAAACCGGAGCAGTGTCAGAAGAAGGCCGAAACAGAGGGACCCAGGCAGCACCGGAAGAGAATCCGGATCTGGACGCAGAAACCGGAGCAGTGCCGGAGGCGGACGGATTCCGGGAGGCGGAAGAATGAGTGCGTGGAGTGAGGAATTTCAGAGAAGACAGGCAGAGGCGGAGCAGGCGGTGCAGCGCTTTCTTCCGAAGAGCGCCGCGCTGCAGCGAACGCTGGCCGATGCTTCCTGCTACAGTGTGGAGGCCGGCGGCAAACGGATCCGCCCGCTCCTCATGAAGGCGGTCTACGACAGCTTCGGCGGTCGGGAACGGGGAATGGAAGCCTTCATGGCAGCGATGGAGATGATTCATTCGTCCTCTCTGGTCCATGATGATCTCCCCTGCATTGACAATGACGAGCTGCGGCGGGGCAGGCCGTCGGTCTGGAAAAAGTTCGGATTCGACATCGCGGTGCTGGCCGGCGACAATCTCGAGATCGAGGCGTTCCATGCGGCTGCGCAGTCGGTGCAGGAGGGAGTGGATCCCGCGCGGGCGATGGCGGCACTGGACATCCTCGCCCGGAAATCCGCGACAGAGGGAATGCTCGGCGGTCAGAGCGTGGATGTGGAGCTGACGGGGAAGCCGCTCAGCCGGGAACAGCTGCGCTTCATCTACGAGAAAAAGACCGGCGCGCTCCTGGAGGCGTCCATGATGATCGGCTGTGCGCTGGCCGGCGGGTCCCGCGAAGAGATCGAAGCGTGTGAAAAAATCGGTTCCCTTACCGGTCTGGCGTTCCAGATCCGGGACGACATCCTGGATGTCACCTCCTCGGAGCAGGAGCTGGGGAAGCCGATCGGAAGCGACGAGAAAAACGGCAAGACCACGTGGGTGTCCCTCTACGGACTGCAGAAGGCAGAAACGGATGTGGATGCCTTCTCCCGCGAGGCGGTGGAGCGGATGCGGAGACTTCGGCCGGAGGATACGTTCCTCCCCGGGCTGATTGCGGCACTGGCAGAGAGAAAGCATTGAGCCTGCGGTATTCTTTTCAGGGGGTAGGGGCAGAAATGGTACTGGAAAAAATTCAGAAGCCGAATGACGTGAAAAAACTGCCCGCCTGGCAGCTTCCCATTCTGGCATCTGAAATACGCGAATTTCTGATCACAAAGGTCAGCGAGAACGGCGGCCATCTGGCGTCCAATCTCGGGACGGTGGAACTGACGATTGCGCTGCACCGGTGTCTGGATTTCCCGGAGGACCGGCTGATCTTTGACGTCGGCCACCAGAGCTATACGCATAAGATCCTCACGGGGCGGAAGGATGATTTTGATACGCTGCGCAAGTACGGCGGCCTGTCCGGCTTTCCGAAGATCTACGAGTCGGACTGCGACGCGTTCGGGACAGGGCACAGCTCCACCTCCATCAGTGCCGGCCTCGGCATGGCGGTTGCCCGGGATCTGCAGCACCGGAAGAACACCGTCGTCTCCGTCATCGGGGACGGCGCGCTGACCGGCGGGATGGCCTATGAGGCGCTGAACAACGCTTCCCTGCTGAAGAGTAATTTCATCATCATCCTGAACGACAACCACATGTCCATCTCGCCGAACGTAGGCGGAATGTCCCTTTATCTGGCGGGCATCCGGACGAGCCAGCACTACAATGAGCTCAAGGACAATGTGCGGAGCGCCCTGCAGGGAATTCCGGGCATCGGCGACGGGCTGGCCGACCACATCTCGCGCACGAAGAACAATCTCAAGCAGCTGATGGTTCCGGGTATGCTGTTTGAAAACATGGGCGTCACTTATCTGGGGCCGGTGGACGGACACGATATCGCCGCGCTGACCCAGATCATTCAGGATGCGAAAAAGCTGCCCCGGGCGGTTCTGATCCATGTGCGCACCCAGAAGGGCAGGGGGTATGAACCGGCGGAGCGGCATCCCGAGTTTTATCACGGCGTGGGGCCCTTCGACCGCGAGACCGGCCGGCAGACGGAGCCGGTCCGGAAAACCTGGACGAACATCTTTTCCGATATCCTGCTCCGGCTGGGAGAGCAGGACAACAAGATTGTCGCGGTGACGGCGGCCATGCCGGAGGGCACGGGCACTGCCGCATTCGGGCGCAGGTACCCGGACCGCTTCTTCGACGTGGGCATCGCGGAGGAGCATGCCGTGACGTTCAGCGCGGGGCTGGCCCGGGAGGGGTATCATCCGGTCTGCGCTGTGTATTCCTCCTTCCTGCAGCGCGGGTATGACCAGATCCTGCATGACGTCTGCATCCAGAAGCTGCCGGTGATCTTTGCCGTCGACCGGGCGGGAATCGTCGGGCGGGACGGCGAGACCCACCAGGGGGTCTTTGACCTGTCCTACCTGCGGATGATCCCGGGGATGACGGTGATTGCGCCGAAGAACATGCGGGAGATGCAGGCGGCGTTTCAGTTTGCCGACTGCTTCCAGGGCCCGGTGACGATCCGCTATCCGCGGGGCAGCTGCATCACCAGCCTGTCGGAGTACAATGCGCCGATGGTGTACGGGCGCGCGGAAATCCTCTTTGCGGGGAGCGACGCGGTGTTCTTCGCGGTGGGATCCATGGTCCGGACGGCGGTGCACGCAGCGCGGATTCTCAGCGCGGAGGGAATTTCCGCGGCTGTGGTGAACCTGCGGTTCGTCCGCCCGCTGGACCGGGAGACCATCCTGCGGGAGCTCTCCGCCCATGCGCTCGCCGTCACGCTGGAGGAGAACGTGCTCGCCGGCGGCGTCGGCGAGGCGATTGCGGCGATGAGCGCCGAGGAAGGCTGCGGGACAAGGATTCTTCGGGTCGGGGTGCCGGACCGCTTCGTGCCCCAGGGATCGCCGGAGGAGCTGAAGAAGAAGCTGGGCATGGACGCGGGATCTGTCGCCGCCCGCGTGCGGTGCGCGCTGGGAAGAAAGGCGCCGGAAGCCGCACAGGGCGCAGAGGTTCCGGCTGCACAGGCGGCACAGGGCCGGGCGGACCGGCAGGCGCCGGAAAAACCGGCGGATTCCCCGGAAGGGCCGGATGGCTCCGGAACGCCCGGAGAACAGAACAGGGGGAACAGATGAAGGAACGGCTGGATGTTCTTCTGGTGAGCAAGGGCCTTGCGCCCTCCCGGGAGAAGGCAAAGGCCCTGATCATGGAAGGCCTCGTGTATGTCAGCGGCCAGAAGGAGGACAAGGCGGGGTCGGTGTTTGACCCGGCCGATCCGATCGAGGTGCGGGGAAACGGCCTCCGGTACGTGTCCCGCGGCGGGCTGAAGCTGGAGAAGGCCATGCAGGTTTTTCCCGTGAGCCCGGAGGGAAAAATCTGCATGGACGTGGGCGCCTCCACCGGCGGATTCACGGACTGCATGCTGCAGAACGGCGCACGCAGGGTCTACGCGGTGGATGTGGGCTACGGCCAGCTGGACTGGAAGCTCCGCAACAACCCGGCGGTCGTCTGCATGGAGAAGACAAACATCCGCTATGTGACGCCGGAGCAGATCCCGGACCGGATCCAGTTTGCCTCCGTGGATGTCTCCTTCATCTCGCTGGAGAAGGTTTTTCCCGCGCTCCGGGCGCTCCTGACGCCGGATGCGTCCGTGGTCTGCCTTGTGAAGCCCCAGTTTGAGGCGGGGCGGGAGAAGGTCGGCAAGAAGGGTGTCGTGAGAGACCCGGCTGTCCACGCGGAAGTCATCGAAAAGGTTCTCGGGCTGGCGCAGCAGAACGGTTTCGGCGTGTGTGGGCTGGACTACTCCCCGATCCGCGGGCCGGAGGGCAACATCGAATATCTGCTCTGCCTGTCCGTGGATCCCGGTCAGGCGGCGGACAGGCTGCCGGATGCCGCGGCAGTGGTCCGCGCTTCCCATGCGGCGCTGGATGCCGGCAGGGCACAGGAAAAATGAAGAATTTCTGGATTGTACCCAATTATTCCAAACCGCAGACGACAGGCTGTGCCGGCCGCATCCGACAGACCCTGACCAAGGCCGGTGCCGCGTGTGAAATCGCACCGGCGCTGCAGGGCGAAGACGCGTGCCGGGCCGGCGCGGGAGATATTCCGGCCGATACCGAATGCGTGATTGTCCTGGGCGGGGACGGCACCTTGATCAAGGCCTTCCGCGACCTGGCGCTGGCAGGGCGGGACCTTCCGGTGATCGGCGTGAACCTGGGCCACATCGGGTATCTGGCTGAGACCGACGAGGCTCATGTGGATGAGATGTGCGCCTGCCTTCTGGAGGACCGCTATTATATCGAAAACCGCATGCGGATCGCGGGGACGGTGTTCCGGGGAGGTGCGCAGATCTACCAGGGCGAGGCCCTCAACGACATCATTCTGACCCGGCGGGAGACCATGAAGATGGTCTATTTTTCGCTGGAGGTGGACGGCATGTACCTGAGCAGCTATGCGGCGGACGGCATGATCACCGCCACGCCCACCGGGTCGACGGCCTACAACCTCTCGGCAGGCGGGCCGATCATCCTGCCGAAATCCCGGATGATGGTGCTGACCCCGATCTGCCCGCATACGATGAGCAATGCGCGCAGCATCGTGATTCCGGCGGATTCCGTGGTGGAGATGAAGGTGGAGCGGCGCTCGGGGGAGAGCGGAAACGGCTCGGCCTGCGTCAATTTCGACGCCGGGGTATCGATTCCCCTTCTGCCGGGAGACCGGCTGCAGATTTGCCGGGCGGAAGTGCCCGCCCGCATGATCCGGATCCGTGAGACAGGATTTCTGGAGACGCTCCGGAAAAAACTGGATATCCAGACAGGGAGGTAATGCAGAATGGCAGTAAAGACAGAACGGCAGAAAAAGATTCTGGAACTGGTCCGCACGGAGGAGATTCAGACCCAGGAAGACCTGGCGGCCAGACTGCAGCAGGCGGGATTCAATGTCACCCAGGCGACGATTTCCCGCGACATCCGTGAGCTGAAGCTGCGCAAGGTCCCGTCCCGGGAGACGGGCGCCCTGGTCTACCGGATCCAGAGCAATACCTCGGCCGACCCGGGGGAAAAGACGCTGCGGGTCCTCCGGGACAGCGTGAACGACTGCGAGACGGCGATGAACTTTCTGGTGGTGCGGACCTCCCAGGGGATGGCGATGGCAGCGGCAGCCGCCATCGACGCCTGCCGTTTTTCCGAGATTGTCGGAAGCATCGCGGGCGATGACACGGTCATGTGCGCGACCAGATCGTCCCGGGAGGCAGAAAACCTGAAGGGAATGCTGGAGGATCTGCTGAAAGTGCAGGATCACGGGAGGACAGATGCTTGAGAGCATCACAATTCGGAATCTGATACTGATCAAAGAGGAAGAGATCGGGCTGACAGCCGGCCTGAACATCCTGAGCGGGGAAACCGGTGCCGGGAAATCCGTCATCATCGGATCCATCCTGATGGCGCTGGGCGGCAGAGCGGAAAAAGACGTGATCCGGCAGGGGGAGACCGAAGCCTATGTGGAGCTGATCTTTCATGTCGAGGGACAGCACAGCCTGGAGGGGCTTTCTGCCCTCGGGCTGGAGACCGAGGACGGCCAGCTGATTGTCTCGCGGAAATTCACGGGCGGCCGGAGCATCTGCCGGATCAACGGCGAAGCGGTCCCCCTGGCGAAGGTGCGGGAGGCGGCGCCGTTTCTTCTGGATGTCTACGGGCAGCGGGAGCATCAGACCCTGCTTCGCCCCGCGAGCCAGCTTGCCCTGGTGGATCGGTACGGCCGGGCCGAGACAGAGCCGCTGCGAAAGAAACTGGCGGCCCAGGTGGTGTCCTACCGGAAAGCGGACGGGGAATACCGCCGGTGCCAGATGGACGAGGCGGTGCGGCTTCGGAACATCGATATCCTGAATTTTGAGATCCAGGAACTCACCGACGCGGGAATCACCCCCGGTGAGGAGGAAAAGCTCTCCGCCGCGTGGAAGAAACTGAGCGGCCGGCAGAAGGCCGTGCAGGGAATCCGGCAGATCATCGACTGCATCTCCGGGGAGGGCGGTGCCTTGGATTCCGTCGGCAGGGCGGCCGGCGCCGCGGGAGAGATCGCAGATTACGGGCCGGAGTGCCGGAACCTGTACAGCCAGCTGATGGACGTCCAGTCGATTCTGTCGGACTGCGACCGGGATGCCGGAGCACTGATCGACTCTGATGAGGACGATGCGGAGCAGATGGAGCGGATCTCGGAGCGCCTGGACCAGATCCGGCACCTGATGCAGAAATACGGGTGCGGTGAGAAGGAACTGCTGGATCTTCTGGCGCGGAAGACCGGCGAGCTGGAAACCCTCACCAACATGGAAAAACTGCGGGACCAGTGGAAGAAGAAGGCAGAGAGAGCGCTGCGGGAGGCGGAGCAGACCGCGGCGCTTTTGAGCGCGGCCAGGGAAAAAGCGGCAGCCGCCCTGGGGGAGGAAATTGAACGGGCGGTGCAGGAACTCAATTTTTCGCAGGTGCATTTTGCCATCCGCATGGATTCCTCCGGTGCCCTGAAGGAGAACGGCTGTGACACGGCGGAGTTTCTGGTTTCCATGAACACGGGGGAGAGTCTTCGGCCGCTGGCGGATGTGGCTTCCGGCGGAGAGCTCTCGCGCATCATGCTGGCGGTCAAGTCCGTGCTGGCCGGAAAGGAGGAGACGGAGACCCTGATCTTTGATGAGATTGACGCCGGCATCAGCGGCAGAACCGCCCAGAGAGTCGGAAAGAAGCTCAAAAAAATCGCCGGCTCATCCCAGGTGATCTGCATCAGCCACCTTCCGCAGATCGTCGCGATGGCGGACACGCATTTTTACATTGAAAAGAGAACGGAAGACGGACTCACGGCAACCCACATCCGGCGTCTGAACCGGGAGGAGAGCATCCGCGAGCTGGCCCGTCTTCTGGGCGGAACCGAGATCACGGAGCGCGTTCTGGACAACGCGCGGGAGATGAAGGAACTGGCGGAGAAATCCGGAGAAGACAAGAAAGACCAGCCGGCCGGAAAACCCTGAGCGGGGCCGGCCGTGGAAGATACGGCAGAAGACAGAGCACCGCGGAGAAACCGCGGAAGAACGGATGCGGGAGAGCAGTGCGGCGGAATGCCGCGGTTCTCCGAAAGCCGGAGCGACAGGCACCGGGAACATACAGCCGAGGAATTCCGGGAAGTACCGGAAATATCTGAAGGAGAGAACAATGAAAAAATATGGTCCTGGTAAAGATTGCGTCCTCCTGTTTCCCGGGGACAGGCGAGAGAGTAAGAGAGACAGCGGAGAGAGAACACTGTGTGTATGTCGGCAATGTGTCAAACCTGGCGGATGCCTGCGTGCTGGCACTGATGTCCCGCCCGGACATTTTTCTGATCGATGAGACCCTCACGTTCAGCGAATCGGCAATCTTGATTCAGTCGGTGCGCTCGATTTCTGGCGGGAAGGCGCCGCGTTTTATCTATCTTCCGATGTACCGGAAAAAAGCCGGGAAAACGGCAGCGGAACCCGCAAAAATGACGGAATCAGAGCTTGTGCGTGAATCTTTATTGTTCTATAATTACAATGAAAGACGGGGTGAACTGCCCGAAGACAGCCGCGGAAATCCCGTGGTGCGGTCTGTCTGCAGCAGCCTGCTGCGCAGCCTGAATCCTTCGGCTGACCCGGAGAGCGCAGAGATCCTGGTGCGCCGGGCGCAGAGGGAGTATCTGGAAGAGCTCCTGGGGGTTCTTGGCATTCCATACGGCTCCGGCGGCTGGAACTTTCTCTGCGATGCGGTGCTTCGGTGTGCCGGACAGCGTGAGCTGCTCTGTTCGATCAACAAGATTCTGTATTCCCAGATTGCGGAGGAGTACGGGACGAGCCGGTCCGCGGTGGAGAAAGGCATTCGGATTGCTGCCGGCCAGGCCTGTGGGACAGACCGGCCGGAGAACCGCCGGCTGTTTGAAGAGATGACGGGCCGTGTCATGCAGGGCAGGCTTTCCAGCCGGAAACTGATCATCCTGCTGACGCAGTGTGTCGCAGATCAATTTTAACATGCGGGTGCGGACAGCTCTGTTCTATCGGAGGAGGGAAAGAAATGAAGAAAATACTCTTTGCGGCTTCGGAATGTGTGCCGTTTATCAAGACAGGTGGTCTGGCGGATGTCGTCGGTTCCCTGCCGAAATATTTCAACAAGTCGGAATATGACGTCCGCGTTATCATGCCGAAGTACCTCTGCATCAAAGAGTCGCTGCGCGCGCAGATGAAGTATGTCACGCATTTCTACACGGATTTCTGCTGGCGCAACCAGTACGTCGGCATCCTCGAGATGGAGTATCAGGGCGTTCATTTCTATTTTGTGGACAGCGAGTTCTATTTCGGCGGACCGTGGCCGTACGGAAACATGTACGAGGACATCGAGAAGTTCTGCTTCTTCGATAAGATGGTGCTCTCCATCCTTCCGCAGATCCACTTCAAGCCGGATATCATCCACTGCCATGACTGGCAGACGGGCCTGATCCCGGTATATCTGAACGATAGCTTCCAGGCGGATCCCTTCTTCTGGGGAATCAAGACCATCTTTACGATCCACAACCTGAAGTTCCAGGGCGTCTGGAACGTGGACACCATGAAGAACATGTCCGGCCTGTCGGATTATTATTTCACCTCCGACAAGCTGGAGGCTTACGGAAACGGCAACATGCTCAAGGGCGGCCTGGTCTACGCCGACCGGATCACGACGGTCAGTCGCAGCTATGCGGAGGAGATTAAAATGCCGTTTTACGGCGAGGGCCTGGACGGGCTTTTGCGCGCCAAATCCTCCGATCTCTCCGGCATCCTGAACGGCATCGACTACGAGATCTACAATCCGGCGACGGACAAGGATATCGCGGCAAATTATGACGTGGATGGTGTACAGGAGGGCAAGGCAAAAAACAAGGCGGCGCTGCAGCAGGAGCTTGGTCTGGAGCAGAAGCCGGACGTCTTCATGATCGGCATTGTCTCCCGCCTGACGGACCAGAAGGGCTTTGACCTGATCGAGTGCGTGCTCGACCAGATCGCGTCGGACGACGTGCAGCTGGTGGTCCTGGGAACCGGCGAGTGGCGCTACCAGAACATGTTCCGCACCATCGCGGACCGGTATCCGGGCCGTGTATCGGCCAATATCTTCTATTCCGAGCCGCTTTCCCACCGCATTTACGCGGCCTGCGATGCATTCCTGATGCCGTCGCTGTTTGAGCCCTGCGGCCTGAGCCAGCTGATGGCGCTGCGCTACGGCACTCTGCCCATCGTGCGCGAAACCGGCGGCCTGCGCGACACGGTGAAGCCCTACAACGAGGTGGACGGAACCGGTACCGGCTTCTCCTTTGCCAACTATAACGCCCATGAGATGCTGGACATCATCCGCTACGCAAAGCGCGTCTACCGGGATTCCCGGTTTGCGTGGAACGCCATGGTGGTCCGCGCCATGCAGCAGGACTTCTCCTGGGAGGCTTCCGCCCGCCAGTACGAGACGCTCTACGACGAAGTGATTGCGGAGGAGCAGATCCGCGAGGAGCTGGCCCGCGAGATGCAGGAGCAGGAGAAGCTGAAGAAAGAGCAGGAGGAGAACGAGAAGCGCATCAAAAGCCTGAAGGACCGGGAGGAGCGCATCAAGAAGCGCAGGGAGCTTGGCCTCGGTGCCGCCTTTGCAAAGAAAGCGGAGGAATCCGCGGAAACGGCAGAGGAGAGCGCTGACGCGGATGCTTCCGAAGTCCCCGCGGAGGATGGCTCCGGGGCAGATTCGGTGGATACCGCTTCTTCCGCCGAAGGCTTTGCTGCAGGTGAGCAGCCTGCCGGAGACTCCGGTAATCTGCCTGCGGAGAAATCCGCCGGAGAGGAGATCGGTTCGACAGAGAAATAAGGTGTCCTGCCCGGCCAGGCAGAACAGACAGGCGGACCGAACATCGGATGTGCGATGACAGACTTGTCTGAGAACCTTACGATAAAAAAGACAGGGTGCTGGAAATCCCGGAGGGGATTTCCAGCACCCTGTTCACGTTTGATTGGGATCTGTCAGTCGACCGGCATCCAGTCTTTGACAAGGCCGGCGTCTGCCATCAGCGAATAATTGGTGTGGTAGATGACAAACCCTGGCTTGGCGCCGGCCGGCTTTTTCACGAATTTCCGCTGGATATAATCGACCTCCCCCCGGCCGGTGGCGCGCGCTTCCGAGTAGCGGACAGCCAGCGCGCCGGCCTCCTCGTACGTGCGGTCGGGCACGTCTCTTCCTCCGGTCTGGATGATCACGTGGGAGCCGTGGGCCTTCTTGATGTGCATCCAGATGTCGTTCCCCTGGGCAAAATGGAATGTCAGCTCGTCATTCTGCAGGTTGTTCCGGCCGACATAGATGTCAAAGCCGTCGGAGGAGCGGAAGTGGTAGGGCGGATTCCTGCGGGGGGCGGGTTTGCGGCGTTTCCCCTGTCTTTCCGGCCGAAGGTACCCGCATTCGGTGAGCTCCCGGCGGATATCCGACAGGTCCGCCTCGCTTTCCGCCAGGTCAATGGAGGCGGAGACGGAGCGCAGATGGTCCAGCTCCTCCGCAGTCTGAACGGTCAGTCCGGTCAGCGCTTCGTTGGTGCGCTTCAGCTTTCCGTAGCGGTCAAAGTACTTCTGCGCATTTTCCACCGGAGTGAGGGTGGCATCCAGGGGAATCCGAACATCCTGACCGGTGTAATAGTTGTTGACGACGGCTTCCCGTGATCCGGCGGGAATATCGTAGCCGTAGGTGTTGAGCAGCTCACCGTACAGGCGGTACCGGTCGCGCTTTTCGGTGTCCTTCAGCTGCTTTTCCTGCAGATCCAGTTTTTTGGCGGACCGCTCGATCAGGTTGGACACCTGCCGGCGGAGCGTGGTGGATTTTTCCCGCATGCGGGCGGCCTGTGCCCTCTCGGCGTAGAAGTGCTCAATGACGGTGCTGATGGAATCCCCCGGGACGAGGGTGCAGTCGGTCCAGCCCGTGAGGCGGATTGCTGCAAATTCCACCGGCTGGCCGTCCTTCACCGCGGTGCAGGGGAAGAACCGGCCTTCCTGCACGTCCTCCATGACCTGCAGGAAGGCGTCCGCAGTCTTTTCTTTTTCACGGTCAGAGAGCGCACTGCATCGGGCATCCGGATCGACGCCGGCGCGGGTGACGATTTCCCCGGCGGAGACGCGGCTGATTCCCGTGAAGGAGGAGGAGAGGGCTGACGCGGCGGGCGCTTCCCCGCAGAGAACGGCGCAGACGCCGTCCCGGTCCGCGGACAGCGGATTTTTCTTCTCCTGGGTGTTCGGGATAAAGTAGCGGCGCCCGGGCAGAACCTCGCGGACGGAACTCATGGAGGAACTGACATGGCGGATGCTGTCGACGATGGTGCCGGCCTCCGAGACAAGGATGATGTTGCTGTACTTCCCCATGATTTCGGTGTTGAGAACGCATTTTTTCAGGTCGCCCATCTCATCGTAGTGCTCCATTTCAATGGAGATCACGCGCTCCAGGCCGGGCTGGCTGATCCGCAGAATATGGGCATTTCCGATCTGCTTGCGGAGCAGCATGCAGAAATTGGGTGCGGTCAGGGGACTGGGGGGATTCTGCTCGGTCAGGTGCACCAGGGGAAGACTGGCACTGGCCGAGAGCAGAAGCCGGAAGGTGCCCTGCCGGCTCTTGACGGTCAGGATGATTTCATCCTCCTCAGGCTGGGAAACCCGGGCGATTCTGCCGTCATAAAGTTTGTCGTTCAGCTCCGCGGCTACCGCGGCCGTTACAATCCCGTCATATGCCATAAAAATATCCTTTCCATACAGGCACTCGCCTGTTGTGTTTTCACATCCGTTTCGTCTGCTTCTGTGGGACGGAGGGCCCGTTCCTGTGCAGACGATCCGATGTCTTCCGCCTGCTCCGTCCGAAGATACCGCCTCTTTTGATAGGATTGTGAAGCGCCATTTGTCTGATCTTTCTGTGGGTGAAGAGCAAACCGTTACGGCAAAGTATACCACCGGATGTTCTTGACGTCAAAAGTTCTCGGAATTATAATAACTGGATGATATGCCGGCTGCCCGCCGGTATGGAATCAGCAGAAACCGGGGGCGGTCCCCGGGATGGAGGAAGCAGATGATCAGCAGCATGACGGGATTCGGCCGTGCGGAGGGGTCCGGAGAGGGATTTCGCATCACGGCGGAAATCAAGTCCGTAAATCACAGATACCTGGACCTTTCGGTCCGGATGCCGCGCAATTTTGCAGCCTTTGACCCGGAAGTCCATCAGCTCCTGCGGGACATGCTGACCCGCGGCAAGGTGGATCTGGCGGTCACGCTGGAGGAGGAGGCGGTCACCGGCACGCTCCGGTACAACCGCGCACTGGCGGCTTCCTATGTCCGGTACCTGCGCGAGATGAGTGTCGAGTTCGGCATTCCGGATGACTGCACCGCAAGCCGCGTTGCCGCGATGCCGGATGTTCTGACGACTGGCACCGGAGATGCGGATGATTCCCGCTATCACGAGGCCCTGATGGACACGGTGAAGAGAGCGGTGGAAAACCTGATCGAGGCGCGGCAGACGGAGGGCGGAAAGCTGGCGGAGGATCTGCAGCAGAAGCTCACCGGCCTGGAAGTCATGCGGGAGGAAGCGCAGCAGCGCGCCCCCGGCGTGGTGGAAGACTACCGGAAGCGAATCACCGTCCGGATGCAGGAGGTGCTCTCCGGCGTCCCGCTGGATCAGGAGCGGATCCTGACGGAGGCGGCGCTGTACGCAGACCGGGTCTGTGTGGATGAGGAGATCGTCCGGCTCGGCACCCACATCCGCCACATGAAGGAAGCGCTGGACCAGGGCGGGGCCGTCGGCAGAAAGCTCGATTTTCTGGCGCAGGAGATGAACCGCGAGGCAAACACCGCCCTGGCCAAGGCCAACGACAGCAGCCTGGCGGATCTGGCCATCGGCATGAAGACGGAGATTGAAAAAATCCGCGAGCAGGTCCAGAACATCGAGTGAAATCCATGTTTATTAATATCGGCTTTGGTAATTTTGTCAATTCGGATCTCATCGTCGCCATCGGCCGGGCGGATTCCGCGCCGGCGAGACGGCTGATCAGCCGGGCCAGGGAGAGCAACATCCTGGTGGACTGTACGCAGGGTCGGAAGACGAAGACGATTCTGACCGCGATGAACGGTCAGGTGATCCTTTCGGCGCTGACGCCTGAGACGGTCACAGGAAGGCTCCGTACCGACAGCGCGGATGCGCTGCCGGAAGAGGAGGAGGAAAGTGGAGAACAGTAAGAGGGGATGTCTGTTTGTGGTCTCGGGCTTTTCGGGATCCGGCAAGGGAACGGTGATGGAATGGTTCCGCAGCCGGCCGGACCGGTATGCGCTTTCCGTATCCTGCACAAGCCGGAAGCCGCGCCCCGGGGAAGTCGAGGGAGTTTCCTATTATTATATCTCCCATGACGAATTCCGGAAGCGCGCGGAGGAGGGCTTTTTCCTTGAGCATGCCATCTATGCCGATCACGGATACGGCACGCCGAAGAAATTCGTCGAGGAAAGCCTGGCCGCCGGTAAGAATGTGATTCTGGAGATTGAACTGCAGGGAGCCATGCAGGTGAAGAAAATCTATCCGGATACCACGCTGATCTTTATCACACCGCCTTCGGTGGAGGAACTGCGCCGCAGGCTGGTCGGGCGCGGGACCGAGACGGCGGAGGAGATTCACAAGAGGCTCCGCCGTGCCGTCGAGGAAGGACGGTACATGGACCAGTACGATTACATTGTCGTCAATGACGATCTGCAGACCTGCATCCGGCAGCTGGATGCGCTGATGCAGGCACAGAGACTGCGGGCATCTCATTCCGCCGAACTGATCGGTTCGATCCGCGGGGGACTCAAACAACTCGAGAGGGAGGAAAACGAATGATTCATCCATCCTATGTGGAACTTCTGAAAATCATGAATGACGAGGCGGAGGAGAACGGAACGCCGCACATTGACAGCCGTTATTCCCTGGTGATTGCCGCGGCCAAGCGCGCGAGACAGATCATCGCCGGGGCGGAGCCTCTGGTGGATGAGAAGCCGGGGGCCAAGCCGCTGTCCATCGCCGTGGACGAGATCGCGCAGAAAAAGGTCACGGTCGTGGAAGAGGGCGTGGACGACATCAGTGAGCACCTGAAGACGCTGATGGAGAATGTCAGCAACCTCACCTTCGACGATTCTTCGGACGCGGTGGCGGTGGATGACACCGACCGCACGGGCACCGAGGACGATTACAGCAGCGATTCCGGTGCGGAGACGTCGGACGACGAGGTCGATCTGGACGGAGCGGATTCGGACGACGAATAATGGGGACAAACAGAACACCGCAGGTACTTTTTGTCTCGCTCGGCTGTGACAAGAACCGGGTGGACACCGAGAAGATGATGGCCCTTCTCGCCGAGAGGGGATACGGATTTACGGACGACGCGGATGAGGCGGATGCGGCGGTGGTCAACAGCTGCTGCTTCATCGGCGACGCCAAGGAAGAGAGCATCAGCAATATCATCGAGCTGGGCAGCCGGAAGAAAACCGGCCGCCTGAAGGCACTGATTGTGACCGGGTGCCTGTCCGAGCGCTACCGCAGCGAGGTCCTGGCGGACATGCCCGAGGTGGACGCGGTGCTGGGCATCTCCGGCTGGCAGGAGATTGCGGATACGCTGGATTCCGTCTTCGCCGGGACAAAGGAGAAGCGGGAGGAGTTCCTTCCGAACAACCGGTTCTATACCGATCAGACGAAGCGCATCCTGACGACTGGCGGAAGCTACAGCTACCTGAAAATTGCGGAGGGGTGCAGCAAGCGGTGCACCTACTGCGTGATTCCGTCGGTCCGCGGGCCCTACCGCAGTGTTCCGATGGAACAGCTGGAGAAAGAAGCCCGGGAGCTGGCGGACAAGGGCGTCCGGGAGCTGATCCTGGTGGCACAGGAGACGACGCTCTACGGGACGGATCTGTATGGCCGCAAGATGCTGCCCGAACTGATCCGCAGGCTTGCCCGGATCCCCGGGATTGCCTGGATCCGGGTGCTCTACTGTTATCCGGAAGAAATCACGGATGAACTGATCAATGTCATCCGCGATGAGCCGAAGGTCTGCCACTATCTGGACGTGCCGATTCAGCACGCCTCCGACCGGATCCTGAAAAAGATGGGCCGGAAGACGGACGAGGCGTCCATCCGCCGCATCGTTGGGAAGCTGCGGGAGGAGATCCCGGACATTGTGATCCGGACCACCCTGATGACGGGATTCCCCGGGGAAACCGAGGAGGATTTCGAGACGCTGTACCGGTTTGTGGATGAGATGGCCTTTGAGCGCCTGGGCGTATTCGCCTACTCCAGGGAGGAGGGAACTCCTGCGGCTGAGATGCCGGACCAGGTCCCCGCGGACGTTGCCAATGAACGGCGGGACCGCATCATGGCGCTGCAGCAGGAGATCTCCGCGTCTGTGGAGGAAGCCTGCGTGGGCAATCTTTTTACCGTGATGATTGAGGGACGTCTTCCGGACGAACACGTCTGCGTCGGGCGCACCTACATGGATGCACCGGATGTGGACGGCATGATCTTTGTCCGCACGGACGCGGATCTGATGAGCGGCACGTTTGTGAAGGTCAGCGTCACCGGGTCCGACCAGTATGATCTGACAGGAGAAATTTTCGATGAAGAATCTGAATCTGCCGAATAAGCTTACCATGCTGCGGGTGTTCATGATCCCGTTCTTTCTGCTCTTCGAGCTGGCCTTCCCCGGTGAAATCTGGGCGAAGTGGGTCGCGTTTCTGATTTTCGGCGCGGCCTCCCTGACAGACAAGGCGGACGGGACCATTGCCCGAAAGTACAACCTGGTCACGAATTTCGGAAAGTTCATGGACCCTCTGGCCGACAAGCTGTTGGTGTGCTCGGCCATGATCGTTTTTGCGGCGGACGGCCGGATGCCGGCGCTGGTCGTGATTGTGATCGTCGCCCGTGAGTTTATCATCAGCGGCTTCCGCCTGATCGCGGCAGAGCAGGGCAAGGTCATTGCGGCCGGCCCGTGGGGCAAGGCCAAGACCGTGTTCCAGATGGTGATGGTCTGCTTCAAGATTCTGGACATCAACGCGGGATTTGTCTTCGTCGGCAACCTGCTGATGTGGATTGCGCTGGCGCTCACCGTGATTTCGCTGGTGGATTATCTCTGGAAGAATAAAGAGGTTCTCAAAGATGAGTAAATCGCACAGAAACGGAAGGATTCCGGATGCCGCGGCACTGGGGCAGGCAGCGGATTCCCTGGTGTCCGCCGGGGCCGCAGTGGCGGCTGTCCGCCTTCCGCTCAACCTGATTTCCTGGCTGCAGATGGTGCGCAGCGAGGAGACGGATGCCGTGTCGCCTGCGGATGATACCCTTTCCGTCTCGGAAAAGGTGCTGGAAAAGGCGGCGGACTATGCGGCCGGAAAGGAAGTTTCCGAAGAGGCGGTTCTGGCCCTCCGGGAACAGAATCTGGCACTGAGCCGGTGCCTGGACGCCTTCTCCGAGCGCTTTCTCCTGGAGGAGTACATGATCAACCGCGTGGAGCACCGCTATTCCGGAAGGACGCTTCCCGCGGATTACACGGATGCTGCCGAGGCGGAAAAGATCACGGAGCGGCTTCTGGCGATGCAGGACGCGTCGGTGCGGCAGTCGACCGTGACGGCAATCTGCGGGCAGTTCCCGGTCCGTCTGACGCGGGGA
This sequence comes from uncultured Lachnospiraceae bacterium, assembly GCA_900315495.1. Taxonomy (GTDB): domain Bacteria; phylum Bacillota; class Clostridia; order Lachnospirales; family Lachnospiraceae; genus Anthropogastromicrobium. Next base: position 73,215 of record OMZJ01000008.1, read on the forward strand.
CGTTTCTTCCAGATGGTGGCGGATGGCATCCGCATGGATGAGGGCCAGGAAAAGGCCGATGTGCGAAACCGGATCGACCTGGTGCGGCAGACGGCGGTGCTGGAAGCGCCCCGGGGGATGGAGTCCGCGTTCCCGCGCCTTGCGGGGATCCTCCGCCAGATGGACGGCTCCGGCGCGGCGTCGTGGACCGCTTCCCGGTATCATGAACAGGCGGACCTCCTGAAACGGGGGATGGATGAACTCAACGGCCAGATGGACCTGACGCTGATGCTGCAGGAAGTCATTGATGACCTTTGCGCGGCGGTTCTCCGCCCGGCGTCAGAGAAAACCGTGGCGCTTCTCCGGAACATTCTGGAACACGTGGTTGAGCCGGAGAGCCTGGAGAATCTGGAGGGCCTGGACGTGCTGGAAGGCGCGGAGGAGGAAGCCCGGATGGGCTTTGAGAAGGCCGGCGCGGTGTTTGATGAGTTTGCGGAGGTCTACAGCGCGGAAATCTGCGCGGCAGGCCTGCAGGACGCCTATCTGACCGGCCGCAGGGTCGAATTTCTCCTGTCGGACAGCGCCTTTGCGGATCTTCCGGAGCGTTTCCCGGCGGAGCACGATGCGGCAGACCGGGCGTATCTGGACGATGAGATCGGGAAACTGATTCCGGAACTCATAGGAACCCTGCAGGGCAGCACGAAGATGCGCAGCCGGGCGCTGATGGCCCGTGTCGTGTCCATCTTCCCGAAGCGCTTTGAAAACCTGAGCGAGCTGCAGAAATGGATGGAATCTTCGCTGGCTTCCTGCTCGGATGAGGCGGAGAAACTGGGCTGCATCGAAATTATCGAGGGACTTCTGTAAGACAAATGAGATTGAGCAGGAACGCATTCTGGTCCGGGGAAACGGAGAAAAGGAAGGATCGGCTGGCCTTCGGAATCCGGCATCACCGGATTCCGAAGGGGTTGTGGTATCTGATCCTTCCGGACGAGACAGATCATCCTTTCCGGGGCCTTTTTGCGTTCATTTCAGCCGAGGAAGCGCACCGAAACCGGAAGATGTACCGCACGACCACGGTGATCGGCGTCGCCGGGTCCCGGGCCGGCGCCCGGGATCTCTCCGCGAAGATCGTCGACCGGGTGTTTCACGAGACCGGGGGATTTGATGTCCGGACCTGGTTTGGGGAGGACAGAACGTGATTGTATTGACTGTCCTTCTGACCGTCCTGAAAACCATCGGATGGATTCTCCTGATCCTCCTCGGCATTGTCCTGCTTCTGATCATTTTGGTTCTCGCGGTTCCCGTGCGCTACAGACTGCGGGCGGACATCCCGGACCGGAAGGCGGATCCTCCAGGGCCGGTCCGGATCACCGCCGAATTGTCATGGCTCTTCGGGGCAGTCAGCTACCGGTACCGGTACGGCCCTCCCGGAGATTCTGAGAATTCGGGGGAACAGCCGGACGGTTTCCGCTTTCTATTTTTCCATCCGGGTCATCGCGAAAAACACGGGAAGCGAGCAAAGGTCCCCCAGCAAGCGGCATCGCCTCACGCCATGGCAGAGCATCCGTCGGATGACCGCGACCGCGCGGAACTGGACCAGGTGATTTCGGACGCATCCGTCGATGACTGGGAGAAACAGCCGGAGGGGCGCGGTTCGCGCGGGAATCAGCCGTCTCCGGAGAAACCCTTCGGGAACCGGCCATCTTCGGGACAAAACTGCGAGAATCCATCCTCTCCGAAGGAATCCTGCGAAAATTTGTCTTCTCCGGAGAGAATCAGCAGAAAGACAGACACGGGGAGCCGGTCCCCGAGGGAGAAAAACCACGGAAAACCGGGTCTGCGGAGTGTCTTCCGGCGGAAGGTCTCCGACGGAGGAAACCCGCCGGAGGAAAAAGGCATGGAGACGTCACCCGGCGGCGGGAAGGCGGGTATCATTGTCCGCCTGATCCGGATGCTGTTCGGGGAAGAGATGGCGCCCTCCCGCCGCAGAGTGCTCCGGGCTGTCAAGGGCATCCTCCGCGACATTTTCCCGCGGAAGGGAAAGATCCGGCTTCGTTTCGGCCTCGGGGATCCGGCCGAAACCGGACAGGTCCTGGCAATTCTTGCGGCCGTCTATCCGGTGTTCCGGGGAAATCTCGATGTGACACCGGACTTTGACAATGCCGTGCTGGAAGGCACGGCGGATGTTTCCGGCAGGGTGATTGTCGGTGTGATCCTGTTTTGGATTTTCCTTCTTCTGACAGACAGAAGACTCAGGAACCTGATCGCAGAGGCGAGAAAGGAATTCAGCGATGGCAGATGAGAAGAACAGCTTCGGGAACTCTGTATCCTCCCTGTTAAACGGGCTGGAGGGAATCGTCAGCTCAAAGACCGTCATCGGGGAGCCGGTTGTGGTGGGGGATGCGGTGATCCTGCCTCTGGTCGACATGAAATTCGGTGTCGGCGCCGGTGCGTTCTCCAGCGAGAAGAAGAACAATTCCGCCGGCGGAATGGGCGCCTCGGTTTCCCCCTGCGCGGTCCTGATCATCCAGAACGGGATGACGAAGGTCGTGAACATCAAGAACCAGGATGTCACGTCCAAGATCGTCGACATGGTGCCGGATCTGGTCAACCGCTTCACCAAGGGCCGGGCATCCGACCCCGCGGTGGATCAGGCGGTGGACGGCGTGCTGCATCCGGACACAAAGAAGCAGAAGGGCAGCAGCACAGGCACGAAGGGAAGCAGCTCCGGAAGCAACAGGGCTTCTGAAAAAGAAGCCAGATAACGTCTGAAACACAAAGGTCCCTGGAAGGTCCGGAAAACATTCGAAAAATGACTTGCAATTTGTCTGGAACTCTGGTATAGTGTTCCCCTGTGAGCCCTAGGGCAATCCATGCGTAAGGAGGTGTCATACATGGCAAAGTGTGAGATCTGTCAGAAAGCCGCTCTTTTCGGCAACAACGTCAGCCATTCTCATAGAAGATCCAACGCTGTCTGGAAAGCGAACGTCAAGTCCGTAATGGTGAAGCAGAACGGTGCCGCCAAGAGGATGTATGTTTGTACTTCCTGCCTGCGTTCCGGAAAAGTCGAAAGAGCCTGAAATCATCTCAGGGTTGAAAAAGCCGTCTCTTCGCGAGGCGGCTTTTTTTCTGTACTTTTTTTCTCCCGCAGCTGCCCGGAGTGTTATCCTGCGGCGGGGGGCACTTTTCGGACAGCCGGTGCTTCTGCATTGCGGTGTCCTCCCTGTGGGCAGTGGCCTGAGCTGACCTTTGGCATTCTGCGGACGTACCTGCGGAGTATGCCCCTGCGGCCAGGGGCGATCGCCGTTGACAGAAAACAACCTGGATTCTATAATAAATGTGTTTGTGGTTTCGATTTCGTCTGCCGGAAAGAACGGCAGTATTGTATGGAATACTGGTTGCGCTGCGGAGCAGGAAGAGCGGAGGTAGCAATCTATGAAAGGACATATCTCAAATCCGATTGGTCAGGTCACCATTGATACGGATGTCATTGCCAAGTATGCGGGTTCCATGGCAGTCGAGTGCTTCGGAATCGTCGGCATGGCTTCCGTCAGCATGAAGGATGGGCTCGCATACCTCCTCGGAAGAGACAGTTTGACCAAGGGCGTCAGTGTGACACTGCAGGACAACAAGCTTTCGATCGATTTCCATGTCATCGTCTCGTATGGCGTCAGCATCCAGGCGGTTTACCGCAACCTGTGCGACACCGTCAAGTACCGGATCGAGGAGCTTACCGGGATCCCGGTGGAAAAAATCAACATGTACGTGGAAGGCGTCCGTGTGATCGACTGACGCAGGACTGCGTAAGGAGGGCCGAGTTTTGGCTGAGAATTCAATAAATTCAGCACTGCTGCGAAAAATGTTCCTCTCTGCGGCAGCCGGGCTGGAAGTAAATAAAGAATGGATCAATACCCTGAATGTATTCCCGGTACCGGACGGCGATACCGGCACCAACATGACACTGACCATCCTGTCCGCTGCCAAGGAAGTCACGGCACTTCCCGAGGAGCCGGCCATGGGCGATCTGTGCAAGGCGATTTCCTCCGGCTCCCTCCGCGGCGCACGGGGAAATTCCGGCGTCATTCTCTCACAGCTGTTCCGCGGTTTCACGAAGGAGATCCGGCAGTACGACGAGCTTGACATCCCAATCCTGACCTCCGCCCTGGTACGCGCGACAGAGACGGCCTACAAGGCGGTCATGAAGCCGAAGGAAGGCACCATCCTCACCGTGGCGAGAGGCCTGTCGGACAAGGCACAGGCGCTTGCCGGCCAGGACATGGACCTGGAGACCTTCATGAAGACCCTCATTGAGGAGGGCGACCGGGTGCTGGCGACGACGCCGGATCTTCTTCCGGTCCTGAAGCAGGCGGGCGTGGTCGATTCCGGCGGGCAGGGCCTGATGCAGGTGCTCAAGGGGGCAATGGCCGGGTACCTGGGCGAAGAGGTTGTTCCGGCGCCCGAATCCGTGCAGATCGCAGCCGGCGCCGCAGGGGAGGGCTCCCGCGCGCAGGAGCCGCAGGACGAGATCCGCTTCGGCTACAGCGTGGAGTTCCTGTTCAAGTCGGCAGGCGGCGCCTCGGTGGAAGAGGCAAGGGCGCTTTCCGAGTATTACAACCAGATCGGCGAGGGCGCTGCTGTCATCGCGGAGAACGGCATCCGAGTGCATGTTCATACCAATGACCCCGGCGCCGCGCTGCAGAAGGCGACTGCGGACGGGCAGATCACGGATGTGCGCGTGAGCAATCTCCGGGATCTGACGCTGGTGGAGGTCCATGCGGATGTTGAACGCCTGAAGGCGGCTATCGAGTCCGAGAAGAAGGCGGCCGAGGCGGAGGCGCCGAAGGAAGAGTCCCGCGGGGAGCGCAAGGAGTACGGCTTCATCAGCGTGTCCTGCGGCAAGGGGCTCAGCGAGATCTTCAAGAGCCTCGGTGTGGATGTTGTGATCGAGGGCGGACAGACGATGAATCCGAGCACGGATGACATGCTCTGCGCCATCGACAAGGTGTGGGCGAAGAATGTCTTCATCCTGCCCAACAACTCCAACATCATCCTGGCGGCGAGCCAGGCGAAGGATCTGACGAAGGACTGCGCGGTCTATGTGATTCCGACCAAGAATATCCCGCAGGGCGTCACGGCGATGATCAATTTTGCGCCGGAGAACTCGATGGAGGAGAATGCGGCGGCCATGGCGGATGCCATCAGCACCGTGAAATGCGGGCAGATCACCTACGCGGTGCGCGATACGGTGATTGACGGCGTGGAAGTGCACAAGGATGACTACATCGGCCTGGACGGTAAGCACATCCTGGCGGATGGGCAGGACCTCACGGAGGTGGCGGCGCAGACCGTGCAGAAGCTTGCGGACGCAGATTCCGAGATCGTCAGCATCTACTATGGCAGCGATATCACCGAAGAGATGGTGAACGAGCTGACCAAGCGCCTCTCGGAGGAACTCCCGGGCGTGGAGATCGAGGTCAACAACGGCGGTCAGCCGATTTATTACTATATTGTATCTGTGGAATAAGCGAGGAGAGAATGCGGGCGGAGGATTCCATCACGGTGATTCCGGGCGTCGGTGTCAAAACGGCGGCCCTGTATGAGAAACTCGGCATCGTCACCGTATCTGATCTGCTGAACAATTATCCGCGCGCCTATGAAAAGTACGAGGAACCCATCACGATCCGGGAGGCTGCAGAGCGGGACTTTGCGGCCGTCCGGGTCGTTCCTGTTTCAGCCCCTGTCGTTGTGCGGAGCAGCCGGGTGCCCTTTGTCACGGTGACGCTGACGGACCGGGAGGGCGGCCGGATGTCCGCCATGTGGTTTCGGGCGGACTGGATCCGCGGGGCTGTCCGCACGGGGGAGGAGATCGTGCTGCGGGGAAGGCTGTCCGCGCGGGGGAGCCGGAGAGTCCTGACCCAGCCGAAGATTTTTTCCGTGGAGGCCTACGAACAGAAGACAAAGACCCTGCAGCCGGTGTATACCCTGACACCCGGCATCACGGCGCAGGCCATCGCAAAGCACATCCGGCTGGTCTTTGACGCGGGCGTCACACTGCCGGAGACACTTCCGGACGACTTGCGGGCGCGGTACGGCCTGATGGAGAAGAACGAGGCGCTGCGGCAGATCCATTTCCCGGAGGACGCGGAGTGCTTTCCGGAAGCCAGACGGCGCCTGGTCTTCGAGGAGTTTGCGGGATTTCTGACGTCGGTCCGCCACATGAAAGAGGCGCTCGCGCGGGAGAAGAACCATTTTGCGCTGACACCGCGGCCGGAGATCGACCGGCTGCTGGAGAATCTTCCCTACCGCCTGACCGGCGCGCAGATGCGCACCTGGAAGGAGATTGAGGCGGACCTGACCGGGGACGGCATGATGCACCGCATGGTGCAGGGCGATGTGGGTTCCGGAAAGACGATTGTGGCCTTCCTGGCGATGATCCTGACTGGGCTCTGTCATTACCAGAGCGTCCTGATGGCGCCGACCGAGGTGCTGGCCGCGCAGCATTACCGCAAACTGACAAAGCTCCTGGCGGACAGCGGCCTGGCGCTGTCCGCGGTGCTTCTGACCGGGCATCTGGCGCCCGCCGATAAGAAGGAGGCGCTGGAGCGGATCCGCAGCCACGAGGTCGATCTGATCGTCGGCACCCATGCGGTCTTTCAGAACCGGGTGACCTACGATGACCTGGCGCTGGTGGTCACCGACGAGCAGCACCGGTTCGGCGTGAAACAGCGCAGCCGCCTCACCGAAAAGGGGCGGACGCCCCATGTCCTCGTGATGAGTGCCACCCCGATCCCCCGGTCGCTGGCGCTGATCCTGTACGGAGACCTGGATATCTCCCTGATCGACGAGCTCCCGGCGGGACGGACGCCGATCCACTCCGCGGTCATCCCCGCAAAGGACCGGCCGAAGGCCTGGAACTTTCTGCGCCGGCAGGTGGAAGCCGGGCATCAGGCTTATGTGATCTGCCCGATGATTGAGCCCAGTGACGACATGCCGGGCACGGATGTTCTGTCCTGTGCGGAGAAACTGGCGGAGTTCCTGCAGGGGAGCGCCCGGGTCGGGGTGGTGCACGGGAAAATGCCGGAGCCGGACAAGGAGCGGGCCATGGAGGAATTTGCCGCGGGCCGCATCCAGGTGCTGGTTTCGACCACCGTCATTGAGGTCGGCGTGGATGTGCCAAACGCGACCATGATGATCATTGAGGATGCCGGGCGGTTCGGGCTGGCCCAGCTGCACCAGCTGCGGGGCCGGGTCGGACGGGGAACGGCGGAATCCTACTGCGTCTTCATCGACACATCGGGGGAGGAGGCCGCCGCGAAGCGGCTGAAGATTGTGGCAGATACCCGGGACGGATTTGCCATCGCCTCCGAGGATCTGAAGCTCCGCGGCCCGGGGGACTTCTTCGGCGAGCGCCAGAGCGGAGACCTGGAATTCCGTCTGGCGGATGTATATACCGACGCGGCGGTCTTAAAGCAGGCGGCGGAAGCGGTGGATGCGGCGGAGGCGGCCGGAACGCCCCTTGCTGCCGCAGAGCAGGATTTTTCGGAGGTTTGAAGGATGGATCTGGACACAGCCAGAGGGATGATTGACGCGGCGGACTGGAAAATGCGGGACAGCTTCTGTGCGCGGATGGAAGGCTCCGCGGCGGTTGCCGCGGCGAAATCGGCGTCCGGGGATGCGGTCTATCAGCCCGGGCGGGAAGACCAGATCCTGGCGGACCGGATGCAGGGAATCCCGGCGGAATTCCGCGATGCGTACAGGGGTTTCCTCTCCGGCGTCATGCGGATCAGCCGGGAATATCAGTACAGGAAACGTCTGCAGGCGGATCTGGCGCTGCCGTTTCCGCTCTCGGAAAATCCAAAGACCGCGGAGACGGTCGATCTGACAGGCGGGGAAGAGACAGACATCCTTGTGATGCTCTCATTTCTCTGCGCGCAGAGAAAACAGTATCTGGCCGGATTCTCCGGCGGATGCGCAGTCCTGTCCTGGGCGATCCGGAAGTCCGCGCGCAGGCAGACGGTTCTAGCCCTCTGCTGGGGGAGGGAGATCCCGGCGCAGGCTGCGGTGGCCGCGGCGGATTTTCAGATCCCGATTGTCCTGGCTGTGCCGGCCGGCCGGGGGAGTCTTCTGATCGGATTTCAAGCCGTGACGGAAAGCGCCAATACGCAGGCGTTCCTGACCATGCTTGTCAGCGAGATCCCCGGGTTTGTCCTGACCGGCGCATTGCTGCCGGAGGAAGAAAGCCGGCAGCCGGCGGACGGCGTTTCGGATCAGCGGCCGGACGGTGCCGCACAGGAATGAACAAACGAATCGAAAACAGGGAGGAATACGGGATGGCTTCGGCAGAAGAAAACGAGAAAAATCGGAAAGAACTGTATGCGCGTCTGGATGAAATGGACGTTTACAACCGCACGCTTGGCAAGCTTGCATTTGACCAGGAGTGCTGCGCGCCGCCGGACGGGCTGGACCAGGCGGGAGCAGATATGGCGGTCATTGACAAGGCACTGTTCGGCCTGACCCATGATCCGCGCTATGTTCAGCTGGTCACACAGCTGCATCAGGACAGCACCGGCCTGACCGCAGTGCAGAAGACCATGGTCGACAAACACTACGAGGCGATTCAAAAAAACGCCGGCCTGACGCCGGAGTTCTCCTATGAGCTGTCCTGCGCGGTCAACCAGGCATACGGAACCTGGCTGAAGGCGAAGCGGGACAATTCCTTTGCCGAGTACCGGGATACCCTCGAAAATCTGATCCGGCTCAAGCGGCAGGAGATGAGCCTGCGCGCTCCCGCGCTGCAGAAGGGCACCTGCTATGACACCTGCCTGGACGATTACGAGAAGGGTGTGGATTCGGCGATGCTGGATTCGTTTTTCGGCCAGCTGAAGGAGACGATCATCCCGCTGGTGTCCCGCATTCAAAAGAGCGGGAAGAAGATCCGCACGGATTTTCTCTCCCGGCCGGTGCCGATTCCGGAGCAGGAGCGGTTCTCCCGCCTGCTGCTGGATCTGGAGGGGCTGCGCGCGAGTTCTCTCGTCTTCATGACGACGGAGCATCCGTTTACAACGAATTTTGGCCCGAAGGATGTGCGGGTGACGACGCATTTCTATGAGAACAGCTTCGTCTCCAACATCTTTACCACGCTGCACGAAGGGGGACACGCGCTGTTCATGCAGAACGAGCCGGAGGAACTGTACCGCAACCATGCGGACAACGCGATGACGGACGGCATGCACGAGTGCATGTCGCGGTTCTATGAGAATATCGTGGGGCGGAGCGAGGCGTTTGCGTCCTTCATCCTGCCGAAGCTCCGGGAAACCTGCCCAGGACGGTTTGACGACATCACGGAGCGAGAGTTCTATGAGGGAATCAATGCTGTGACACCCGGGACCAACCGCTGCGATTCGGACGAACTGACCTACTGCCTGCACATCATCGTGCGGTATGAGCTGGAAAAGCAGTTCATGAACGGGGAGATGTCCGTGGACCAGATCCCGGCGGAGTGGAACCGCAGGTACAGGGAATACCTTGGTGTCGAGGTGCCGGATGACCGGGAGGGATGCCTGCAGGATGTGCACTGGACCGGCATGTTCGGGTACTTCCCGTCTTATGCGCTGGGCAATGCCTACGGCGCGCAGATCCTTCACGCGATGAAGAAGGATCTGGACGTGGAGGGACAGATTCACCGGGGAGACCTCTCCGGGATCCTGGCATGGCTCAAGAAAAATGCCTTCTCCTGCGCATCCCTTCTGACGCCGCGGGACTGGCTGATCCGGGTGACCGGCGAGCCGCTGAATCCGGCGTATTATCTGACCTATCTGACGGAGAAATACACCGCACTGTACGGCCTCTCCCCGGAGAACTGACGGCGGATCGCGGCTGCCCCCGCAGGGTTGACGGGGCGGCGGCGCGAGCATATAATACACGGGAACGGAGAATATCTATGCGTGTGATTGCAGGAAGCGCTAGAAGACTGGAGCTGAAGACACCGCCGGGTCTCGACACGAGGCCGACGACGGACAGAATCAAGGAAACCCTGTTCAATATCCTGCAGCCGGATCTGTACGGCTGCAGATTTCTGGATCTGTTCGCCGGGAGCGGCCAGATCGGAATCGAGGCGCTCAGCCGGGGTGCGGCTTACGCGGTCTTTGTGGACAAGGACCGGACCGCAGTCGGCTGTATCCGGGATAACCTGATGCACACGCATCTGGCGGATCAGGCGGAAGTCGTCCAGACGGACGCGGTCTCCGCGATCGCCCGGATGCAGGGCCGGCAGGCGCCGTTTGACATGGTATTCATGGATCCTCCCTACCGGCAGGGACTGGAACTGCCCGTGCTTCTGGCACTGAACGGCTCCGGCCTGGTGACCGGGGATACGACGGTCATCGTCGAAGCCGCTCTGAAGGATGAGCTGGATTTTTCCGGCAGCGGGTTTGCCATGGTCCGGGTCAAGGAATACAAGACGAACAAGCATTATTTCCTGAAAAAGGTCTGACGGACGGGCAGAGGCTTTGATTCCCTTCCGGAAGTCTTGACCGCACAGGGAGGAAATTATGACCACAGCGATTTATCCGGGGAGTTTTGACCCGGTGACCCGGGGCCATCTGGACATCATCGAGCGGGCCAGCAGGGTGGCGGACCGCCTCATCGTCTCCGTACTGATCAACAGTGCCAAGAATCCGCTGTTTACGGTGGAGGAGCGCGTGCAGCTCCTGCGGGAGGAGACGGCATACCTGCCGAATGTCACGGTGGATTCCTTTGACGGCCTTCTGGTGGAACACGCCAGAAAGCACGGGGCCCATCTGATTGTCCGGGGACTGCGCGCAGTGACGGATTTTGAGTACGAGCTGCAGATGTCTCAGACCAACCGGAAGATCGCCCCGGAGGTGGATACCATCTTTTTCACCACCAGCCTGGAATATGCCTATCTGAGCTCCAGCACGGTGAAGGAAGTGGCGGGGTTCGGCGGGGACATCTCCGCGTTTGTGACGCCGCAGGTGGAAAAAGCCGTGTTCGCAAAGATTGCAGCCGGGCGGAACAAAATGCGGTGATCTGGAAATCGAACCGGAATCGGTCATACGGTCCTATCAGAAGAAATACCGAACAGAAACCGGCAGTTCGGAGGCAAAGCCGAACAGATATCGGCCATTCGGGAAGCCGGTGAACATCTAAGCCCGGTGAATACAGGAATCCGGAGGGATCCAATATGAGCAGAATAGAGGAATTGATCGGGGAGATCGAGGAATACATTGACGGCTGCAAGCTTCAGCCCTTCTCCAGCACGAAGATTATCGTCGACAAGGCACAGCTGGAGGAGCTTCTGGTGGAGCTCCGCCACAGAACTCCGGATGAGATCAAGAAATATCAGCGGATTCTGAGCAACAAGGACGCGATCTTAAAGGATGCGCGGGCCCAGGCAGAGGCCATCATCACGGCGGCCAATGTCCAGACCAATGAGATGGCCAACCAGTCCGAGATTGTTCAGCGCGCCTATACCAAGGCCAATGAGATCATCTCGGACGCCACGGCGAGAGCGCAGGAGATCATGAACAAGGCGGTGGACGACGCCAACGAGCTTCGGACCGGCGCGGTCTCCTATACCGATGAGATGCTGGCGAATGCGCAGAACCTGATCGGAACCGGCATGACGGACATCAAGGAGAAATATGCCGCCATGATGGATCAGCTGCAGCAGAGCTACGATGTGCTGACCTCGAACCGCAGGGAACTGGTGCCGCCGGAACAGATTCAGAAGCCGGAGATCCAGGCGTCCGAGGAGGAGGAAACGCCGGAAGAGCCAGATGCGGACCAGGCGGACGGCCAGCCGGATATCCCGAAGGCGGAATAACAAACAGAAGAGAACTTTTGGCGGACCGCTGTTTCCGGAGGAAGCAGCGGTCCCCCTTTATTCGTTTTACCCGATGATTCGTTCAGGGGGAATTGTCCCCGAAACATAGGAAGGAGCCGCAGCGTTGGTCAAACTCCCATCCGAATATACCCGGCAGATGAAGGATCTTCTGGGCGAAGAAGAATACAGCCGCTACCTGGCCTGCTTCAGCGAGCCGAAGGCGGGCGGTCTCCGGGTCAATACCGCAAAGATTTCGCCGGCGGCCTTCGAGAAGATTTCTCCCTTCCCGCTGCGCCCGATCCCGTGGGTCCCGGGCGGCTACTACCTGGCCCCGGATGTGCGCGCCGCGAAGGATCCCTTTTACTTCGCGGGGCTTTTTTACCTGCAGGAGGCATCGGCGATGACGCCGGCCGCTTTCCTGCCGGTGCGGGAGGGAGACCGCGTGGCGGATCTGTGCGCGGCACCCGGCGGGAAGAGCACGGCGCTGGCGGCAAAACTGCACGGGACGGGATTCCTCCTGAGTAACGACATCAGCAGCTCCCGGACCAAGGCCCTGCTCAAAAATCTGGAGCTGTTCGGCGTGCCCAATGCGCTGATCACCAGTGAGGCGCCGGACCGGCTGGCGGACCGCTTCCCGGAATATTTTGACCGCGTTCTGGTGGATGCCCCCTGCTCCGGGGAGGGCATGTTCCGGAAAGAGCCGGCGGTGATCCGCAGCTGGGAGGAGCACGGGCACGCGTTTTACGTCGCCCTGCAGCGGGAGATCACAAGAGCGGCCCTCCGCATGCTCCGGCCGGGCGGAATCCTGTCCTATTCCACCTGCACCTTCTCGCCGCTGGAAAATGAGGCGATCATCGCGGAACTTCTGGCGGAGAATCCGGGACTGCGGGTGCTCCGGCTTCCGGACGTTCCGGGGTTTGACCACGGTCATCCAGAATGGGCGGACGGGAATCCGCAGCTGGCTGGCTGCATCCGCATCTGGCCCCAGAGAGTCCGGGGAGAGGGACATTTCATCGCACAGCTGCAGAAGCCGGGGGAGGATCCCGTGCGGCCGGCGGCCGCTGGCATCCCCTGCGCCGTGTCTGGAAGAATTGAGAACATCCCGGACAGAAAAAGTGAAGGACCTGTACAAAAAAGGGGATCCGCCCGGGCGCGGGGCGGGGCGGTCCGCGTCCCCCGCGCGGCAGAGAATGCCGGATGGCGGGATGCCGTGCAGTCGTTTTTCACCCATGTGAAGCGGGATTTTCCGCTGGAGCAGGCGGTGCTCCGGGAGGAGAGCGTCCTCCTGCCGGCGGTCCCGGATGTTCTTGCGGCAGGCCTTCGAATCATGCGCAACGGGCTTCTTCTCGGGGAGAGCCGGAACGGTCGTTTTACGCCGTCCCAGGCTCTTGCCATGACGCTTTCGGCCGATACCTTTGACAATGCACTGGATCTTCCCAGGGAGGATGACCGGGTGATCCGGTATCTCAAGGGGGAGACCATTGAGGGACCGGAGGCGGTGGACGGGACGGTGCTGATCTGCGTGGCCGGCTTCCCGCTGGGATTCGGCAAGGCCTCCCGGGGAATGATCAAGAACCAGTATCTCCCCGGCTGGAGATGGCAGTAACCATCGGCAGACAAGCGCCGGCAGACGAAAGAACGGTCAGGAATTGGTATCTGCCCGGCTGGAGACGGCGGCAGGAACCGGCAGAAAAATACAGGAGTACAGAATGCAGAGACTGGATCAGTTCCTGTCCGCACAGGGGCTAGGCACGAGAAAAGAAGTGCGGAAGGACATCCGGAGCGGCCGGATCGCGGTCAACGGGCAGGTGGTGACGATTCCGGAGGCAAAGATCGACCCGGCGCGGGATGCGGTGGAGCGGGATTCGGTCCGGGTCACCTGGTCGGAACACGTCTACCGGATGCTCAACAAGCCGGCCGGCGTGATCACGGCGGCGCGGGACCCGCACCAGCGGACGGTGATGGACCTGATCCCGCCCGGCCGGAAGGGCATTCAGCCGGTGGGAAGGCTGGACAAAGACACCACGGGGCTTCTCCTTCTGACCGACGACGGGGATCTGGCCCACCGGCTCCTGAGTCCAGCCCATCATGTGGAGAAGGTGTACGAGGTGCAGACAGATCTTCCGATTCCACCGGATGCTGCGGCCCGGTTTGCGGCGGGACTGGAACTGTCCGATTTCACCGCGAAGCCGGCAGAGCTTGCGGTCCTCCAGCCCGGCTTTGCCCGGGTGACGATCTGTGAGGGCAAGTTCCATCAGGTGAAGCGGATGTTTGCCGCGGTGAGCGTGAATGTGGTCGCGCTCCGGCGGATTTCCTTCGGGCCGCTCACCCTGGATCCGGCGCTGCCGGAGGGGGAGAGCAGAGTGCTCACGCCGGAGGAGGAAGAAGCCCTGAAGGCGCTCTGACGGGGCCTTCCGCGTCAGCGGATGGCGCGCCTGCCGGATCCGGGACGCGGCACACCGCGAGCGGTGCAAAGCGTCAGAGGTCGATACCGGAAAAAGCATCGGACAGGATGCGGCGGCACAGCGAAAAATAGATCCAGGGATTCTGCAGGAGAGGACAGCCGGGAAGGCCGGCGGAAAGGCGCGGAATGTTTCACGTAAATCGCGGAAAATACGGATATCTGACCAGAAGAAAGCACCAGCTGATCTTCCGGTGCGCGGTGATTGCCGCCGGCATTGTCATCCTGATGGCCCTGGGCATCTACAGCACCGGCACCCGGCAGAACCTGCTTTCCATCGTTGCCGTGGTCTCTGCCCTGCCCTTTGCCAACCAGATGGTGGTGCTGATTGCCACCATGAAGTTTCACTCGCGCCCGCGGGAGGAGTATGAGCAGGTCGTCTCGATTGTGGGGAACGGGCTTCTGGATGTGGAGCTGATCGTCACGTCACAGACGTCCCGGGCCATGCAGATTGATTACGCGTACATCCACGAGAAGGGGATTTTCTGCTGGAGCGCGGATCCGAAGCTGGATCCCGGAAAGACGCAGAAGTATCTGAAGGATTACATGCAGGCCAATGACCTGAAGACCGAGGTCTTCGTAATCCGTGACTGGAAGCATTTCCTGCGCCGCCTCTCGGAGCTGGAGCCGGAGGACCGGAACACGGTTCCGGAAGATCTTCTCCGCATGGAGGGCGTGCTGAGAAATCTGGCACTGTGACAGAAAGGCAGGCAGAATGAGACAGCTGACCGTGAGCGCGGGGGATGCCGGATCCCGGCTGGACCGGTACCTGATGAAATATCTGAACGGTGCGCCTGCTGGCCTGCTCTACCGGCAGATGCGCAAAAAAAATATCACCCTCAACCGCAGAAAATGCGCTGGTCCGGAGCGTCTGGCCGAGGGCGATACCATCGAGCTCTTCCTGGCGGATGACACCATCGACAGGTTTTCTGCCGTGCCGGAAGCGATCGCTGCAGCGGCGGCAGCATCTGCAGCAGCCGGGAATACTCTGCCGCGGAAGGGCGGGCATCACCCGGAGGAGTACAACGGGCATTTTCCCGAGGATGTCAGCCGCCCGGAAGCGCATCATGGGCATTTTTCAGAGAATGGCAGCGATCCGGAGACGCTCGACGGCCGGCCGACGAAGGGGCTTTCCCGCGGGGGGCGCAGTGTGCCTCCGCTTTCTGTCCTGTTTCAGAATGGGGATATCCTGATCGCGGACAAGCCGGCGGGAATCCTCTCCCAGGGGGATGATTCCGGGGAGGTGTCCATGGTGGATCTCCTCCTGCGGTATGTCCTGGATGACCGGATCCTGAGCGAAGAGCAGATGAAGACCAGCCGGCCGGCGGTCTGCAGCCGGCTTGATCGGAACACCAGCGGACTTCTCCTGTGCGGCCTGACCCGGCGCGGTTCGGCGTTTCTGTCGGAGAAACTGCGCACGAGGGACCTGAAAAAATTTTATCTGTGCCTGGTCCGGGGAATCTGCCCCCGGCCGGAGCAGCTCTCCGGATGGCTTGTGAAGGACCAGAGGACCAATCAGGTGACCGTATTCTCCGCGCCGGAGCAGATCCCGGAGAAGGCCCGCGGGGCCGCGCGGCAGATCCGCACGGATTACAGGCCGCTGGCTTACGGGGCGGATGCGACGCTTCTGTGCGTGCATCTGGTGACCGGACGGACCCATCAGATCCGCGCCCATCTGGCCTCCGTGGGGCACCCTCTGATCGGAGAGCGAAAGTACGGATACGGATCAACGGCCGCCACCGGAAGATCCGCAGGCGAAAGGCAGACGGGTGCGCGCCGGCAGATGCTGCACGCATGGCGCGTGGTCTTCCCGGAAATTTCTGGAGATTTTGCCGGGCTGTCCGGCCGGACTTTCCAAGCGCCGCCGCCGGCGGATTTTGTCCGAGAAGCGGAGAGAGTCGGGATTGCGCTTCCGGAGGAAATGCTCTGCCGGGGCCGGGTGGAGACAGCGGCAAAAGAAGCAGAGTTCAAAGAACCGCAGGGTCGGGTGGAGGAATCATCCGGATTCCTGCGGGGCAGCTGCATCCGCAGAGAGAGCGGAACAAGAACCGCAGAGAAAACAGAGAACAGCAGGGCCGGCCGGACAGCGGCCGGCCCTGCGCAGAAAAACGGGAGGACCGATTTTGCCGACATGGAATTCGCGGGGGCTTCGCGGCTCCGTCCTGGAAGAGATGATCAACCGGACCATTCTATACTACCGGGAGCATCACCTGGCACTGATTCAGAAGATTCCCACACCGATCACGCCGATCCGCATTGACAAGGAGACCCGCCACATCACACTGGCGTATTTTGATCAGAGAAGCACCGTCGACTATATCGGCGCGGTCCAGGGAATCCCGGTGTGCTTTGACGCCAAGGAGTCCGCCTCGGACACCTTTCCCCTGCAGAATATCCACCAGCACCAGATCGCCTTCATGCGGGACATGGAGCGCCAGGGCGGCATCGCCTTCATTCTGCTCTACTTCACCGCCAGGGAAGAGGCGTACTATGTTCCGCTGCGGGATGTGCTGTACTTCTGGGACCGGGCGGCGCAGGGTGGGCGAAAGAGCTTCACCTACGAGGAGATTGACCGGACACTGCGCATCCGGATCCGGAATGACGTCTATGTCATGTTTCTGGAGCAGCTGCAGATGGACCTGCTGGCCCGTGCGGATTCGGAGAAGAGCCCGCAGGAAGAGAAGAGAGAGGGAAAAGGGCCGGAGGAGTGCTGAGCACGCGCCGCTCTTTCGGCAGAAGCCGGCCGCTGTGTGCGGCGTGCCGGAAATCTGCCGGGGAGCAGAAGCCGTGCGGTCTTTTCCCACCCCGGCCGGAACGTTGTGCGTAAAATCGATTTGTGATAAGATGGGCCCGTATCGGCCGGGCTTCCTGCCGTGTGCCGTTGACTGCATGTCTGTATAGCGAGGAGTCTTTGCTTCATGAAAAAAAATCTGCTCCACACGCCGGAGGGCGTCAGGGATATCTACGGGGAAGAATATGACCGCAAACAGGCGGTCAGCAGGAAAATCACGGAGGTCATCCGCCGGTTCGGCTACGCCGGGCTGCAGACGCCGGTGCTGGAATACTTTGACATCTTCAGCGCCGAGCGTGGGTCCGTGGCTTCCAATGAACTGTTCAAGCTGTTTGACCGGGAGGGAGACACCATGGTCCTGCGGCCGGACATTACGCCGGCAGCGGCGCGGTGCATCTCGAAGTATTACATGTACGAGACGATGCCGGTCCGGCTGTACTACGAGGGAAGCACCTTTGTCAACTACCTGAGCCTGCGCGGCAGCCTCAAGGAATCCACCGTGATCGGCGCTGAATTTGTCAATGACAGCTCAGTGGACGCTGACGCCGAGATCATCGCAATGCTGATCTCCTCCCTGCAGGCAGCCGGCCTGGAAAATTTTCAGGTTGAGATCGGCATCGTGGATTATTTCAACGGCCTGATGCAGGACGCGAACCTCTCAGAGGAAGACCAGGGGCGGCTCCGGGAGCTGATTGAGAGCAAGAACTTCTTCGGCGTGGAGGAAATGCTCTCCGGCATGGAGATGGATGACTCTGTCCGCATCGCGCTGACCACGATCCCGAAGCTCTTCGGCGGCATTGACCAGATCCGCCGCGCCAGAGAGCTGACAAACAACGCGAGGGCCATCTCGGCACTGGACCGCCTGGAGCAGCTTTACGCGCTCCTGTCCGTCTATGGGCTGGAAAAAACCATTTCCTTTGACCTGGGCATGCTGGGAAAATTCCATTACTATACCGGCATGATCTTCAAGGCTTACACCTACGGGACGGGCTCCCCGGTTGCCACGGGAGGCCGCTACGACAGCCTGCTCGTCCAGTTTGGAAAAGACGCGCCGGCGACCGGGTTTGCCATCTACCTGGATGACCTGCTGACGGCCATGCACCGCCAGAACATTCCGGTGGATACCGGCCGGAAACCTGCGCTGATCGCCTACGCGCCGGACTGCCTTGAGAGCGCCGTCCGGGAGGCGCAGAGCCGGCGGAAGGACGGCGCGCGGGCAGCGCTGGTACGGATCCCTGCGGAAGGCCGCCGGGAGGAGGTCCTCCGCTATGCGCGGGAGGCCGGTATGGACCGTGTCACCTTCCTGACCCGTGCGGGGGAGAAGACGGTGCGGCTGGAAAATCCGGCGGCGGATGTGAGCGCAGCCGGGCAGGCGGCCGGCGCGGATGCGGCAGAAAAGGGGGAGAAAGGCTGATGGATACGATCACTTTTGCACTGGCAAAGGGGAGACTGGCCCGGAAGGCCATGCAGATGCTCGAGTATGCCGGCATCTCCTGCGAGGAGATGAAGGACGAGAACAGCCGGAAGCTGATCTTCGAGGATCCCGCGAACCACCTGCGCTTTTTCCTCGCCAAGGCGTCCGACGTTCCTACCTATGTGGAGTACGGCGCAGCGGATATCGGCGTGGTCGGCAAGGACACGATCCTCGAGGAGCAGCGGAACCTCTATGAGGTGATGGATCTGGGCATCGGAAAATGCCGGATGTGCGTCGCCGGGCCGGAATCGGCAAGGAAGGTGCTGCAGAACCATGAGCTGATCCGTGTCGCGACCAAGTATCCGGTGATTGCGCGGGACTATTTTTACAATGTCAAGCACCAGACGGTGGAACTGATCAAGCTCAACGGGTCGGTGGAACTGGCGCCGATCGTGGGGCTGTCCGAGGTGATCGTGGATATCGTGGAGACGGGGACGACCCTGCGGGAGAACGGCCTCACCGTGCTGGAGGAGGTCTGCCCGCTCTCGGCCCGGGTGGTGGTCAACCAGGTCAGCATGAAGATGAAGAATGCGCAGATCCAGGATATTCTCGCGAAGTTCCGGACGGGCCTGGACAGGATGAGAGAGGAGGAAAAGTGAGATGCAGATTCAGAAAATCGACCGCGCGTCGCTGGCAACGCTGCAGACAGAGCTTTTGAAGAGGGACCCGAACAGCTACAGCCAGTACACCGCGGCAGTCAAGGAGATTGTCGAGGATGTCAAGAACCGCAGGGATGCGGCGCTGTTTGCCTATACGGCCAAGTTTGACCACGCATTCCTCTCCGCGGATTCGGTCCGCATCACGGAGCAGGAGAAAGAGGAAGCCATGCGGGCGGTGGGTCCGGAACTGATCCGGGTGATGCAGCGCTCCATGGAGAACATCCGCGCCTATCATGAGCGGCAGCTGCAGCAGAGCTGGTTCACCACCCGAGAGGACGGCGTGCTTCTCGGGCAGAAGGTGATGCCGCTGGACAGCGTCGGCGTCTATGTGCCCGGCGGCAAGGCGGCGTATCCCTCCACCGTGCTGATGAACATCGTCCCGGCAAGGGTGGCGGGTGTCCGCAAGATCGTGATGGTGACCCCGCCCGGCCGCGACGGGAAGGTCAACCCGGTGACGCTGGCGGCGGCGCAGCTGGCGGGCGTGACCGAGGCCTACAAGGTGGGCGGCGCGCAGGCGATCGCCGCGCTGGCATTCGGCACGGAGAGCATCCCGAAGGTGGCAAAGATCGTCGGCCCCGGCAACATTTTCGTCGCACTGGCCAAGAAGGAAGTCTTCGGATATGTGAGCATTGACAGCATTGCCGGCCCCAGCGAGATCATGGTGGCCGCGGACGGGACGGCCAACGCCCGGTATGTGGCGGCGGATCTCCTGTCCCAGGCGGAGCACGATGAGCTTGCCTGCGCGATTCTGGTGACGGACAGCGAGGAGCTGGCCCGGAAGGTCAATGCGGAGATCGATGGCTTCCTGCCGCAGCTTTCCCGCCGCGAGATCATCGAGAAATCTCTGAAAAACTACGGCCATATCCTGGTGGCTTCCGACCGGGAGGAGATGTTTGACATTGTAAATTCCATTGCGCCGGAGCACCTGGAGATCCAGACGGCCAATCCGCTGGAGGACATGGCGCGCGTCAAAAACGCGGGGGCCATCTTCCTGGGACCCTACAGCTCCGAGCCGCTGGGCGACTATTTCGCAGGCCCGAACCATGTGCTGCCGACCAACGGAACCGCAAAGTTCTTCTCGCCCCTCGGGGTGGACGCCTTCATCAAGCGTTCCAGCGTGATCTATTATTCGAAGGAGGCGCTGGAGAAAGTGCACGAGGACATCGAATTGTTTGCGCGCAGCGAGTCTCTGACGGCCCATGCCAATTCGATTCATGTCCGGTTTGACGGGAGAGATGCGGACTGATGGACAGAATTGCGGATATCACGAGAGATACCGGTGAGACGAAGATCACGATGCAGCTGGAGCTGGACGGGAGCGGCATCACGGACATCGACACCGGGATCGGCTTTTTCGACCACATGCTCAACAGCTTCGCGCGGCACGGACTGTTCAATCTCGATGTGCGGTGCGAGGGAGATCTGTATGTCGACTGCCACCACACGGTGGAGGACACGGGAATCGTCCTGGGCGACTGCATTCACGAGGCCATCGGCGACAAGAAGGCGATGCGCCGCTTCGGCGACATCATCCTGCCGATGGATGACGCGCTGGTCCTCTGCGCGCTCGACCTCTCCGGACGGCCCTACCTGGGCTTTGAGGCGGAATTCGCATCGCAGCGGGTGGGCGAGTTTGACACCGAGATGGTGCGCGAATTTTTCTACGCGGTCACATACCGGGCGGGCATGAACCTGCACATCCGCCAGCTGGCGGGGACGAACAGCCACCACATCATCGAGGCGATGTTTAAGGCCTTTGCCAAGGCGCTGGATCAGGCGACCCAGACGGATCCCCGGATTGTGGACGTCCTGTCCACCAAGGGAACCCTGGAATAAGGAAAAGCCGCCTGCCCGCCGGATGCAGAAAAGCTCGGAAACAGCCGCGGGAAGCGAAGAGTATGCCCGCGGGAAACCGAGAACACTGCGCAGATACGAACAATACCGCGGGAAACACAGAGAACACCGCGCAGATACGAACAATACCGCGGAAAACCGCGGAGAAAAGCACTGCCGCCCCGCGGCCGGTCGGCCGGAGGGCGGCAGTGTCAGGAGAGCAGACAGATGATGGAAAAGAAAACACCGGACCCGTCGCTGGTCCGCCGCCTTGTGCCGGAGATCGGCTGGGAGCAGCTGAAAAAGGATGCGAATGGTCTGGTGCCCTGCATCATTCAGGATGCAGACAACGGGCAGGTCCTGATGATGGGCTGGACCGACGAGGCGGGATTTGCCGAGACGCTGGCCACGGGCGTCATGACATACTGGAGCCGGAGCCGCCGGGAGCGGTGGTGCAAGGGCGAGACCAGCGGGCATTTTCAGTATGTGCGCTCCATCACGGCGGACTGCGATTTCGACACGCTGCTGGTGGAGGCGGTTCAGGTGGGCGCCGCCTGCCATACCGGGCACCGCTCCTGCTTTTTCAACGCGGTGGAGGGCGAGGTACCCTTTTCGGGAGACAGCTCTCCGGAGGACGGGGAAAACCAGATCAGTGCGGCAGAGCAGTCAGAGAGGAAAAAGACGCCATGATAACCGAGCGGATGAAGATTCCTGCGTGGAAAAGCGCCCTGCCGGACGATGTCCTGCGATCCGTCGAAAAACCCGCCCGCTATCTGGGCAATGAGGTGAATGAGGCGGCAAAGGACCGGTCCGGGGTGGACGTCTCTTTTGTCATGTGTTTTCCCGATGTCTATGAAGTGGGAATGTCACACCTGGGCATTCAGATCCTCTACGACATGTTCAACCGCCGGGAGGACACGTACTGCGACCGGGTCTATTCCCCGTGGAAAGACCTGGACCGTATCTTGCGGGACCGGAAGATCCCGCTGTTTGCGGTGGAATCCCAGGATCCGGTCAAAAGCTTTGATTTCCTCGGGATCACGCTGCAGTACGAGATGTGCTACACGAATATCCTGCAGGTGCTGGACCTGTCGGGGATTCCACTCCGGTCTGTCGACCGGACATTGGACGACCCGTTTGTGATCGGCGGCGGCCCCTGCACCTACAATCCGGAGCCCGTCGCGCCATTTTTCGACCTGTTTTATATCGGGGAGGGCGAGACGCGGTACGGCGAGCTGATCGAGGCGTACAAGGAATGGAAGCATTCCGGCAGCCGGAACCGGCTGGAATTCCTCGAGAAGGCGGCGGAGATCCCGGGGATCTATGTGCCGCAGTTTTATGCGGTGACCTACCGGGAAGACGGCACCATCGGGGCCTTCACGCCGGTGAATCCGAATGCGAAGCGCCGGATCACCCGGGAAGTCGTGCGGGACATGAACGGCGCGGTCTATCCTGACCGGCCGCTGGTGCCGCATATCCGGGCCGTACAGGACCGGGCGGTGCTGGAGGTGCAGCGGGGCTGCATCCGCGGGTGCCGCTTCTGCCAGGCGGGCATGATTTACCGCCCGGTGCGGGAGAGAAGCGCCCACCAGTTGGAGGATCTGGCCATCCGGATGCTGCAGAATACGGGCTACGATGAGATTTCGCTCAGCTCCCTCTCGACCAGCGATTACAGTGAACTGCCGGAACTGCTTCACTTCCTGATTTCCTACTGCAGTGAGCGCCGGATCAACATCTCGCTGCCGTCGCTTCGGATTGACAGCTTTTCGCTGGATGTGATGCGCCAGGTGCAGGATGTGCGGAAGGGCAGCCTGACCTTTGCCCCGGAGGGCGGCACCCAGAAGATGCGTGACGCGATCAACAAGGGTCTGACGGAACAGGTGATCATGGACGGCGCGATGCAGGCGTTCCACGGCGGCTGGAACCGGGTGAAGCTGTACTTTATGCTGGGCCAGCCGAATGAGACGGAGGAGGACCGGAAGGGAATCCCGCTTCTGGCGGAGACGATGGCGGAACATTATTACGAGATCCCGAAATCCGAGCGCAATGGAAAATGCCAGATCACGATCAGCACGGCCTTCTTCGTGCCCAAGCCCTTCACGCCCTTCCAGTGGGCGGTGATGTCCGGGCCGGAGGAGTATCTGGCCATGGCCCGCACGGTCAATCACACCCTGAAGGAACAGAAAAACCAGAAGAGCATCCGCTACGAGTGGCACGATGCAGAGACCACGGTGCTGGAGGGAATTCTGGCCCGCGGAGACCGGAGACTGGCAGATGTGATCGAGATGGTCTACCGGACGGGCGAGATCTTTGACGCCTGGAGTGAAAATGTCCGGTATGATGTCTGGATGGACTGCCTGGCGGCCTGCGGTCTGTCCGCCGACTTCTACAACCGCAGGCAGCGGACGAAGGAGGAAATCCTCCCCTGGGATTTCATCGACATCGGCGTCAGCCGTGCATTTCTCTGGAAGGAATGGGAGAAATCTGCGGCAGGGGAACGGACCCCGAACTGCCGGGAACAGTGCGCGGGCTGCGGTGCGGCCCGGTACGGCACAGGTGTCTGCCTGGAAAAGAGGAGCGCGGAGTGAAGATTCGGATGAAGTTTGCCAAATACGGCAGGATGGCCTACATCGGCCATCTGGATGTGATGCGCTATTTCCAGAAGGCGCTGCGGCGGGCCGGCGTGGACCTGAAATTTACCCAAGGCTTCAGCCCGCATCCCATTCTGTCCTTTGCGGCGCCCCTGGGCGTCGGCATCGAGAGCGAGGGAGAGTATGCGGATCTGGAGGTGGGCTCCTCCGGGACGACGGCCGAGATGATTGCCCGGATGAACGCGGTGATGGTCCCCGGCATGCGGGTCCTGGACTGGAGACGCCTTCCTGATCAGGCAAAAAACGCGATGGCAAGTGTCTGCGCCGCGGATTACTGCCTGTTCTTCCGGGATCCGCAGGAGGCTGCACGGCGCCTGTCGCAGAGCCTTCCGGAGGCGGCGTCCGACCGGCCGGAGGATGTCTTCCCGGTCCTGTCGCGGATGCTCATGGATTTTCTGCAGCGGGAGGACATTCCCTTTGAAAAGCAGACGGAAAAGACCGTCCGCCAGATGAATCTTGCGGCACTCATCTATGACTGGAAGATCGCGGAGGGCCCGGATCCCTCACTCTTTCTGCAGGTTTCCACCGGGAGCCGCGACAATGTGAAACCGGAACTGGTCTGCCAGGTTTTTGCACAGGAGGCCGGGCTTCCCTGGGACGAAAACAACCTCCGGATCGAGCGGCTGGAGACATACCTGAATACCGCCGGAGAGGAGGAGGAGAGAAAACTCCTTCCGATGGGGGAGATCGGGCAGGTGCTCGTCTGAGAAAAGTCCGGATGGTTCCCGGATGGGAAGACACGGAAAATGCAGGCACAGGGGATTGCCGGTGGTTCCTGCCTGAAAAAGCACAGGATGCCGGAAGGAGAAATAGCGGGAGCGTGCCTGCCGGGAAGAAACCGGCGGACCGGGAGCGCGCCCGCCGGAATAGGATCAAGCCGGAAGCGCAGGGGGATGCAGCATGGATACACGGTCAAAATGGCTTTTTCTGCCGCAGGGAGACAGGGTCCTCTCCTGCCTGATGGAGGACGGCCGGATGCTGGAGTGCCGGGTGGACGACCGGAAATCCGGAGCAGTCGGGACCATCCTGACCGCGCGGGTGGAGAACCTTGTTCCCTCCATCCACGCGGCATTTCTGTCTGCTGGCGGAAAAAAGTACTTTCTTCCGGTTTCCGAGACGCTGCCGCCTTTCTTCACCGCGCAGGCGCGGGAGGGCAGGCTGACGGTCGGCGATGAGCTCCTGGTGCAGATCACCAGCGAGGAGCAGAAGGGGAAGAACCCAGTGGTCCGGGAGTCGTTAGAGGCGGACGGGCGGTACTGCGTGGTGCTGGCGCCGGGAAAACGGCTGCATTTCTCCCGGAAGATCGCGGATGACGCCTGGGAGGAGCGCATGCGGGAGGCGCTGGCGCCGGTCCTCCCCGAGGGGTTCGACGTGATTGTCCGCACCAATGCCTATGCCGCGGATCCCGCCCGGGTGGCCGAAGAGGTGCAGGCGCTGTCGGAGGAACTGACGCGGATCATCCGGGAGGCCCGGAGCCGCTGTGCGGGGACGGTGCTCCGGCAGGCGCCGGCGGATTACCTGCGGGAAATCCGGGATCTCCCGGCGGTCGGTTCCTCGGAACTGGTCACGGACAGTGAAGAACTGGCGGGAGAGATCCGGGCGGAGCTGGCCCGCTACCCGGAGACCGCGCAGATGCCGGTCCGGCTGTACCGCGATGCCGTTCTGCCCCTTGAAAAGCTGTACCGGATTCCGATCCTGCTGCAGCGGGCCGTGGAACCGGTGGTCTGGCTGTCCTCCGGCGCCTGGATCCGGATTGAGCCGACGGAGGCCCTCACCGCGGTGGATGTGAACACCGGCAAGGCATCCGCGGGGAAAAAGGACCGGGAGGATTTTTTCCTCTCCGTAAATCTGGAGGCGGCCAGGGAGCTGATGCTGCAGATAAGGCTTCGCGCGCTCTCCGGGATGATTATTGTGGATTTCATCAGCATGAAAAAGAAGGAATCCGCGGACCGGCTCATGGAGCAGCTGCGGGCGCTGGCCGCGGGAGACCCCGGGATGCCGGATGTGGTCGACATGACGTCCCTGGGTCTTGTGGAGATCACACGGAAAAAGGTGCGGGAACCGCTCACCGAGCAGCTGCGGAGCCTGTCCGGATGGCATAAGAATTAGGCCCGTGATCCCGGACGGGAAGGCGCGGCTTTCCGGAGAAAAGCGGCAAAAATCTTCCGAATGGTTTGACATTCCGGCGGAAGTTGTGTATTATAATACAGTATGCCGCACGGCGAGGTTTCAAACCGATGATCGGTGCCACAGCCGGCGAGTAAATATTCTGGAGGTAATCCATGTACGCAGTTATTGCAACAGGCGGAAAACAGTACAAAGTAGCGGAAGGCGATACCATTCGCGTGGAAAAACTGAATGCGGAAGCTGGTTCCACCTACACCTTTGACCAGGTGCTGGCGGTTGGCGGGGATTCCCTGAAGATCGGCACTCCGACCGTGGAAGGTGCTTCGGTTGAGGCAGAGGTTGTCGGCAACGGACGCGCTAAGAAGGTCATTGTCTACAAGTACAAGGCCAAGAAGCAGTTCCACAACAAGAAGGGTCACAGACAGTATTACACGGAAGTCAAGATTCAGAAGATCAACGGCTGAACGTGATTACGGCAACGATCTTTCAAGATCCATCCGGAAATCCTGAGGGGTTTCGAATCTCCGGTCATGCGGATTACGCACAGGAGGGCAGCGATATCGTATGTGCTGCAGTCTCCGCACTGGCGATGACGACGGCCAACGCGGTGGAGAAGCTCACGGACGACGCGGTGGTCGGCGAGGCTGCCGACGACGGGGGATATCTGCTGCTGCAGTTTCCGGAAGGCGCAGGGAGGGATTCCCAGCTGCTGATGCGCGCCATGATGGTCGGTCTGACCGACATCGGGAAGAAGTACGGCAGCCGCTATATTCAAATCCGAACCGAGGAGGTACGCAAATGTTCGAGTTAAATCTTCAGTTTTTCGCACATAAAAAGGGAGTTGGTTCCACCAAGAACGGCCGCGATTCCGAGTCCAAGAGACTGGGCGCGAAGAGAGCAGACGGTCAGTTTGTTCTCGCCGGCAACATCCTTTACAGACAGCGCGGCACCCACATTCATCCGGGTACCAACGTTGGTCTCGGCAAGGACGATACCCTGTTCGCAAAGGCGGACGGCATTGTCAGATTCGAGAGAGTCGGCAAGGCTGGAAAACAGGTTTCTGTCTATCCGAGAGAGAACAGTGAGAATTGAGTTTCTGGCTGAAGGGAAGCCGCCGGTTCTGCCGGCGGCTTTTTTCAACAAATAAGATGGCAGTTAGGACAAAAAGATATGCTGATAGATAACGCAAAGATTTGGATCCGTTCCGGCAAGGGCGGAGACGGAGCGGTCAGCTTCCGCAGGGAGAAGTTTGTGCCGGCCGGCGGACCGGACGGCGGCGACGGCGGCCGCGGCGGCGACATCATTTTTCAGGTCGACAAGGGGCTGAACACGCTGTACGATTACCGCCATTCCGGACGGATCACCGCCGGAAACGGCGGAAACGGCGGCGGCCGCCGCATGCACGGCGCGGACGGCGCCGATGCCGTTCTGAAGGTTCCGGAGGGAACCGTGGTGCGGGACGCCGAATCCGGCAAGGTCATCGTGGACATGTCCGGGGAAAACCAGAGGGTTACGGTCCTCAAGGGCGGAAAGGGCGGCATCGGCAACATGCACTTTGCCACGCCGACCATGCAGATCCCCCGCTATGCCAAGCCGGGACAGCCGGGCATTGAACTGCAGGTGATCCTGGAGCTGAAGGTCATCGCGGATGTGGGGCTGGTGGGATATCCCAATGTAGGGAAATCGACCATCCTCTCGATGGTGTCCAATGCGAAGCCGAAGATCGCCAACTATCACTTCACGACGCTCGACCCCAGCGTGGGCATTGTGGATCTGCCCGGAACCGGGGGATTTGCGCTGGCGGACATTCCGGGCATCATCGAGGGCGCTTCCGAGGGCGCCGGTCTCGGCCTGCGGTTCCTCCAGCACCTGGACCGCACCAGAGTGCTGATCCATGTGGTGGACGCCGCGTCCGTCGAGGGGCGGGACCCGGTGGAGGATATCCGCACGATCAACGAGGAGATGCAGAAGTACAACCCGGAGATCCTCACGCGCCCCTGGGTGATCGCGGCCAACAAGGTGGATGCGATTGTCCCGGAGGAGGGCAACGAGGACCCGGTGGAGCGGATCCGACGCGCCTTTGCGCCGGAGGGCATTCCAGTCTATGCGGTTTCGGCGGCCGAGAACCGGGGCCTGAAGGAACTCATGTACGGCGTCGCGGACATTCTGGCGCACACCGACCGGAAACCGGTGGTCTATCCCACCGAGTTCATCCCGGAGGCGCTGGAGGTGAAGGATCTTCCGTTTACCGTGGTGAAGGAGGATGAGCACTTCTACCGGGTGGAGGGACCGCGCATCGAAAAAATGCTGGGCTATACTTTCCTGGACACGGAGAAGGGCTTTGCCTTCTTCCAGAATTTCCTCCGCCAGTCCGGCGTGCTGAAGGAGCTGGAGGCGCAGGGAATTGAGGACGGCGATACGGTCGCGATGTACGGCCACCAGTTCGATTACTATAAAGAGGGGTAACCATGGCGTCTGCGAAGTTTGGCAGGGATTCCACGGAGTTCCGTTTCTTTGCGGAGTACTGGAAATTCCGGCAGCAGTATTACGAGGTGGACAAAAACAGCCCGGAGGCCTTCTGGGATGCCTGCCTCGCGGAGGCCGACCGGATTTCCGCAGCTTACCCCGGGCGATTTGTGACAGATCTGCTGCAGGCGCATGTCAACGATGTGCTGCACAGGTCCGGCACGCAATTGACGGCCGGACAGCGCCGGTGATATACTCCGGTTAAGCAGCCGCCGGGCGAAGCCAGCGGGAAATCCCCGCAGGGAGGATCCGCCGGGGCGGCGCAGACGGTTTCATAGAACAATGGAGGGGACAAGGATGGCATTTTTCGATGACCTCACAGAGAATCTGCAGAAGGTTTCCAGAGACCTGTCCGGAAAGGCGCAGGAAGTAACGGAGACCGTGAAAATCCGCGGCAGGATTTCGGACGCCGAGGATCTTCTGAAGAGCACCTATGTACAGCTCGGAAAAAGTGTATATGAGAAATACGGCACGGATGAGAACAGCGAATTCGCCGATGAATTCCGGATCATCGCGGAGGCAAAATCCGCGATCGACCAGTACCGCAGGAAACTGAACGATGCCAGAGGGGTCCGCGTCTGTGCAAACTGCGGCGCGGAAATCTCCAGACAGGCGAGCTTCTGCCCGAAGTGCGGCGCCGCCCAGACGGAGGAGGCAGCCGGGACATCGGAAGAGGGAACTGCCGTGCGGCACTGCCCGAAATGCGGTGCAGAGCTGGAGGCGGGCGCCCGCTTCTGCGTGAAGTGCGGAAGCCCCGTGGAACAGGAAGAAAACTGAGCGGGAGGCATAAATTGATGGACAGAAAACTCAAGGTCGGTGTACTTGGCGCCACGGGCATGGTAGGCCAGCGGTTTGTCACACTTCTTCAGAATCATCCGTGGTTTGATCTGGCGGCGGTGGCAGCAAGCCCCCGTTCGGCGGGAAAGACCTACCGCGAGGCGGTGGGGGACCGGTGGAAGCTGGGGGAGGACAATCCGATGCCGGAGAAGGCGGCGGATCTGATCGTCCAGGATGTCTCCCATGTGGAGGAAATCGCGTCCCAGGTGGATTTTGTCTTCAGCGCGGTCGATATGTCGAAGGACCAGATCCGGGCGATTGAGGAGGAATACGCGAAGGCCGAGACGCCGGTGGTGTCCAACAACAGTGCCCACCGCTGGACGCCGGATGTGCCGATGATGATTCCGGAGATCAATCCGCAGCACACCGATGTCATCGAGGCGCAGAAAAAGCGCCTGGGGACAAAGCGGGGCTTCATCGCGGTCAAGCCGAACTGCTCCATCCAGAGCTATACGCCGGCGCTGTATGCTCTGCGCGAGTTTGAGCCGACCGTTGTCGTGGCGACCACCTATCAGGCCATTTCCGGCGCCGGAAAGACGTTCCGCGACTGGCCCGAGATCATTGACAATGTGATCCCCTACATCCCGGGGGAGGAGGAAAAGAGTGAGCAGGAGCCGTTAAAGGTCTTCGGCGAGGTGAAGGACGGCCAGATCGTCAAGGCCGCGCGCCCGCTGATCACGACGCAGTGCCTGCGGGTTCCGGTCTCCAACGGGCATATCGCCGCGGTGTTTGTCTCCTTCGCCAAGAAACCCACGAAGGAGGAAATCATCGAGCGCTGGAACAATTACAGCGGCGTTCCGCAGCAGCTGGGACTTCCCAGCGCGCCGAAGCACTTCATGCGCTACATGGAGGAGCCGGACCGCCCGCAGACGAAGCTGGACCGGGATTATGAGCACGGCATGGGGATCTCACTCGGAAGACTCCGGGAGGACCTGGTCTATGACTACCGCTTCATCGGTCTGTCCCACAATACCCTGCGCGGTGCCGCGGGCGGCGCGGTGGAGACGGCGGAGCTTCTGACGGCAAAGCACTTCATCACCCCGAAGGACTGAGGGGACCTGCGGCCGGTGCGGACCGGGCACGTCTGCCGGTGGGAAGAAACCTGAGAGAAGAATCCATTTAGCCGGCACGGGATCGGATGCCTGTGCCGGCAAATTCATTGCCGGAGATTCCGGCGGAGGAGACGATTATGGCTGTTACAGTATCGGATTACGGGACATTTCCGGACGGGCGTGTGATGCACGCGTGGACCCTGTCCAATTCGTCCGGGATGAAAGCGGTCGTGAGCGATTACGGCGCGGACCTTCTGGCGCTCTGGGTGCCGGACAAAGAGGGGAATCTCCGCGATGTCGTCCTGGGACAGAAGGACGCGGCCGCGTATGAGGAGGACAAGGGCTCCCTGGGGGCGGTGGTCGGAAGGCACGCCAACCGCATCGCGGGGGCATCCTTTGAACTGAACGGGAAGACGTATCAGCTTCTGGCCAACGACGGTACCAGCAACCTGCACTCACAGCCGTCCAGCTATTACCAGCGCTTCTGGCGCGCGGCCGAGGGGGACAACGAAAACGGTTCTTCCGTCATCCTGTCCCTGGAAAGCCCGGACGGGGACCAGGGATTCCCGGGAAATCTTCAGGTCACCGTGACCTATACCCTGACCGAGGACAACAGCCTGATTCTCCGGTATCAGGCCGTCTCGGACGCGGATACCATTGTCAATCTGACCAATCACAGCTACTTTAACCTCGACGGCTGTGATTCCGGCAGCGTGCTGGACCAGAAGCTGACGATTTTTGCCGATGCCTTCACGCCGTCCGACGCCCGGCTGATTCCCACCGGCGAGATCCGCCCGGTGGCAGGCACGCCGTTTGATTTCCGCACGGCAAAGACAATCGGGCGGGACATCCATGCCGATGACGAACAGATCAGAAACGGCGGAGGGTATGACCACAACTTTGTGCTGCGGGAAAGAACAGAGATCGAGCCGGCAGCCATTCTGGAATCGGAGAAGTCCGGCATCCGGATGGAGGTATCGACGGATCTGCCCGGTATGCAGCTCTACACGGCCAATTCCACGGAAATGACCGGCAAGAACAGCACGCAGTACAAGCCCTTCTGCGGCGTCTGCTTTGAGACCCAGTACTTCCCGGACAGCATTCATCACCCGAACTTCCCGGACTGCGTGCTGAAAGCCGGCCGGGAGGCGGAGACGGTGACAGTCTTCCATTTCGCATAAGTTCGCATCAGCGGCATGGGAAAAAGAGTTTTTATCGCGGAAAAGCCGAGCGTCGCGCAGCAGTTTGCAAAGACGCTCGGCGTCGGCGGCAGCCGCGGGGACGGCTATCTGGAGGAGGGAGACACCATCGTGACCTGGTGTGTGGGGCACCTGATCACCATGTCTTACCCGGAGGTCTATCACCCGAAACTGCGCCGGTGGAGTCTGGACACGATTCCGTTCATCCCGACGGAATGGAAATACGAGGTGATCCCGGCCACCGCAAAGCAGTACCGCGTCGTACAAAAGATTCTGACACGTCCCGATGTGGACACGATCTATATCTGCACGGATTCGGGGCGTGAGGGAGAATACATTTACCGCCTGGTGGACCATCAGGCGGGCGTGACCGGAAAGAAGAGGCTCCGTGTCTGGATCGATTCCCAGACGGAGGAGGAAATCCGGCGGGGCATCGCGGAGGCAAAGGACTGGTCCTTCTATGATTCCCTGGCGTCCTCCGCCTATCTGCGCGCGGAGGAAGACTATCTGATGGGGATCAATTTCTCCCGGGCGCTGACATTGAAATTCGGCCCGGAGGTCGCTTCCTCCATGCAGATGGACCGGAGCGTCATTGCCGTCGGCCGGGTGATGACCTGTGTGCTGGGCATGGTGGTCCGGCGGGAGCGGGAAATCCGCGCCTTTGTGCCGACGCCGTTCTACCGGGTGACGGCCCGGATCGGCCTGCCGGAGGGGGCGGAGACGATTGAGGCCGAGTGGCGGGCGGTGAAAGGATCGAAGTACTTTTCCTCCCCGCTGCTGTACCGGGAGAATGGTTTCCGGGAGAAGAAGGATGCCGAGGCGCTGATCGCGTACCTGCAGAAGGACCGGCCGGTGCAGGCGGTCCTGACCGCGGCGGAAAAAAAGCGGGAGACCCGCATGGCGCCGCTCCTGTACAACCTGGCCGAGCTGCAGAATACCTGTTCGCGGCGGTTTCGGATCAGCCCGGCGCAGACGCTTTCCATCGTGCAGGAACTGTACGAGAAGAAGCTGGTCACCTATCCTCGGACCGACGCACGGGTTCTCTCCTCCGCTGTTGCAAAGGAGATCGACCGGAATGTGGCGGGCCTGCGGAATGTCCCGGGGCTGCGCGATTTTGCGGAAAACATCCTGGCGCGGAATGCATGCGCGGGGATCGGGGCGAGCCGGTATACGGACGACAGCAAGATCACGGATCACTATGCAATCATCCCGACGGGACAGGGATTTTCGGCGCTGCGGGGACTTGGTGCCACCGCCGCGGGGGTTTATGACCTGATCTGTCGGCGGTTTCTTGCGATTTTTTATCCGCCGGCCGTCTACTGGAAAATCAGCCTGGCCTATGCGATCCAAGGAGAGCCGTTCTTTGCCTCTGCCCGGATCCAGGAAGATCCGGGGTATCTGGCGGTACTGGAAGAGCCGCCCGCCGGGGCAAAGCGCGGCAGGGAAAATCCGGACACATCCGAAGCGCCGGCATCCGATTCCTCCGGCCGGGAATCCTCCTCACCGGACGGGGAGGGCGGCACCGCGCAGAGCGGCGAGAGCGCAAAGGCGCTCCTGGCGCAGTTTGACCGCCTCGCGAAGGGATCCGCCTATCCGGTCAGGCGCCTTTCGATCCGGGAGGGGACAACCGCGCCGCCGAAGCGGTATACGTCCGGTTCCCTGATCCTTGCCATGGAAAACGCCGGGCAGCTGATCGAAGATGAGGACCTGCGCGAACAGATCCGAGGCAGCGGGATCGGAACCTCCGCGACGCGGGCGGAGATTCTGAAGAAACTGTGCGCCAACCACTATCTGAAGCTGAATGCGCGGTCCCAGATTATCGTGCCGGAGCGGCTGGGTGAGGCGGTGGCGGAGGTGGTGAGTGTTTCCATCCGCCAGCTTCTGAACCCGGATCTCACGGCCAGCTGGGAGCGCGGGCTGACCTACGTGGCGGAGGGCACCATCACGCCGGCGGAGTACCTGGAAAAACTCACCGGCTTTATCACGCGGCGCACGGAAAAGGTCAAGGGGATCGAACACCCCGAGGTGATCCGTCCGCAGCTGGACGCGCTGGAGCAGTGGTATCCGGGGAAGCCGTCCTACGCGTCGTCCGGGCACAGGTACGCCACACGCCGGCGGACGGACTCCGGCACAAGGCGTGCTCGGGGCGGGTCCGGAACTTCCGGAAAAAATACGGGAAAGGAGCAGACAACATGAAGGCATTCAAAACAGAAGATCTCTATGAGAAGGGGCATTCCATCGCGGAGCGCCTGATTTTTTCGGAGCAGTACCCGTGGCAGATCCTGCCGAAGATTCACGACTGGATTCTTGCGGTCGGTCCGACGCTCCCGGCGGACCGGTTTGATCATCCAAAGGAGGATGTCTGGATCGCAAAATCCGCGCATGTCTTTGCCTCCGCCTACATCGGCGGCCCCTGCATCATCGATGAGGATGCCGAGATCCGCCAGTGCGCCTTTATCCGCGGCAATGCCGTCGTCGGAAAGAATACGGTGGTCGGCAATTCGACGGAGCTGAAGAACGTGATCCTCTCCGACAACGTGCAGGTTCCCCACTACAATTATGTCGGGGATTCGGTGCTGGGATACAAGTCCCACATGGGGGCGGGCTCGATCACGTCGAATGTCAAGTCCGACAAGAAGCTGGTTGTGATCCACACCGGGGAGGAGGACATTGCGACCGGGATGAAGAAGATCGGCGCCATGCTCGGAGACTTTGTCGAGGTCGGCTGCCAGAGCGTGCTCAACCCGGGTACCGTCATCGGGCCGCATACCAATATCTATCCGCTGTCCTCGGTGCGCGGCGTGATTCCGGCGGACAGCATCTACAAGAAGGATTCGGAGATCGTGCAGAAAATCTGACCGCGGTTTTCCCGTATGGAAGCAAACGTGCGCGGAGAAAACGGGAAATGCAGTCCTCGAAACGGCAGAAAACAGAGGGGAAGGGAGGCGGCCGGCATGAAAGACGACGAGGAGTACCGGAACGGCGATCGGCAGGAACTGGACTACGATCTGCTCAGGAAAGGCACGACGAAGGAAAAGATCACCTATCTGATCAACTTCGGCATCCGGGAATACGATGACGCGCGGATCATGCAGAACGCCTGTTCCGCCACGCTGTTTACGCTCATCTCGCTGTTTCCGCTGCTGATGCTGGTGATCGCCTTCGTCCCGGCGATGAATGTCTCTCTGGAGGACATCCTGGAGCTGGTGCGGGCGGTGGTGCCGGAGACCATGGTGCGGATGATGTCGGACCTGTTCACGAACATTTATCACAACACGGTCGGGGGCACGACCATCTCCGTGAACGTCCTGATCCTCCTCTGGTCCGCCTCCTCCGGCGTCAACAGCGTGTCCCGGGGCATCAATGACGCCTTCCGGACGACCAGAAAGCGGGCCTGGGTCATCCGCCGGGCGTACAGCGTCCTCTACA
This sequence comes from uncultured Lachnospiraceae bacterium, assembly GCA_900315495.1. Taxonomy (GTDB): domain Bacteria; phylum Bacillota; class Clostridia; order Lachnospirales; family Lachnospiraceae; genus Anthropogastromicrobium. Next base: position 108,078 of record OMZJ01000008.1, read on the forward strand.
CGCTGGTCTTCATCCTGGTGATCGCGGCCTTCATCCTCTCCTTCGTCCTCAACCATACGGCGTTCCGCGGATTTCTGCAGTCGGTCCCGGGTTTTGCCAATTTCCGCTGGCTGTTCCGCCTCCTGATGAGCTGGGTGGCCGTGATTCTGGCGATCCTGCTCTTTATGGTCATCTACCAGGTGTTCCCCCACAACAAGACGTTCTTTCTGCATCAGTTTCCAGGGGCGCTGGTGGCGGGACTCGGCGTGTATATTTTTTCCCTGATCTTCTCCAACTACCTGAAGACGGTCGTCTACTATTCCTATGTCTACGGGGCGCTGGCCTCGCTGGCGTCGATGGCAATCTGGCTCCTGGTGTGCATGAATTTCATCTTCGCGGGGGCCGAGATCAATTATCTCTGGATCAATTACTACATCAAGTGGCGCGACCACAAGGATCTGGAGAAAACCATCGAGCGCCTGGAGAAGGAGGAGGCCGGCACGGCGGAGGAAGCCGCGCAGAAAGCCGCAGAATCCCGGAAGGACCGCCGGCTTGCGCGGATGCGGGCCAGATCGGAGCGCAGCATGAAGCGCGTGCCGCTCTCTGTCCGCCTGCGGAATTTCTTCCATCCGGACCGGACCGAGCAGAATCTGAGCCGCATGGTGAAAAGAGAGCTGCGCGCGCAGAACCGCGCGGAGAAAAAAGAGCGCAGGCGCAGGCAGAAGGCGGCTGCACAGGCGAAGAAAGCCGAACAGCGGCAGGCGCGGAAGGAAGCGCGCGCTGCCCGGAAGAGGGAGAAACATGGCCGGATCGGGGAGCAGGGTTCTTCTGGTTCCGGCGGGAAGGAAACGCCTGCAGACGGAGAGGGGAAGTAACCGCTTCCCGGGGAGAGAAAGCACTCCGCCGATCTGCGGAGGGATGCAGAAAAGCCTCGGCCGTCCGGAGGGCATTCCGGAGCGGGTGCCGGCACGGAAGGGTTGACAAAACGCTTCGTTGTGTTAGAATCGTCACTGTTCAAAGGCTGTGAAGGTGCACAGTAGGCGGCGCTATTCCCGACAGAGAGGGTCCTGGCTGGTGAGAGGGACTCCGGGTTCCGGCGGCAGCTGAATTTCACACCGGAGCTTTTTTCCGGAAGGGCGGAGACGCCTGCGTAGGGAAAAACGTGATTTCCGCGTCAGAGAATCAAAAGTGCCTGCAAGAAGAGCTTTGTCCTGCAGGAATCAGGGTGGTACCGCGGCTGACCCCGTCCCTCGAAGAGAGAGACAGGGTCAGCTTTTTTTGTTACAGACGCGTGCGCGGCCCGCGCATGTGCCGACAGCAGGGAGGATAGCGACATGAACGAAGAACTGCAGCGCATGAGAGAAGAGGCGCTGAAAAAGATCGACAATGCCACGCTGGAGCAGCTGAATGAGCTCCGGGTGCAGTATCTCGGCAAGAAGGGCGTTCTGAAAAGCCTGATGACGCAGATGAAGACTCTCACGCCGGAGGAGCGGCCGGTGTTCGGTCAGACCGTCAATGCACTGCGAGATGCCATTCAGGAAGCACTCGGCGGCAGAACGGCACAGCTGAACGAGCTGGCGCGCAGGGCCAGAATGGCGGCAGAGACCATCGATGTCACTCTCCCGGCAAAAAAGCAGAAAATCGGACATGCCCATCCCAACTCCCTCGCGCTGGATGAGGTGGAGAGGATCTTCGTCGGCATGGGGTATGAAGTGGTCGAGGGACCGGAGATCGAGCTGGACGAGTACAATTTCACCAAGCTCAATATTCCGGCCAACCACCCGGCCAAGGACGAGCAGGATACCTTCTGGATCAATGACAAGTTCCTGCTGCGCACGCAGACGTCCTCTGTGCAGGCACATATCATGGAGCGCGGCAGGCTTCCGATCCGGATGATCGCGCCCGGCCGGGTGTATCGCTCGGACGAGGTGGATGCCACGCATTCCCCGTCCTTCCATCAGATCGAGGGACTGGTGGTGGACAAAAACATTACCTTCGCCGACCTGAAGGGGACGCTGGCCACGTTTGCACAGCAGCTCTTCGGCCCGGATACGAAGGTCAAGTTCCGCCCGCATCACTTCCCCTTCACCGAGCCTTCCGCCGAGATGGATGTCTCCTGCTTCAAGTGCGGCGGCAAGGGCTGCCGCTTCTGCAAGGGATCCGGCTGGATCGAGATTCTCGGCTGCGGCGTCGTTCATCCCAGGGTCTTTGAAATGTGCGGCATCGATCCGGAGCAGTATACCGGCTTTGCGTTCGGTGTCGGCCTGGAGCGCATCGCGCTGCTCAAGTATGAGATCGATGACATGAGACTGCTCTACGAGAACGACGAGAGATTCCTCCGGCAGTTCTGAACAGAAGGGAGAGAACATGAATACTTCATTAAACTGGATCAAAGATCTGGTGCCGGGGCTGGACTGCACGGCACAGGAATATTTTGACGCGATGACGCTCTCCGGAACCAAGGGAGAAACCTATACCGAGTATGACAAAAACCTGAAGGACATTGTGGTCGGTCAGATCCTCTCGGTGGAGAAGCATCCGCACGCGGATAAGCTGGTCATCTGCCAGGTGGATGTGGGGAAGGATCAGCCGGTGCAGATTGTCACCGGCGCGCCGAACACCCGCGCGGGCATGAAGGTGCCTGTGGTCCTGCCGGGGGGGAAAGTTGCCGGCGGCCATGACGGCGGGCCGAAGCCGGAGGACGGTATCACGATCGAGGCCGGTAACCTGCGCGGCGTGGAATCCTTCGGCATGATGTGCTCCATCGAGGAGCTCGGCTCCTCCCGGGAATTCTATCCGGACGCCCCGGAAAACGGGCTCTACGTCTTCCCGGAGGATACGCCGGTGGGAGCGGACGCGATCGATGTGCTCGGCCTGCATGACGCCTCCATCGAGTATGAGATCACCAGCAACCGCGTGGACTGCTACAGCGTGCTGGGCATCGCCAGAGAGGCTGCGGCAACCTTCCGGAAGCCTTTTGTGCCGCCGGTGGTGACGGCGGTCGGAAACAATGAGGATATCCACGATTATCTGACCGTGGAGGTCCGGGATCCGAAGCTCTGCCCGCGGTACACGGCGAGAATGGTGAAGAACATTCACCTGGCACCGTCCCCGGAGTGGATGCGGCGCCGCCTGATGGGAAGCGGAATCCGCCCGATCAACAACCTCGTCGACATCACGAATTACGTGATGGAGGAATACGGGCAGCCGATGCACGCCTTTAACTATGACAAGATTGCGGGACACAAGATCATTGTCCGGCGGGCGGAAGACGGAGATACCTTTGAGACCCTGGACGGGCAGGAGAGAAAGCTGGACCGGGACATCCTGATGATCTGCGACGGGGAGAAGGAAATCGGCATCGCCGGGATCATGGGCGGTGAGAATTCCAAGATCACAGACGACGTCACGACCATGGTCTTCGAGGCGGCCTGCTTCGACGGTACGAACATCCGCCTTTCCAGCAAGCGCCTGGGCCTGCAGACCGACGCTTCGGGAAAGTTTGACAAGGGACTGGATCCCAACAACGCGTCGGCGGCCATCGACCGCGCCTGCCAGCTGATCGAGGAGCTGGGCGCCGGGGAAGTGGTCGGGGGGATGATTGATGTCTGCTTCGAGCACCGGGAGGAGAAGAGAATCCCGTTTGACCCGGAATACAACAACAGGCTTCTCGGCATCGACATTTCCGCAAAGCAGCAGCTTTCCTACTTCAAGCCGCTGGAAATCCGCCTGGATGAGAAGACGAACGAACTGGTCTGCCCGACCTTCCGGCAGGATCTGCTGCGCAAGTGCGACATCGCGGAGGAAGTGGCCCGCTTCTACGGCTATGACAAGATTCCGACCACGCTGCCCAGCGGCGAGGCGACGGCCGGCGGCCTTACCTGGAAGCTGCGGATCGAGAACATCGCGCGGGAGGTGGCGGAGTTCAACGGCTTCTCCCAGACCATGACCTACTCCTTCGAGAGCCCGAAGGTCTTTGACCGGCTGCGCCTGGATGCGGAAGATCCGCTGCGTAAAGCGATCGCGCTCTCCAATCCCCTCGGGGAAGACTACAGTATCATGCGCACCCTGCCGGTGAACGGCATGCTGACCTCCCTTGCGACGAACTACAAGCGGCGCAACAAGGATGTACGGCTGTATGAAATTGCCACAATCTATCTGCCAAAGTCCCTGCCCCTGACCGAATACCCGGATGAGCGGACGGAGCTGACCTTCGGCATGTACGGGGACGGCGATTTCTTCGACATGAAGGGCGTCGTTGAGGACCTGTTTGAGCGGCTCGGCATGAAGGAAGCGCCGAAGTACGACCCCGCGTCCGGGAAAAACTTCCTGCATCCGGGGCGGCAGGCAAAGATCCTCTATCACGGCGAGTGCGTCGGCTTCCTCGGCGAGGTGCATCCGGATGTGGCGGATACCTACGGCATCGGCGAGCGCGCGGTGATCGCGGTGCTTGACATGCCGAAGATTGATGAATACGCGAATTTCGACTATCTGTACAGAGGCCTTGCAAAATATCCGACGGTGACCCGGGACATCAGCCTTGTGGTGCCGCTTCCCATTCTGGCGGGCCAGATCGAGGATGCGATCCGCGCAAACGGCGGGCCGTATCTGGAGAGCGTGGATCTGTTTGACGTTTACGCGGGCGGACAGGTTCTGCAGGGAACCAAGTCGATGGCTTATACGATCGTATTCCGGGCACCGGATCACACCCTCCGGGATACCGAGGTGCAGGAAGCCATGGACCGGATCCTGGCCGCGCTGGAGAAAATGGGAATCACGCTCCGCGCCTGAATCTTCGCAAAAATGGGTTGCAAACGGCCTGACAATGCGGTATACTAAGTAAAGTTTGCAGAATTGCAGGCAGTTTTGCGGGGAGGTGAAATCATGGCAGCGCTCAGAGTAATCCTGACGATACTCTTTTTGATTGTTTGTGTCGTATACGTGATTCTGGTCCTTTCTCAGGAAGGCAAGGATGCCGGGCTCGGCTCGATCGGCGGTATCGGCGAGACCTATTGGAGCAAGATCCGCGGACGTACCGCAGAGGGCACGCGCGACAAGCTGACCGTACTTCTGGCTGTGCTGTTTTTCGCACTGGCTGTTGTACTGAATCTGAATTTCTGAGGTTGGTTGAAAAACGGAGCTGACGCATCTGCGGCAGCTCCGTTTTCCGTCAGAGAGGGGAGGCTGCCATGGCGGAAGAAAACAGTCGTCCGGAAGTGCTGCAGCAAAGAATCCTGGATGTGACCGGACACCCGGATTACCGGGGACTGCGCCGGCGGGATTTTGCTGTTCTGTTTGACATTCCCGGAGGGGACACCGAGGGCCGTGCGGCGCTGGCGGAGGCCCTGGCGCGCTGTGTTGCAAGCGGGGCACTGCTTCTGACACAGAGAGGAAAATATGTGCGTCCGACGGCCGTCCGGATTGAGGGCGTCTACACGTCCACGCCGCGGGGATTCGGCTTTGTGCAGTCCGACAGCCGGGCGGAGGATCTCTTCATCCCGGAGGAGAACGCAGGCGGGGCCCTGAACGGAGATACGGTTCTGGCGGTGGTGACCGAGCCGGGGCGGGACGGCAGAAGAGATGTCGGGAAAGTCGTGAAGGTGGTTTCCCGCGCGCTGACGAAAGTCGTCGGCACCTACCGGCGCAGTGCGAAGTCCGGCATTGTGATTCCCGACAACCCGCGGATCCTGGCGGATTTTTCCGTCCGCCCGGAGGACTGCCCGGAGGCGCAGAACAATGACAAGGTCGAGCTGGAGATCACCCGCCCGGGGGACGGCAGCCGCCGGCCGGATGGCTTTATCCGGCGCGTGATCGGCCATGCCGGGGCGCCCGGCGTGGATATCGAATCGGTCGCAGCCTCCTACGAGCTGCCGGAGGTCTTTCCGGACGCGGTGCTGCGCGAGCTGGAAGAGATTCCGGACGCGGTGCGGGTGGAAGATCTGGAGGGAAGAACGGATCTTCGGTCTGTCCCGACGGTCACCATCGACGGGGAGGATTCGCGAGACTTTGACGATGCGGTTTCTCTCTCCCGGGAGGGGAATCTCTGGCACCTGGGCGTGCACATCGCGGATGTCAGTCACTACGTGCGGGAAGGTTCCGCCCTGGACGAAGAGGCAATGAAGCGGGGAACCAGCGTCTATTTCCCGGACCGGGTGATTCCGATGCTCCCGGAGAAGCTGTCGGTGGGGATCTGTTCCCTGAATGAAGGAGTCGACCGGCTGGCGCTCAGCTGCCTGATGGACGTGGACCGCACCGGCGAAGTGACCGCCCACCGGCTGGAGCTGACGGTGATCCGCTCGGACCACCGCATGACCTACCCGAAGGTCGCCGAGATTCTGGACCGTCCGGAGGGGGACGCGGCAGCGGAGTACGCGGATGTCTGCGCGATGTTTCAGGACATGCGGGAGCTGTCCGTCATACTGCGGAAGAAGAGGCAGGCGCGCGGTGCGATCAGCTTTGATTTTCCGGAATCAAAGATCACGCTGGATGCTGCCGGACGCCCGGTGGACATCCGGCCCTATCCGCGCAATGCGGCCACCGACCTGATCGAGGATTTCATGCTGCTGGCCAATGAGACGGTGGCGGAGGATTATTTCTGGATGGATGCCCCGTTCCTCTACCGGGTGCACGAAAAGCCGGACAGCGACAAGATGAAGCAGCTGGCCGTGTTCCTGGGGGGCCTCGGCTATACGCTCCACGGCGCCAGGGACATTCATCCGCGGGAGCTGCAGCAGGTGCTGGAGCGCGCGGAGGGAACCGAGGAGGAGCCGCTTCTGGCGCGGATGCTTCTGCGTGCGATGAAGCAGGCAAGATATTCGACGGAGAACACGGGGCATTTCGGTCTTTCCGCGCGGTACTACTGCCATTTCACGTCGCCGATCCGCCGATACCCGGATCTCTGGGTGCACCGGATCATCCACGAAAATCTTGCGGGAAGGCTGACGGACGCGGAGGAAAACCGGCTCCGGGAGAAACTCCCGGGGGTTGCGGAGCAGTCGTCCGCGGCGGAGCGCCGCGCCCAGAACGCCGAGCGCACCGTGGAAAAGATGAAGAAGGCACAGTATATGCGGCAGCGCATCGGGAAGGAATATGACGGCATTATCTCCGGCGTGACCGGAAGCGGGATTTACGTGGCGCTTTCCAACACGGTGGAGGGGATGATTCCGGTCTCGTATCTGGTGGACGACTACTATGTCTTCTCCCCCGAACGGCTGGAGCTGGCCGGGAGGTCCTTCGGACATGTCTACCGGCTCGGGCAGACCGTGCACGTGATGGTGACGGATGCCGACCCGGTTTTGAATGCCGTCACATTCCGGATTGTCAATCCGACGTCCGGCACGAAAAAGCACTGGAAGGATCCGGACCACCGGGATCTGTATGATTACTGACGCTGCGGAATGAAAATCCCGCTGCGCAGGGCGAGTCCTTCCGCCTGCAGGAAACAAAATTCTCTGCGTGGACGGATGCTTCCGGACACAAAGGGAACCCGGATGGCAGAAAACAGAACTATTCCAAAATAACAGAGACAGAGATGGCAAAGAAGAGAGAAGGAATCCGGCTGATCGCCAACAACAAGAAGGCGTATCACGATTATTTTATTGAGGACACATGGGAAGCAGGGATTTCTCTGGTCGGAACGGAGGTCAAATCTCTGCGGAACGGCAAGTGCAGCCTGAAGGAGGCCTATGTGCAGGCCGTCCGCGGAGAATTGATTGTCTACGGCATGCATATCAGTCCGTACGAGCACGGGAATATCTTCAACCGGGATCCGCTGCGGCCGAGAAAACTCCTGCTGCACCGGTCTGAGATCAACAAGATCCAGGGACGGGCGGACCAGCAGGGGTATACGATTGTCCCGCTGCAGGTCTATTTCAAGGGAAGCCTGGTCAAGGTACAGATCGGGCTGGCCAGAGGAAAGAAGCTGTATGACAAGCGCGCCGACATGGCCCGGAAGGACGCCAGACGCGAGGCGGAGCGGGAATTCAAGGGGGCGAATCTGCGGATCTGAGCTGACCTGCATTCCAAGGAATCTGCGCCCGGCCTGCCGGGAAGACTGCCCTCCGGGTCCTTCGGGGCAGCGCAATGGTTCCTGCAGGGCAGGGCAGCCTGCCCGAAATATGGAAACAAAAGAAACCGGGACGCGCAAGCGTCCCGGTTTCTTTTGATCCACGGAGTGATCCAGTGGAGCTGAGGGGAATCGAACCCCTGTCCGAAAGTCTGTCCACCAAAGCTTCTCCCATCACAGCCGGTCATTTCCATTTCCCTTCCGATACCGCCGGCCGGCAGGCTGTATCAGTCAGTAGCTTCATGATTCTCTCACGATCTCAAAGCTTTGACAGTGAGGTTCCCCGCTTCCATAATGCCGGTAGGCCGAGAGAGCGGGAGACTCGGTGCCGACAGCTGCACTCAGGCAGCGATTGCTAAATTATCGTTAGCGTTTATATTTAGTTTCCGACTTTTAACGTGGATCCGGACCACGGATGGCTGCTCTGCCTTCGGGGCCCCCGTCGAAACCAGTACAACCCCAAAACGAAGAAAGTACTGCAGAAGGCCGCTAACGAGCAAATCTATTATATCCGATCTGTCTGCATGTGTCAAATATTTTGCAGAGACAGATGTCATCCCGTGCGACTTTTTGTCTACCCCGGCATCCAAACCGGTATCATTCCCTCCTGGGATTGTGTATAATGCATTCAGTTGCCGGCGGAGCGCCGGAGGCAGAACGGTCGATTTTTTTTCCAAAATCAGAGAGGAGAACAGATGGCTCTTTCATTTCACTACAGTCCGCAGGATGATATTGTCGAGACAAACCGCGGCACGGTGCGGGGATACGATTTCCGCGGCATTCACGTCTTCAAGGGAATTCCCTACGCGAAGGCACAGCGTTTTCACGCGCCGGAACCGGAAAAATGGAACAATGTTTTGGACTGCACCAGCTTCGGCTATGTGTGCGCGATCCCGGAGATTCCGAAGCCGCAGGGGGAGATCTGCGTGCCGCACCGCTACTGGCCGATGTCGGAGCACTGCCAGAACCTGAATATCTGGACTCCGGCGCTGGACAACGGAAAGCGTCCGGTCCTGGTGTGGCTTCACGGCGGCGGATATGAGAACGGATCTGCCATCGAGCACATCGCCTATGAGGGGGAGAACATGGCGCGCGCCGGCGACTGTGTCGTTGTCTCCGTCAACCACCGGCTCAACATTCTGGGGTATTTTGATCTCTCTGCCTTCGGGAAGGAATATGAGAATTCCGGCAATGCCGGCGGGGATGATATAATTGCCGCGCTGCGCTTCATCCATGAAAACATCGCCGCGTTCGGCGGAAACCCGGACAACGTAACAGTGTTCGGCCAGTCTGGCGGCGGTGCCAAGGTCACAACGCTTCTCCAGTCGCCGGATGCGGACGGCTTGTTCCACCGCGGCCTGAATATGAGCGGCGTGATCGGTCCGGTCCTCGCGGATTTCAAGGAAAGCGGGGAGGAATTTGCCCGGGCCGTCATGCAGGAACTGCGGGTAGATTCCGTGCAGGAGATGGAAAAGGTCCCCTATGAGGCGCTTGCGGCGGCCTACCTGAAGCGCAAGCCTGCATTTGCCAGACAGGGCAAGACCTCTGCAGGCATGCCGTTTCGGAATTCTCATTATCTGGGATCACCGACCGAGGTCGGGTTCCGGAAGGAGACCGCGCAGATTCCTCTTCTGGTCGGATCGGTCTTCGGCGAATTTTCCTCCTTCTCAGCCTCGGCGTGGGACAGGAACGCCTTCACAGACGGACAGGCGGAGGACATCGTGCGCGGACAGATCGGGGACAGCGCGGCCGGAGAGCTCCTTCCGCTGTTTCAGAAGGCCTATCCGGAGCGCAGCCCGCTGGATCTTCTGAATCTGGACACCATCTTCCGTCTGCCGGAAATCACCTATGTACAGCAGAGAAGCGCGCTGAATCACTGCACCTGGTCGTATCTGTTCAATCAGGACTTCCCGCTGGACGGCGGACGGACGCCGTGGCACTGCTCCGATATCCCGTTTGTGTTCCACAATACAGAATTCACACCCTATGCCCAGATCGAGGGGGTCACGGAAAAACTGCAGGCACAGATGTTCGACGCGCTGATGGCCTTTGCCAGAACCGGCAATCCGAACAACGGCAGCATTCCGCTGTGGCCATGCGATACCCCGCAGAAGGAGCAGGTGATGGTGTTCGATCAGAATACCGGCGTGCGCGTGAATTTTGACCACGACTTGGTAAAGCAGTCGGCGCCCGTGCTCCAAAAATGGATGATGGAGAAAATGGCAGAAAGCCAGATTCAGCACTGAGAAAGGGATTCCTTTGCAGGGACTGCAGTGTCTGAAAACCGCGGCGCGGGACAGACAGAGGCTGCAGCACATCTGCGGTCAGAAGAAATACAGCAGAACAGGAGACGAATCAATGAGACTGATGCATTCGGAGATGCGGGACCGGATTCAGCACTGGATCCGCACACTGAAGGAAGATTTCTACGAGCCGCTGGGGGAAATCCCGCTGGAGGCGGCGCGCACCTTCGATCATCTGCGCCCGGAGGAGGCGCAGCGGCAGACCTATGCGCCGGTAACACCGGGTTATACCTGGGGAAGAAGCTACGAGTACTGCTGGTTCCGCGGGGACATCCGGATTCCGGAGTCCGCGGCCGGGCAGCGGATCGTCATGAATCTGGCGCCCGGTGGGGAATCCACCCTGTTTGTCAACGGACAGGCATTCGGCACCTACCGCGCGGACTGGGTCGTCGAGCCGCATCATTTTTACGAGGACAACACGCTGACCCGGTGCGCCGCAGGCGGTGAGACCTTCCATCTTCTGATGGAGACCTATGCCGGACATTACTACACGTCCACACCGGGCGGCGGCTCCGATGTGGGACCGATTCTCCCGGGAAGCTATGCCAACCCGCTGGAGGAGGGAAAGCGGCGGACACTGGGCACCTGCACGTTCGGCATCTGGAATGAGGATGCCTATCAGCTGTACATGGATGTACAGACGCTGGCAGGGCTTCTGTCCGTGCTGGATCCGGACTCCCTGCGGGCGGCCGAGGTGGCGGATGTCCTGGAGCGCTTTACCCTGACGGTGGATTTTGAGCAGGACCGGGAGGGCAGAGTGCGGGATTACCGCGCAGCCAGAAAACTGCTGCAGCCGGTGCTGACCTCCCTTCCGGCGCAGACCCGCGCGAAATTCTATGTGGTGGGCAACGCGCACATCGACCTGGCATGGCTGTGGCCGCTGGAGGAAACCCACCGGAAGACAGCGCGCACCTTCGCGGCGCAGCTGCGCCTGATGGACGAATATCCGGACTATCGGTATATCCAGAGCCAGCCGGCACTCTACGAGATGTGCCGGACATATTACCCGGCACTCTTTGAGCGCATCAAAGAGGCGGCTGCGAAGGGGCAGTGGATTGCGGACGGCGCCATGTGGGTGGAGCCGGATACCAACATGCCGTCGGGGGAGGCCCTGGTCCGTCAGCTCGTGTACGGGAAAAAATACTACCGGGACGAGTTCGGCGTGGATAGCCGGATCCTGTGGCTGCCTGATACGTTCGGGTACAGCGCGGTTCTGCCCCAGCTGCTCCAGGGATGCGGGGTGGACTATCTGGTCACCCAGAAAATCTTCTGGTCCTACAACGAGGGGGATGAATTCCCGTACCACTATTTCCGCTGGATCGGCATGGACGGATCGAAGGTCAGCGCATTCCTTCCCACCAGCTATACGTACCAGACCGATCCCGCCACCATCGAGAACGTCTGGAAGGAGCGCCGGCAGAAGCGCGACCTGACGGCATTCCTGCTGCCCTACGGATACGGTGACGGCGGAGGCGGCCCCACGAGAGACTACATCGAGTACTGCCGCCGGGAGGAAAATCTGGAAGGCGCGGAGCAGACCGTGATGGCCGGCCCGCTGGATTTCTTTGAAGATATGGAAAAACAGGGAGGTCCGAAGAACAGCTGGACCGGCGAACTGTATTTCTCCGCGCACCGCGGCACCTATACGACACAGGCACTGGTGAAAAAGGGGAACCGCAAGTGCGAGTTTGCCCTGCATAACGTGGAATTCTTCGCGGTTCTTGCGGCCGCTGCCGGGAGACCGGCGCCGAAGGAGAAGATCGAGGAACTCTGGAAGATTGTCCTGCTGCACCAGTTCCATGACATCCTGCCGGGATCCGGAATCCGGAAGATCTACGAGGAGACCCACGCAGCGCACCGGACTGTGCTGGAAGAGTGCGGGAAACTCCTGCGCGGAGCAGAACAGGTGCTGACAGAAAAAACCGCACAGGCGCAGGGAGAGGGAGTCGGGACAGATACTGCGGTGACCGTGATGAATACGCTTGGTTTCCCGCGGACAGCATGCGTCCGCCTGCCGGAGCGCTTTGCCGCGGGTGCCCGGACAGCCGACGGCCGGCTGCTCCCCGTCCAGCGGACAGCCGGGGGCGAACTCCTGGCTGAGGCGGCGGTTCCCGCGTTCGGACCGGTGACGCTGTATCCGGCGGATCCTGCCGCGGCGGAAACCGGCCGTGCGGCACAGTCCCTCGGTGCCCGGCTTTGTGTCACGCAGGCGCCGGACGGCACACAGCAGTTTGTGCTGGACAACCAGTATGTCTGTGCGAAGATCAGCAGCGCGGGTGAGATCGTGTCGTTTGTGCGGAAGGAGTCCGGACGCGAATTTGCCGCGGCGCCGATGAACCGCCTGAAGCTGTACAAGGATGTCCCGAGAAAGTTTGACGCCTGGGACATCGATTCCAACTATATCCGCCAGGAACTTCCGGGTGCGGCAGATGTCTGTGTCACCGCGGCGGAAGAGGGCGGCGTTCTGGCAGGGGTGAATGTGCGCGGAACGATCGGAGATTCCGCCTTTACCCAGCACATCACCCTTGCGGCGGAGAGCACCCGCGTGGAGGTGTCCATGCATGTGGAGTGGAACGAACTGCACCGCCTTCTCAAGGTGGCTTTTCCGGTCCGTGTGTGGGCGGAGGAAGGGATCAACGAGATCCAGTTCGGCTATGTGAAGCGGCCGACGCACCGCTCCCGCGCGTATGACCAGGAGCGGTTTGAGGTCTGCAATCACCGTTACAGTGCGCTGGCGGACGGGAGCCACGGGGCGGCCGTGCTGAACGACTGCAAATACGGCATCAGCATGAACGAGAACAGCCTCGAGCTGACGCTTCTGCGCGCCGCCGCATCGCCGGATTTCCGTGCGGACAACGGGCCGCAGGATTTTACCTACGCGTTCACCGCATGGGACGGGCCGTTTGCGCAGTCCGGTGTCGTGCGGCAGGGGCTGGACCTGAACTGCCCGCTGGTGGTGTTTGACGGCGTGGCCGGCCGCGGGACCGGGTTTGCCTGCAGCGCGGACAATGTGATCGCGGATACGGTAAAGCCGGCGGAAGACGGCAGCGGAGACCTGATTCTGCGCCTGTACGAGTCGATGAAATCCGCGGCCGACGCGGACATCGCTCTCGACGCGCTGCGGGGGCACCGGGCCTTCCTGTGCGATCTCTGTGAGAATCCGCAGGAGGAGCTTCCGGTGACGGAGGGATCCGTCAGGATTCCCTTTCAGCCATTCCAGATCCGGACGCTCCGGATCTCGCTTCACTGACAGGTTCCGGCGGGGCAGGAACCCCGCCGGTTCGATGAAAAAACATGGCTCGCTGTACAGGGCCAGACCCTGCGGCCGGTGCGGAATTTCCCGGGCGGCAGGATCCGGCACGGTACAGCGGCTGAAACAATTCATGAAAGGATCTGGGGGTTGCAATGAACGAAAAAATGCTGACGATCCGGGTAACCGGTGCGGACGGCACCCTGCGGGCAGAGGAGACCGGTGCGGGGCGCGCTGACCTGATTTATGAGGAAGAATACCAGGAGGGGGACCGGATTGAATTCACCGGGCTTCCGGCCGGCGGATTCGTGGAGGTTCAGCCGGACGACGCAATGCTTCCGGCGCTTCTCTATGTCACCGGGGCGTCCGCAGTCCTGGCCATTCCCTTCGGAGCGGACCGGCTGGCCATCTCTCCGCGGGCGTTCACGGGGACGAGACATCTGATCACCGCCCGAATTCCGGAACGCGAGGAGATCTCCGGCCGGAGACTGCTCTCGGCCAACAGTGTGGACGGATTCCTGTCCGAGGGCGTGTATCCCCACGCCTCCGCCAACGTGGAGACGCGCAACGAAGCGGTGTTCATGGCGAGAAACGCGATTGACGGCCTGTATGCCAACCACAGCCACGGCCAGTATCCCTGGAGCAGCTGGGGAATCAACCGGGATCCGGCGGCGGAGTGGACGCTTGCCTTCGGGCGGCCGGTGCGGATCGATGAAATGGCAGTGACGCTCCGCGCGGATTTCCCGCATGACAGCTATTTCACGCAGGGTACCGTCCGGTTCTCTGACGGAACCAGTGAAATCCTTCATTTTGCAAAGACAGATCGCCCGCAGAGATTTCCGGTCTCACCCCGCACGGTGGAATGGGTGAAGTTCGGCAGCCTGATCAAGGCGGAGGATCCCTCCCCGTTTCCGGCCCTGACGCAGTTTGACTGCTACGGAACCGAAGCCTGACGGCAGGAAGACACCGAGGGAATGGTCTGTTTCGGGAGCCGCAAGGCGCCGTATTTTCGTCTGGCTCTGATCCGGCGGGCGAAACAGCGTGAACATGGCGGAACTGGTGAACTTTGCCGCGGCCGCATTTTCGTCCGGCCGTCCTGTCTTCGGAAGCGTTGACGCGGGGGAAAGGGTCAGGTATAATATTCCGGCGCTGCGGCCGGGCGGATCTGCCCGGCCGCAGCAGACAGAAAATGACTGCAAAAGCCGGATCAGCCGGCGCGGGGGTGTGTATGACAAGCAGACAGCGGGCTTATCTTCGAAGCCTGGCCATGAATATCAATCCGATTTACCAGATCGGGAAATCCGGCCTGACGCCGGATGTCACTGCGGCACTGGATGAGGCGCTGGCGGCGCGGGAACTGATCAAGATCCATGTTCTGCAGAACTGTGAGGAGGATCCGAAGGTGCTCGGCGAAATGGCCGCGGGCCGGACCAGATCCGAGCTGGTCCACGTGATCGGCAGGATGATTGTGCTGTACCGCCCGGCGAAGGACGAGAAAAAGCGCAAAATCGTTCTGCCATGACCACAGCGATTCTGGGCGGGACCTTTGATCCGTTTCACCGGGGCCATCTGGCGATGGCGGAGGCGGCCGTGCGGGAGCTGCATCCGGACAGCCTCTGGATTCTTCCCTCCGGAAATCCGCCCTACCGGGAGGAGCATTCGGTGACGGAAGGGGCCATCCGCCTGAAGATGGCGCAGGATGCGATCGCGGAAGAACCGGATGAAACAGTTCGGGCGCGCCTGTCGGTGTGTCCGGATGAAGTCCTGCGGGCCGGAAAAACCTATACGGCGGATACGCTGGCGGAATTTCACCGGCGGGATCCGAAGAGGCGCTTCATTCTGGTGTGCGGGGCAGACAGCCTGATGACGATGCACCGCTGGGTCGGAATCGCCTCAGTCTGTGCGCTGGCGGACATCGCGTGTTTCTGCCGGCCGGGCGAGACGGCGGAAACAGCCTGCTGCAAAGAGGCGGAGCGGCTGAGAGCGGCCGCCGGCGCCCGCGTCACTTTCCTGACCGCGGCGATTCCGGAGATCTCTTCCCGTGAGATCCGGAGAAAATGCCGGTCGGGGGAGGATATCTCCGACCTGGTTCCGCCCGCGGTTCTTCGTGACATCGAAACCTTTGCACTGTACCGGGGCGAGGGCAGCCGGACCGGACAGACTCTCCCGCAGAACTGACATGTTCTGCCTGTACTGACGAAAGGATTCTGGCGATGAATTCGAATATCCTTTATATTCGCATGAAACTGAAGGAAAAGCTGGACGAGGACCGCTACGAACATACGCTGGGTGTGTCCTATACCGCGGTATGCCTTGCCATGCGGTACGGCGAGGACCTGTACCGGGCGGAAATCGCAGGTCTTCTGCATGACTGCGCCAAGTGCATTCCGGATGAGATCAAACTCCGGAAGTGCCGGAAATTCAACATCGGCATCTCTGCGGCAGAACTTGCCAATCCGTCCCTCCTTCATGCGAAACTGGGCGCCTATTATGCGATGAACAAATACGGCGTGCGGGATATGGAGGTCATCAACGCCATTCAGTGTCATACGACGGGAAAACCCGCGATGTCGACCCTGGAAAAGATCATTTTTATCGCGGATTACATTGAGCCGAGACGGGACAGGGCCGAGGATCTTCCAAAGGTCCGGAAGATGGCCTTTGTCGATCTCGACCGCACCGTATATATCATCCTGAAGGATACGCTGGATTATCTCAAAAAGAAGGGAGGCCCCATCGATCCGATGTCGGAGAAGGCATACAGGTTTTATGAGGAGGAAGTGAATGGAACAAATTCAGACACAGCTGGACAGGAATAAGATCCGTCTTGCGGTTCATGCGCTGGAAGACAAGAAGGCGGAGCGGGTTACCATGATCGACATCCGCGGAATCTCTGTCATCGCGGACTGCTTTATCATTGCGGACGGGGACAGCGTTCCGCAGGTCCGCGCGATGGCGGATGCCGTGGAGGAGGCGTTTTGCAGGGCAGGATATGAACTCCGCTCTTCGGCGGGGTATTCTTCGGCGTCCTGGATTCTTCTGGATTTCAATGATATTGTGGTCCACGTATTCCTGAAGAAGGACAGAGAGTTCTACAACCTGGAGCGGCTCTGGGCAGACGGCCGCGTGATTCCCCGCGCGGAAATCGAGGAAGAGGCCTGAGAGACCGGGCCGGGAAACCTGCCGGGGCGCATTGCCGGAGGAACCTTCCGGGTCAGAGAGGAGAAAGTGCGGACGGAGAAATCCCGCCGCCGTCCTTCGTTCCGGAAGCCGGTGTGTAAAAAAAACGACAAAAGAGAAACGCCGTCCGCGGAGATTCCTTGTTGGAATCCATAACACAGAATCCGTGTCAGCGGACAGAATCACGAATTTAAGGCCTGCATGTTGACAACAGTTTTTCGCTCATTTAAACTTATAAGCGATGCAGGAGTCGGAGAAAGTGAAACACCCATGATTCCCGCAGTGATTTTCTTTCGTTCATAAGAATTCTGTTTTCAGGAGGAACGTTATGCCAGCGAGAAAAAAGACGGCGGAAGCTGCTGTGAGTGAGAAGACGGTGGAGACCCCGGTGAAAAAGACAGCTGCCAGAAAGCCGGCAGTCAAAAAGACCGAGTCGGTGATCCTTCAGTATGCGGGCAATGAGACCGTTTTAAATGATCTGACCGCAAAGGCGAAGGAGGCATTTGTTGCAGCAGGCAACAAGGCATCCGAGGCAAAGGACATCAAGGTTTATGTCAAGCCGGAAGAGGGCAAGGCATATTATGTGGTCAACGGAGATTTCGGCGGAGAGATGAATCTGTTCTGAGCCGCCGTGCCGCCCGGGAAGAGGTCCGGTGCCAGGCCCGGCACCGGGAACTACGAAAAAAACGGGCGGAACCCATTGCAAAAGGCCGGATGACGGGTAAGAGGAGGCTGCTGTCGCGGGACAGCAGCCTCTTCTTGCGTCTGCCTGCGGCAGGACCTTGACAAGATGTCAGCATTTTCTTATAATTCGGGGAGCCGCACGGACAGAGGTCCCGCTGCGGACAGAGAAACGAACACGGAGGAGGAACGGGCGGACGCACCGCCTGCCGGCAGATTGTAAATGACAGAAGATACAGTATCGACAGACGAGGTGGCGGCGTGTGAGATCACACCGCAGGAAGCGGAATCCATCGCAGAGGAGAACCGGTTATACATTGATCTGCGGGATGAAGAGCAGACCGCGTTCGGCATGATTCCCGGTGCGGTTGCGTTTCCGGCCGGGAAACTTCTGGCCGAGTCCGGGCGTCTGCCTGCTGACAAAAAATGGATTCTCTACTGCCCCCGGGGTGTCATCAGTCTGGAGGTTGCCAGAGCGCTTACGGCGGCCGGGTACGATGCCTTCAGCCTGAAGGGCGGCTACAATGCATGGCTTCTGATGCAGATGGCGAGGGAAGAAGCGCAGGAGGAGGGAAAGGCGGCGTCCGGGGAGAAAACCCGGGCCATGGAGATCGAACACGGCCTTTCCACCGGCACCTTTCACCGGCTTTTGTTTTCCCCCTTCGTGAAGGCGGTGCGCACCTATCACCTGATTGCGCCCGGCGACCGGATTGCGGTGTGCATCTCCGGCGGCAAGGACTCCATGCTCATGGCCAAGCTGTTTCA
This sequence comes from uncultured Lachnospiraceae bacterium, assembly GCA_900315495.1. Taxonomy (GTDB): domain Bacteria; phylum Bacillota; class Clostridia; order Lachnospirales; family Lachnospiraceae; genus Anthropogastromicrobium. Next base: position 126,301 of record OMZJ01000008.1, read on the forward strand.
GGAGCTGAAGCGGCATGACCAGTTCCCGTTTGAGGTGGTATTTCTGTGCATGGATCCCGGGTACAGCGAGGCAAACCGCCGGGTGATCGAGAACAATGCGAAGCTGCTGCAGATTCCGCTCCATATCTTTGAGACGCGCATCTTTGACGCGGTTTACAAGGTGCCGGATTCCCCCTGCTATCTCTGTGCGAGAATGCGGCGGGGATATCTCTACAAAAAGGCGCAGGAACTGGGCTGCAACAAGATTGCGCTCGGCCATCACTATGACGATGTGATTGAGACGACCCTGATGGGAATGCTCTACGGCGGACAGTTCCAGACGATGATGCCGCGGCTGTCGAGCATTCATTTTCCGGGAATGAGCCTGATTCGCCCGATGTATCTGATTCGGGAGGACGATATCAAGCGGTGGCGGGACGCGAATGATCTCCATTTCATCCAGTGCGCCTGCCACTTCACAGACACCTGCACGACCTGTGATCCGGACGGAAGGACGGTTTCCAAGCGGCAGGAGGTCAAACGGCTGATTGCCGAACTGAAGAAAACCAATCCCTATGTGGAGGCGAATATTTTCAAAAGCACAGAAAATGTCAACCTCAGCACGGTGATCGGATATAAGAAGGATGGTGTCCGCCACCGCTTCACGGACGGGGATCCCGCGGAGCTGGATGCGCTGTATCAGAGACATCCGGGCGGAGGGAGAAAACAATGCTGAATCAGTATTCCCGTACACAGCTTCTCGTCGGGAAAGAGGCAATGGAAAAACTGGCCGCCTCCCGCGTGGCCGTCTTTGGCATCGGCGGTGTCGGGGGCGCTGTCGTTGAGGCGCTGGCGCGCAGCGGCGTCGGCGCGCTGGATCTGATTGATGACGATAAGGTCTGCCTGACCAATCTGAACCGCCAGATCCTGGCGCTGCGCTCCACCATCGGAAAATACAAGGCGGATGTGGCCGAAGAGCGGATCCATGCGATCAATCCGGACTGTCAGGTGACGGTGCATAAGTGCTTTTACATGCCGGACACGGCAGACCGCTTTGATTTTTCCGCCTATGATTATGTGGTGGATGCCATTGATACCGTGACGGGAAAGATCGAGATCATACTCCGGGCCCGGGAAAGCGGCACACCGGTGATCTCGGCGATGGGATGCGGCAACCGCATCGATCCGTCCATGCTCCGGGCCGCCGACCTGTATGAGACGGCGGGAGATCCGCTGGCCAGAGTCATGCGCCGCGAGCTCAAAAAGCGCGGCGTCCGAAAGCTCAAGGTCGTCTATTCCATTGAAAAGCCGATGGAGCAGGTGGATGCGGAGGGCAGCAGCTGCCGGACGCAGTGCATCTGCCCGCCGGGCACGGTGCGAAAATGCACGGTCCGCCGCGATATCCCCGGCAGCACGGCCTTTGTGCCGCCGGCCGCGGGATATCTGATCGCGTCGGTGATTGTGCAGGACCTGATCGGAAGAACAGCCAAAAAGGCGCTGTAAGCCATGAATTATACATACATCGTCCGCTGCGCGGACGGCACCCTTTACACCGGGTGGACCAACAACCTGGAAAAACGGCTGGCCGCGCACAACAGTGCCCGCGGGGCCAAATATACCCGCTCCCGCCGGCCGGTGGTGCTCGTTTACACGGAAGTGTATCTGACGGAATCAGAGGCCATGCGCCGGGAGTGGCAGATCAAGCAGCTCTCCCGCGCACAGAAGGAAGCACTGATCCGGCAGGGCGGGCATCCTTCGGCGGAGAGCGGGGAGACGGCCGGGGAGCCGGTGCAGGGAGAGGAGGCATGAGATGCTGAAACTGAGCGGTGTCCACAAGAGTTTTTCCGGAAACGAAATCTTAAAGGGCGTCAGCCTGGACGTCCGCAAGGGAGACATCATTGCAATCCTCGGACCTTCCGGATCCGGCAAGACGACGTTTCTTAGGTGCGTTGATTTCCTGGAGAGGGCTGATGCCGGCACGATGGAATTTGACGGCCTGACAGCGGATCTTCACAGCGCGTCCCGGCAGACCATCGCCGCGGTCCGCCGGAAGATCGGCTTTGTCTTCCAGAATTACAACCTGTTTGCCAACCGCACCGCGCTGGGCAATGTCACGGAAGGTCTGATCGTGGCGGGAAAAATGCCGCGGGAGAAGGCGGAGCGGATCGGACGGGAGGCGCTGGACCGGGTCGGACTGTCGGACCGGGCTGATTATTACCCAGCGCAGCTGTCCGGCGGGCAGCAGCAGCGGGTCGGCATTGCGCGGGCGATGGCCATGAATCCGGATGTGATTCTGTTTGACGAACCGACTTCCGCGCTGGATCCTGAGCTGGTCGGGGAGGTTCTGGACGTTATGCGGGAGCTTGCCCGGGAGGGAGCAACCATGATTGTCGTCACGCACGAGATGAATTTTGCGCGGCAGGTGGCGACGGAAGCCGTTTTTATGGACGGCGGAAAGATTGTGGAACAGGGCCCGCCGGCGCGGATTTTTGAGCATCCGAGAGAGGAGCGCACCGCCCGTTTCCTTCAGAGAATTCTCCGTCAGGATGACAGAGGCGAATCGGCGAAAGCCGCATACACAAAGGAAGAGCCGGCGGAGGTCCGGCAGGGAGGAAGAGAATGAGAAAAAACAGAAAACTGGCAGCCGTGACGGCAGCCGTACTGACAGCGGCCATGGCGTTTTCGGCGGTGATGGCACTGGCCGGCTCAGCGGCATCGGCGGCCGAGGAAGAGACGGAGGAGGAATCCGAGAGCTATTCCGAGGAGGAGCTCGGCACCCAGCTGGACGATATCTTGAAGAAAGGTGTGATTACCATCGGAACAGAGGGAACCTACCCGCCCTATTCGTATCACGACGAGGACGACAACCTGACGGGCTTTGAGGTGGAAGTCGGGCGCGCAATCGCGGAAAAACTCGGCGTGAAGGCGGAATTCGTGGAGACGGACTGGGATTCCCTGATCGCCGGGCTGGAATCGGAGCGGTTCGATATCATTGTCAATGATGTCACGCCGACCGAGGAGCGCAAAAAGACCTATGATTTCTCCATTCCGTACACCAACGTCCGGTATGTGATCATCACGACGAAGGAGAACGATTCCATCCAGAGCTTTGCGGATCTGGACGGAAAGACCGTTTCCAATACCATTGCCAGCACCCATGCGCAGATTGCGGAACAGTACGGGGCAAAGATCGACGCCGTGGATACCTTTGAGCAGTCCGTCGAGGAAGTGCTGTTCGGCCGTGCGGACGCCACCATCAATTCGGAGCTTGTGTTCAATGACTATATGGAGCGTCAGCCGGATGCAGATCTGAAGGTGGCAGTTTATTCCGACGAGGGCGATGTGACGGCGGTGCCGGTGCGGAAAAATGAGAAGGCCCTGCTGATGGCGATTAACGATGCGATTGAAGAACTCCGCGAGGAGGGCGTTCTCTCGGATCTCTCCCAGGAGTTCTTCGGCGCGGATTACACCAGCCTGTCCGGTGACGGAACAGAAGAGGAAACCTCCGAGGCGGAAATTGGTGCGGCGGATGTCTCCGAGGCAGAGTCCGCAGCAGCAAAGTAAATCCGTCCTGCCCGGTGACGGCATCGTACAGCAATTCATACAGGAGGTCCCCCGTTGAGCGATACACTGCAGCTGATGTTAGATTCCTTCTGGCAGATTGTCCTGCCGGGGCTGACCACGACGATCCCTCTGACCCTGATTTCCTTCGGCATCGGCATGGTGATCGCTCTGGCAGTCGCCATGATCCGCATCGCGAAAATCCGTGTGCTGGATCAGATCTGCCGGTTTTACGTATGGGTCGTCCGGGGTACCCCGCTGCTGGTGCAGCTGTTCATCATCTACTACGGGCTGCCACGGCTTGGCGTGATGTTTGACTCTTTTACCGCTGCCATCATCGCGTTTTCCCTGAATGAGGGGGCCTATCTGTCCGAGACCATGCGCGCCGCGATTCTCAGCGTGCCGGAGGGCCAGACCGAGGCCGGGTATACCGTAGGGATGAGCTATCTGCAGATTATGCGCCGGATCGTCCTTCCGCAGGCCTTCCGCGTTGCCTTCCCGCCGATGTTCAATGACCTGATTTCGCTCACCAAGGACACCTCGCTGGCGGCCAGCATCACGGTGGCGGAGATGTTCCGCGCCGCGCAGCGGATCGCCGCCCGTACGATGGAGCCCCTGATCATGTACATTGAGGTGGCCATCATCTATCTGCTGATCTGCACGATTCTCTCCCGGGTTCAGGTATGGGGAGAAAAGAAACTCTCAAGATACGAGAAACGGAACTGAGCACCGGACGGAGAATTCAGATCGAGGGGCGGTTCGGAGAAGACGAATGTTACGAACGGGTGTGTTGCCGGCTGGATGGCCGGCGGTGCATCCGTTTTTTGCGTGCCGCAGAATAGGTTCTGCCTGTGCGGTCCGGTTGTCGTCTGATTCCCTTTCTGTTATACTTCGACCTGCGGTATACAGAACCATGGCATGGCGGTGCGGCAGTCTGATTTCCGCATGTCCTATTGGGACAGCTCCGGCCGCCCTGCAGGCGTTGTGAAATCAGAATCGCCCTGCAGGCGTTGTGAAATCAGAACCGCCCTGCAGTGGAACAGAAATCAGAATGTCCCGCAGGGAAAGTAAAGTCAGTACCGTCCTGCAGGAAAAGGAGAGTCAGAGATTGGAGATTCCAAAAATCGTTCCGGGAGAGTCTTTCTGCCGGCGCTTTCAATGCACCGCCGGCTCCTGCCTGTTCACCTGCTGTCAGCAGTGGATTATCTCCGTGGATCAGGATACGGAGAGAAGGTGGAGAAAAATTCCTGTCTCCAGGCTTCCAGGTATGGAGGAACCGGATTCCCGACTGGACCGCAATCTGGCAGCCGGGGCGTCCGGATCCGGCAGCCGGACAGAGACAGCAGAGACGAAAATCCGAAGTACCGATCCGGGCAGTCACGGAAGAAAGCAGTCTCTGGCGGAGGCCGGAATCTGCACGGACCGCGGGAGCGGAATCCGAAAAATCCGGCTGAACCGGGACGGATGCTGCCCGTTCCTGACGGGGAAATCTCTCTGCGGCGTTCAGGTTGCCATGGAAGACCAGAATGATATCCCGCAGACCTGCCGGGTATTTCCGCGGATTCAGAAAGAATATCCGGATCGGACAGAATATTCTTTGTCTGCCTGCTGTCCGGAAGTGATTCGGATGGCACTCGAGATGCCGGAGGGATTTCCGGATCTTCTCCGGGAATTCTGTGACCCGGACGTGTCGGATTTTCTCTATCAGGTGCGAAGACAGGTCCTGTGCATCCTCGCCGATGAATCGATTCCGCTTCGGAGTGCGGTTCTGGCTGCGGCTTATGTTCTCCTGGATATCCGGGACAGGATCGAAGAGGACCGCAGAAAAAACGGCGGGAAGCGAAACATCTCTTCTCCGGAAGCGGGCTGGTTTCAGAAATATGAGGCGCCGGATTTTCGGGACAGCCTGCTGTCTGCCGTCTCTAAGGCCGCTCCGGATGAGGGGGATTCCTTCCGGGAAAATCTGGAGCTGTTCCTTGACCTGACCGAAAACTATCACCGCGCCGGGATGTATTCCGCAGATCTGGGACCGGCCCGGGATGCCGCCGGGAAGCTTTGCGGTGAAAACGGAAGATCCGGGCGGGATCCGGGTGCAGAGACAACAATGTTTTCCCTGACGGACGCGGCAGATCCGGACGACCGGCCTCTGCGGGCTCTGATCCTTCTGGAGTGTGTCTCACAGCTGGTCACGGAATCATCCGGGTTCCGGAATCTGATTCTGACCTATGAATGGATTGTTCTGGAGCTCTCGCTGGCCCGGACAATGCGATATCTGTGCAGTCCCCCGGGAGGTCACACTGGTTCCCCGGAGAGTGAGCTGCGCCTTCTGACGGAAGCCTCCCGCATCATGGGGTTTCCGGAAAGCGATATTTTTGCGTATATGGAATCTGCCTTTGATGAGCCGGTCTGGTCGTGGGGCTATTACGATCTGGTCATGGGCTGATACCCGGCGGACAGGAGGAGACAAATGTCTGGGAAGAAATCTTCTGTGAAGGAATTGTCGGTGAAGGCGGTCCTGACGGCGCTCTATTTCACGCTCAGTCTGTATTCACTCAGTTTCGGCAATTTCGTCATCTCACTGGCCGGTTTTCCGGTCATTCTCGGCGCACTGCTATATGGTCCGCTCGGCGGTCTGGAGATCGGCCTTCTCGGGGCTTTTCTGGAACAGATGATGAAATACGGACTGACAGTGACCACGGTTCTCTGGATTCTGCCGGTGGGTCTGCGCGGCCTGATCGTCGGCCTGTACGCCTCCCGGTCAAAATACTGTATCACCAGAGCCGGACTGTTTGCGGCGCTCATTGCTGCCTCTCTTGCCGTGACGGCCGCGAACACTGCGGTCATGGCAGCGGACAGCCTGGTTTTCGGCTATTATTCGACGCAGTATGTGTTCGGTGCATTGCTTTTCCGGATTCTGTCCGGTGCCGGGACATCCGTTGTCTTTCTGCTTCTCGTCTGGCCGGTGCTGTCCCGGCTGTCGCCGGTTCTGGGCGGACGGCTGAAACGGAACGGCGCACTCCGCCGCGGCTGAAACCGGTGCATCGGATACCGTCCCATTCTGCCGTGGCTGACACGATTCGTTCCGCCGCAGCCGGCATCGGCCCGCGGTTTTGCCGCCGGTTTTCCGGGAGCTTCGTGAAAGAAACCTGCGGAGGGACAGAAGAACCATTGTGTCCCGGTTGAGGCTGTGGTATAATCCTCAAATGTTACAGAATTATTAAGCGATGAAACGCTTCCGCAGGATGCGGATGGAGGACGGAATGGTTCGTTTCAGAAAAAAATGGAGGGCTGTGACGGCTGCCGCGGCTGCCGCCGCGCTGATGCTCACGGGTACGGGATCCGGGGGCATTTTCCGGGGCCTGGCGGTGAAAGAGGCCGCGGCTGCGGAAGACGGCACATGGGCAGAGGATCCCGGTGACGCGGAGGGAGATGCTGCCGCCGCGGATCAGACAACGACGCAGATGCGGAGAATGTCGCTTCGGGCAGCGGCAGTTTCCACACAGGAGATGTCGCCCAATCTGCTGACTGCGGCAATGCTGGCAAAGGTCGGCTGCGGCTACAGCCAGGCAAACCGGTATGCGGATCATTATTTTGACTGCTCCAGTCTGGTTCAGCGCTGCATGAAAGAGATCGGAATCACCAGTTATGTGCCGGTCTCGACCTATGACTGGGATCTTCACCTGAAAAACCTTGTGGTGGGAGACACCTATGTCTTTACCGGGACCCAGGGAACGCTGACATACCGCCTGGCGGCAAAGAATGTGACCGAGATGGGGAATCCCTCACTGTTTTCCAACCCCGGCACCATTATGGTGTATATCGCAGAGGGGAAATATTCCGGACATGTGGCGGTCTCCCTCGGCTCCATCCCGAGACAGGGGCAGGGCGACGGCGCGGCTGTGACAGCGGCCACGATCGCCAGTGCCAAGAGCTGGATCACGGCAAATTACGGGACGGCGGCTTCCGTGCTGGATGGCAGAAGCACATTGAGCGAGGTCACCTTTGACAAGGTGTGGATGGATGCCCGCTACCTGGGGACGGATGTCACCCTGACGGAGGGAACGACATCCGGCACTTACAACCCGATCTGGCGGGTGGAGGCATTCAACCCCAGCCACGGCGTCTGTGTGGATAACAATCCGCTGGGAACCGGCGGGGATCCGACCGTGCGGTATGTGCTGGTGCCGGTCACCTCGTCCAATAACAATGTTACGGCTGCAGCACCGACGGTGAACAATATCACCGTTTCGAACGTGATGTCCTCCGGATACGACGTGACAGCGACTTTCACGGCGGCAGCGGGCGTGTCAAAGGTGCAGATGCCGACATGGACGGATGCAAACGGACAGGATGACCTGATCTGGTATACGGCGTCGGTTTCCGGGAATACGGCGACGTACCATGTGCCGACCTCGGAGCACGGCAGTGAGAGCGGAACGTACTACACGCATGTATATGTGACAGACAGCGAGGGGCGTCAGGCGATCGGAGGGACATCCGTGCAGGTCCCGGCCGTTTCGGCGGCGCCGACGGTGGACAATATCACCGTTTCGAACGTGACATCCTCCGGGTATGATGTGACGGCAACGTTCACGGCAACGGCGGGCGTGTCAAAGGTGCAGATGCCGACATGGACGGACGCGAACGGCCAGGACGACCTGATCTGGTATACGGCGACAGTGTCCGGGAATACGGCGACGTACCATGTGCCGACCTCGGAGCACGGCAGTGAGAGCGGAACGTACTACACGCATGTGTATGTGACAGACAGCGAGGGCCGTCAGGCGATCGCGGGGACATCCGTGCAGGTTCCGGCCGTTTCGACGGCGCCGACGGTGGACAATATCACCGTCTCGAATGTGACATCCTCCGGGTATGACGTGACGGCCACATTCACGGCGTCAGCGGGCGTGTCCAAGGTGCAGATGCCGACGTGGACGGATGCAAACGGCCAGGACGACCTGATCTGGTATACGGCGACAGTGTCCGGGAATACGGCGACGTACCATGTGCCGACCTCGGAGCACGGCAGTGAGAGCGGAACGTACTACACGCATGTGTATGTGACGGACAGCGAGGGGCGTCAGGCAATTGCTGGAACATCCGTCCAGGTGCCGGCAGCCTCGGGCCAGAACGGCAATTCTTCCACGGTGGATCCGTCCGCTTCCGGCATTGACCTGGTGTTTGATGCCCAGTATTATCTGAGCCGGTATCCGGATCTGAGTGCGGCATTCGGGACAGACACCGCGGCGGCGCGCAGCCATTTCCTGAATAACGGGATGGCGGAGGCAAGACAGGCCTCCGCGAACTTCAATCCGGTCATCTACCGGAGCCGCTATGCGGATCTGAATGCGGCCTTCGGCGATCACTGGCCGCTGTATTATCAGCATTACATCCATTACGGGTACGCGGAAGGGCGTTCCGCGCAGTAAACAGGACATGGATCAAAATCGGGGAGGAGGCTTCCGCCGGACCGGCGGGGCTGCTTCCCCGATTTTTTCTGTCCTGCCGCCACCGGCTCGGAGAGAATGAACGGGCGGGGCGGCGATGCCGCCTGCCGCCTGCCCTTCGGCGCAAGTTGTATCGGACAGACAGCGGTTTCCAGGAACTTCCGTCTTGAATTCACCCTGCGAAACAGGTACAATGGTATGCGGCAGAAAGCGGACAGTTTTTTCCTGTCCGGGCAAATACAATTAGGAGGACTGAATATGAGTACTGCAACACAGAGTTCAGCAAGCCAAAGAATTGCCGCTTTGCTTGATGACAGCAGCTTTGTTGAGATCGGTGGTCTGGTCACGGCCAGAAACACGGATTTCGGGCTCAGCGGCAAGAGCACGCCGGCTGACGGCGTCATCACAGGGTACGGCACGATTGACAGCAATCTTGTTTATGTATACAGCCAGGATGCGTCTGTGCTGGGCGGATCGGTCGGCGAGATGCACGCCAAGAAGATCGAGAGACTGTACAGCCTTGCGATGAAAGTCGGCGCACCGGTCATCGGGCTGATTGATTGTGCCGGTCTGCGCCTGGAAGAGGCGACGGACGCGCTGGCAGCATTCGGGAAGATCTACGAGTGCCAGACACTGGCTTCCGGTGTGATCCCGCAGATCACGGCAGTCTTCGGTGTCTGCGGCGGCGGCATGGCTGTTGTGCCCGCGCTGACAGATTTCACCTTCATGGAGTCCGGGAAAGCAAAGCTTTTCATCAATTCTCCGAATGCCCTGGACGGCAACAAGACGCTGGATACCGCTTCGGCAGCATTCCAGAGCGCGGAGGCAGGTCTGGTGGATGCCGCGGGAACCGAGGAGGCGATGATCTCCGAAATCCGCCGGCTGGTACCGATCCTCCCGGCAAACAATGAGGATGATCAGTCCTACGACGAGTGCACCGATGATCTCAACCGCCTCTGCGGCGATCTGGAGGCCTCTGCCGGGGATCCGGCGCTTGCGCTTCCGATGATCTCCGACAACGGGTTCTTCTTCGAGGTGAAGAGAAACTACGCAAAGGATATGGTCTGCGGATTCATCCGCCTGAACGGCAATACCGTCGGCGCCGTGGCAAACCGCACGGTCGAGTACGACGATGAGGCGAAGGAAAAGGCAAAGTATGACGCGGTACTCTCCACAGCCGGCGCACAGAAGGCTGCGGCGTTCGTGAAATTCTGCGATGCATTCTCCATTCCGGTCCTCACACTCACCAATGTCCGGGGATACAAAGCCACGACAGAGGAGGAAAAGACGATTGCCAGAGCGGCAGCAGGTCTGATCTATGCGTTCCATGATGCAACGGTTCCGACGGTGAATGTCATCACCGGCGAGGCTTTCGGCACCGCTTCCCTTGCCATGAACAGCAGTGCGGATCTGACGTTCGCATGGCCGGCATCCTCCGTCGGAATGATGGATCCGACGGCCGCGGCGAAGATCATCTATGCCGATGAGATCGAGAAGGCTGATGATCAGAATGCACTGATTTCCGCAAAGGCATCCGAATACGCAAAGCTTCAGGACAGCGCGGATTCCGCGGCGAGAAGAGGCTATGTTGACAGCATCATTGATCCTGCTTCCACCAGAAAGAATGTGATTGCGGCCTTTGAGATGCTGTTTACCAAGAGAGAGGATCGTCCTGAACGGAAGCATGGAACGGTCTGAGGGGGAGCACTGCATGAAAAAGAAGTTATTAGCACTGCTGCTTGTCCTGACTGCCTGTGTTACCTTGCTGGCCGGCTGCAAGTCCTCCACCTACCTGGATGAATCGACCGATGCGCAGGACATCACGATCTCGGCAGACCTGCAGGAGAAGGCGGCGGCATTTGTCAACAGCATTATTGACGCGGATGAAGACGGGAAGGTCGATGCAGCGGAGGTTTCCGACAAGACGGTTGCGGACGGCATTGAGTACAACGGCCTTGACGGTCTGGATCCGGACCGGGTCCTTCTGGGCGGTTGGCAGTCCTGGCAGAACAACAAGGAATATCTCGGCGATTATACCGGCGAGGTGGTCAAGGCAGAGGACTTCAAGATCCTTGATGACGTGGACAACAGCACCTACGTTGCCATCGCGGATCTCTCCTTTGCGAAGCGCCACGCGGAATTCCGCATGATTTTCAGCCATCAGCTGGAGGCCACCTCGATCACCTTCAATCCGGAATACACCTTAGGCCAGAAACTTGGCCAGGCGGCGCAGAACACCGTGATCGGACTGGTCAGCGTGTTCGTTATCCTGATCGTGATCATGCTGGTGATCTACTGCTTCAAGTTCATCCACAGCTGGGAAGAGAAGAGGAATCAGTCTGCCGCACCGGCTGGCGCGGCACCTGCCGCAGCACCGGCGGAGACCGCCGCGGAAGCAGCAGAAGAAGAGGAAAATGTGACGGATGACCTGGAACTGGTTGCCGTCATCACAGCCGCCATTGCGGCGTCCGAGGGGACTTCCCCGGACGGACTGGTTGTCCGCAGCGTAAAGCGCGCGCATACATCAAACTGGAAGAGATAAGCAAAAAAAATACAGGAGGAACTTCTCATGAAAAACTATACGATCACGGTCAACGGCAATGTGTATGATGTCACGGTAGAAGAAGGCGGCGCAGGCGCGGCGGCTCCGGCAGCAGCACCGAAGGCAGCACCCAAGGCGGCTCCGGCTAAGAAGGCAGCTCCGAAGGCTTCCGGCGCGGAAGGCGCTGTGAAGATCACTTCCCCGATGCCCGGCAAGATCCTTGCCGTCAAGGCAAAGGCAGGAGACGCGGTCAAGAGAGGACAGGTTGTCCTGACCCTTGAGGCTATGAAGATGGAGAACGATATCGTGGCTCCGCAGGACGGAACGATCGCCACCGTCTCCGTGGAAGCCGGCCAGTCTGTAGAGTCCGGTGCTGTGCTTGCTACGATGAACTGATGACGGTGAGGGAGAGAATAAATGGGCTACATTGCGGAAACACTGAATAATCTTCTGCATCAGTCCGCGTTCCTGAACATGTCCTGGGGCAATGTCCTGATGATCGGCGTGGCGCTGATCTTCATGTATCTGGCCATTGCAAAGGAATACGAACCGCTGCTGCTTGTTCCGATTTCGTTCGGCATGCTGCTTGTCAACATGTATCCGGACATCATTGCTTCCCCGGATCAGACCAGCAACGGCGTCGGCGGACTGCTGTACTATTTCTACACGATGGACGAGTGGAGCATCCTGCCGTCCCTGATCTTCATGGGCGTGGGTGCCATGACGGATTTTTCCCCGCTGATCGCAAACCCCATCAGTTTCATCCTGGGCGCTTCGGCACAGCTGGGTATCTACTTCGCTTACTTCCTCGCCATTCTGCTTGGATTCAATGACCGTGCCGCGGCTGCCATCTCCATCATCGGCGGTGCCGACGGCCCGACTTCGATTTTCCTCTGCAGCAAGCTGGGACAGACGGAATACATGGGCCCGATCGCGGTGGCCGCTTATTCCTACATGTCTCTGGTGCCGATTATCCAGCCGCCGATCATGAAGATGCTGACGACGGAGGAGGAGCGGAAGATCAAGATGGATCAGCTCCGCCCGGTGTCCAAGCTGGAGAGAATCCTGTTCCCGATTATCGTCACGATTGTCGTCGTCCTGATTCTTCCGCAGACGGCGCCTCTGGTCGGTATGCTGATGCTGGGCAACCTGTTCCGCGAGTGCGGCGTGGTCAACCAGCTGTCTGAGACCGCTTCCAATGCGCTGATGTACATCGTTGTCATTCTTCTGGGCACTTCCGTCGGTGCAACCACCAGTGCGGAGGCCTTCCTGAAGGTTGATACCCTGAAGATTGTCCTGCTCGGCCTGGTTGCCTTTGCCTTCGGCACGGCGGGCGGCGTTCTTCTCGGAAAGCTCCTGTGCAAACTGACGCACGGAAAGATCAACCCGCTGATCGGTTCGGCAGGTGTCTCGGCAGTCCCGATGGCGGCACGTGTGTCCCAGAAGGTCGGTTCCGAGGCAGATCCGACGAACTTCCTGCTGATGCACGCAATGGGACCGAATGTCGCCGGCGTCATCGGCACGGCAGTCGCGGCCGGTACCTTCATGGCTATTTTCGGCGTATAACCGGCAGAGCGGCATATCTTTGATCAAGACAGCAGGATCGAGGCGGATCCTGTGCAGCGAATACAGCGCGTCTGGGGTGCCCTGGCACCCGGGCCCGCTGACAGGAGGAAAATAAGTTATGGCTGAAGAAGTCAAGAAAAAGCCTGTAGGGATCATGGAGACCGTTCTCCGTGATGCCCATCAGTCTCTGATTGCAACCCGTATGACCACGGAGGAGATGCTCCCGATCGTCGACAAGATGGATCAGGTCGGCTATTACGCAGTGGAGTGCTGGGGCGGCGCAACCTTTGATGCCTGCCTTCGCTTCCTTCACGAGGATCCGTGGGAAAGACTGCGCAAGCTGAGAGCCGGATTCAAGAAATCCAGACTGCAGATGCTGTTCCGCGGCCAGAATATCCTCGGATACAATCACTATGCGGACGATGTGGTCGAATATTTCGTGCAGAAATCCATTGCCAACGGCATTGATGTCCTGCGTATCTTCGACTGCCTGAACGATCTGCGCAACCTCGAGACCGCGGTCAAGGCCTGCAAGAAGGAAGGCGGCCACGCACAGATCGCCCTCTGCTATACGCTGGGCGACGGCTATACGCTGGATTACTGGAAGGATACGGCCAGAAGAATTGAGGAGATGGGCGCAGATTCCATCTGCATCAAGGATATGGCAGGCCTGCTCCTTCCGTACACTGCGACCGAACTGGTCAAGGCGCTGAAGGCCGGGACGAATCTGCCGATTCAGATTCACACGCACTGCACTTCCGGTGTGGCTCCGATGACCTACCTCAAGGCCGTGGAAGCCGGAGCGGATGCGATCGACTGCGCCATCAGCCCGTTCTCTTCGGGTACCAGCCAGCCGGCAACGGAGGTCATGGTTGAGACGTTCCGCGGAACGCCGTATGATACCGGCCTGGACCAGAAGCTTCTGGGCGAGATCGCGGACTACTTCCGCCCGATCCAGGAGAAGTACCTGAAGTCCGGACAGCTGAATCCGAAGGTGATGGGCGTCAACATCAAGACGCTGATGTATCAGGTTCCGGGCGGTATGCTCTCCAACCTGGTGAGTCAGCTGAAGGAAGCGCATGCCGAGGACAAGTATTATGACGTGCTGGAGGAGATCCCGAGAGTCCGCGATGACTTCGGTGAGCCGCCGCTGGTTACCCCGTCCTCCCAGATCGTCGGTACGCAGGCCGTTCTGAATGTTCTGCAGGGCGAGAGATACAAGATGATCACCAAGGAATCCAAGAAGATTCTGCACGGTGAGTTCGGAAAGACCATCAAGCCGTTCAACCCGGAGGTTCAGAAGAAGGCCATCGGCGACGAGAAGCCGATTACCTGCCGCCCGGCGGATCTGATCCCACCGCAGCTGCCGAAGTTCCGCAAGGAGTGCGCGCAGTGGGTGCAGCAGGAGGAGGACGTTCTGACCTACGCACTGTTCCCGCAGGTTGCGACGGAATTCTTCAAGTACAGACAGGCACAGCAGACCAAGGTCGATCCAGCTGCGGCAGATACAAAGTCCGGCGCTTATCCGGTATAATGCCGGAAACGGCAGTGGATGACAGGAAGGCGGGCACCGCACAGGCGCCCGCCTTTCTGCAGCCTGCAGAACAGAAAAATATGAACAGAGTGATTGTAATCGGCGGCGGTGCCGCCGGAATGATGGCTGCCTGGGCCGCCGCGGCGGGCGGCAGCCGTGTGCTTCTGCTGGAGAAGAACGAAAAAACCGGAAAAAAGATCTATATCACGGGGAAGGGCCGGTGCAATTTCACCAATGCCTGCCCCATGGATGAGATGATGGGGCGTGTGCTGCGCAACGGGCGGTTCCTCTACAGTGCGTTTGCCGCATTCTCCAACCAGGACATGGCGGATTTTCTGACGCAGAACGGCTGCCCGGTCTGCACCGAGCGGGGCGGCCGGATGTTTCCCGCTTCTGAAAAAGCATCCGATGTGACAGCAGCCCTGATGCGTGCCCTGCACCGGGCCGGTGTGGATATCCGCCTGCACACAGAAGTGCATCAGATTCTGACAGAAGATGGAAGCGTGGCCGGTGTGCAGATAAACCGAGAAAAAATCCCCGCGAATGCGGTGATTATCGCCACGGGCGGCCTGAGCTATCCGCTGACCGGTTCCACTGGGGACGGATACCGCTTTGCGAGGGAGACCGGGCACAGCGTGACCGAATGTCTCCCCTCCCTGGTGTCCTTTCGGTGTGCGGAGGACTGGGTGCGGGATCTGGAGGGCCTCTCGCTGAAGAATATTTCCATCGACATCCGGGATGGCAGAAAAAAGATCTTTTCGGAGTTCGGGGAGATGCTGTTTACGCATTTTGGCGTGAGCGGGCCGGTGATCCTGTCGGCGAGCAGTGCGGCGGCGGAAAGGCTTCAGAAGGCGGGGAAACTGAACCTCTGGATTGACTGCAAGCCGGCGCTCACCGAAGAACAGCTGGATGCGAGGATTCTCCGCGATTTCTCTGCGGAGACCAGAAAGCAGTTTAAGAATGCCCTGGGAGGTCTCCTGCCTGCACGGATGACCGGTGTGATGGTCCGCCTGTCGGGCATTGATCCGGAAAAGACCGTGAACAATGTCACACGGGAGGAGAGGCTCCGGCTGGTGCGACTTCTGAAGGCGCTTCCCCTGACGGTGACCGGTACGGGCGGCTTTTCGGAGGCGGTGATCACCCGGGGAGGCGTCAGCGTGAAGGATGTGAACCCGTCGACGATGGAATCCAGGCGGATCGCGGGTCTGTATTTTGCCGGAGAAGTGCTGGATGTGGACGCCCTGACCGGCGGGTATAACCTGCAGATCGCGTGGTCCACCGGTGTGCTGGCCGGAAAAAGCGCAGCAGGCGCCGGGACGGCTGACAAGGCAGACAGCTCTGCACGCCGGGAAGAATCATGACTGCAGGAAACAGAAAGGGACAGAAAAAAGCATGGGATTTAATGTGGCAATCGACGGACCGGCCGGTTCGGGAAAGAGCACGGTGGCAAAGAGAGCGGCGGCGCAGCTGCACTTCTACTATGTAGACACGGGAGCCATGTACCGGGCGATCGGCCTGTATATGAGCCGGATCGGTGTGGATCTGCAGAATGAGGAACAGGTTTCCGCACATATCGGGGAAACCCGGATTGATCTTGCCTATGACGCGTCCGGACAGCGGGTTCTTCTGAACGGAGAGGACGTGACGCCCGTCCTCCGAAGCGAGGAGGTTGGCGCGATGGCATCTGCAGTGAGCCGCTATCCCGCGGTTCGCAATCACCTGACCGAGCTGCAGAGAACGCTGGCCCGGGAGCATGACGTCATCATGGACGGCCGCGATATCGGCACCTGCATTCTGCCGCACGCCGGCCTGAAGATCTTTCTGACGGCGGATCCCGCGGTCCGCGCCCGCCGGAGGGTCGGAGAACTCCGGGAGAAGGGGAAAAAGGCAGATTTCGATCAGATCCTGGCGGAAATCATCGCGCGGGACGATCAGGATGAACACCGGAAGGTAGCTCCGCTGCGTCAGGCAGAGGACGCCGTGCGGCTGGATACGTCCGACATGAGTATTGATGCGGTGACCGGTGAGATTGTCCGGCTGGCCAGAGAGAAAATGGAAAAATAAGGAGTCAGGGTTCGGCATGGAAGTGATTGCAGCGCGTACGGCCGGCTTCTGCTTCGGGGTGAAGCGGGCCGTCTGCCAGGTTTATGACTGTATCAGCCGGGAACAGGGAGGTTCGGAGAATCTTCCGATCTGCACCTACGGCCCGATTATCCACAATGAAACCGTTGTGGAGGATCTGAAGAGCCGGGGGGTCCGTGTCATCCACGGGGCCTCGGAGCTTGCACAGTGTCATGGCGGCACCATCATCATCCGCTCCCACGGCGTTTCGGAGGAAGAGGAAAACCAGATCCAGGCCACAGGCGCAAAGGTTTATGACATGACCTGCCCCTTCGTAAAAAAGATCCAGCGGATTGCCCGCCAGGCGGGAGAAGAGGGGAAGCGGTTCATCATTGCTGGAAATCCCGTGCATCCGGAGGTAACCGGAATTCTGGGCTGGTGCCGGGGAGAAGCGCAGGTCATCCAGTCCCCGGAAGACCTGGACCGGGTTATGGCGGACGGAAAGCCCTCGGTCCTGGCTGCGCAGACAACCTTCAACAAAAATAAATTTGATGAGATAGTTGACTCCGGACTGGGAAAAGACTATAATCTGGTGATAGCTAGAAGTGTGTGCAGTGCTACAGTGCAGAGGCAGGAAGAAGCCGCACGGATAGCTTCGAAGGTGGATGGTATGCTGGTTGTTGGCAGCCCCGAAAGCTCCAATACCAGAAAACTCTATGAAATATGCAAGAGTAAATGTTTCAACACTCATTACATACAAACGGCAGATGACCTGAATCAGCAGTGGTTTTTGACGGCGGATAGAGTAGGCGTAACAGCTGGGGCATCCACCCCGCAAAATATCATTGAGGAGGTTCTGCGCTATGTCAGAGGAATTTGATCAGTTATTGAATGAACAGGAGTCTGTCACAATTACACAGGGTGCAGTTGTGACGGGACAGGTAATCGATGTCAAGGAAGATGAGATCATCCTGAACATCAATTACAAGGCGGATGGTGTGATCACCCGCAATGAGTATACCGATGAGCCGAACGCAGACCTGAGAACCCTTGTCAAGGTGGGGGATGAAATTCCGGCCAAGGTGATCAAGGTCAACGACGGAGAGGGTCAGGTACAGCTCTCCTACAGAAAGTATCTTGCCGAGAAAGGCAGCCAGATGCTGCAGGAGGCATTCGAGAACGGCACCGTCATCACCGCTTCCAACGCGCATGTCGTCAAGGGTGGACTGGTTGTCACGGTGGACGGATCTAGAATCTTCATCCCGCACAGCCTTGTCTCCGATGTTCATGAGAGAGATCTCACGAAGTACGAGGGCCAGAGCATTGATTTCGTCATCACGGAGTTCAACCCGCGCAAGAGCCGCATCATCGGCGATGCAAAGCAGGTCGCTGTGAAGAAGAAGGCGGCCATGAAGGAAGAGCTCTTCAAGAATCTCGAGGTCGGACAGGTCCGCGAGGGCGTTGTCAAGAATGTCACCGATTTCGGCGCATTCATCGATCTGGGCGGTGCCGACGGACTGCTGCATATTTCTGAGATGAGCTGGGGCCGCATCGAGAACCCGAAGAAGGTCTTCAAGAGCGGTGACCATGTCAAGGTTCTTGTCAAGGGAATCGACGGCGAGCGCATCGCTCTGACCAGAAAGTTCCCGGAGGAGAATCCGTGGGCGCATGCCGATGAGAAGTATTATGTCGGCGCGATTGTAACCGGAAGAGTTGCAAGAATGACCAACTTCGGTGCTTTCATCGAGCTGGAAGAGGGCATTGACGCACTGCTTCACGTCTCCCAGATTTCTCACGAGCGTGTCGAGCAGCCGTCTGATGTGCTTCACATCGGCGATGAGATCACCGCGAAGGTTGTTGATTTCAAGCCGGAAGAGAAGAAGATCAGCCTTTCCATCAAGCAGATGGACGATGCTGATTACGACAACTGATCGGAAGGTTACCGGGCAACCGCCGGACAATCTTTCAATCCTGATCAGATCATCATCGGATCACAAAGAATTGCCCCGCAGCAGAAACTGCTGCGGGGCTTTTTCTGTCCGTGCAAAAAAAGAGAGCAGAGCGACTGGCTCTCGCCGGCCGCTCTGCCCGGGCTGTTTGTGTTCAGACGGGATCGGATCCGCCGCTGTGTCCGTCTCTGTCCTCTTTCGGAATGGAGCCGGACGTTTCACTGCTTTCCGCCCCTTCCGCTTCCGGAGAGAGATCTGACTCTTGTTCTTTGCTGCTGTCTTCCGGAATCGGATCCGGCTCCCTGCTGCTTTCTTCGCTGCTGTTCTCCCCCCGGGCCTCTGCGCTGACATCCCGGATCGAGGGATCCCCGGTCAGAAGAAGACGGAAATAGGAGAGCAGAAAGTCGGGATTGTCGATGTATTCGGTATACAGCTCCGTCGAACGGAAGTTCTCGCGGAACGTATCAAACATCGCATCCTCCCGGATCAGTGGAAGGAATATGCCCTGCTTGCGGGTATAGCACGTCTCTGCGGTTGCCCGGACCCGGTGGTCCTTATCCACATACTGGGACAGTTTGCGGTGGACTGCCCGGTCCTCCTCCGGCAGATAGTCATAGTCGTGGTAGTCATCAAAGAAATACCGGAGCTCCCCCTCGCGGACCGGGATTTCCGCAATGATCTGATTGGCCCGCACGGAGATGGTATAGAGCGGCGTCTGATAGGAAAAGGCGACCGGGATACCTACACTGCAGTCAATCACCGCCGTCAGGAGATCCTTCTCCCGGTTGAGGGAGTAGCCCGCCAGGGTCCAGCTGCTGTGGAATATGTCGATGTATCCCAGCATTGGCATCAGCTGCGGCAGAACCTTCACGTCCTCCTCGTTGTGGGCGAGAAGCGTCTGGTAGAGCGATTCATCCTTCGTCTCCAGAAACGTCTTGTAGACGGGAATCAGATCCTTCCCAGCGGTATCATCGGAGCGCGGAATATTCAGGAAGGCTTCCACGGTCTGCAGCTTTACATTTTCCAGGCCCAGGAGCTTTTTGAGCGGCCGGATCCGCCGGTACAGGTCAAAACTTTTCAGGCCGGAGAGGCCGCTGTCAATGCCGTACTGCGCGGCACACTTTTCCAGAAACGGCAGGTCAAAGCTCTCGCCGTTGTAAGTCACCACCGTCGTGAATTCCCTCACAAATGCGGAAAAATCCTGCAGAATTTCCTGTTCTGCCGAGAGAGAGTCGGCAAACCACTGCCTGAGATGCCACTCCATGGCGCGGTGGTATGCGGCACCGATCAGATAGAGTCCGGAATTTGAGGTGGAGAGACCGGTCGTCTCGATGTCGATGAAAAGAATATCCTTCAGGGGTGCGGCTGCACTGACATCGACGGTTTTCGGCAAAGCAAAGGTTTTACCAACTACAATCATAAACCATGCGCGCGGCATCCGGGCTGCCGCAGATTCCTCCTCTCCCTGTGCGTGTGTGACACGGCTGACGAGCGGGTGATTTGCACGCACACAGCCGCTGAATCGATACGGGACAGCCTGCTGATCCCGCCGGATTCTGTCGAACCAATCTCCCCGGGATCTTTCCACGCAGCGCAGGCATTCCTGTCTGGGAATTGTATCATTGTGAATGAAATCTGTCAATCATACGGCTTTTTTGTGCACTTTTCAGAAAGAGACCGCAGCAGGCACAGTACTTTTCTCCGGTTTCTGACGTGTTTCGTCTGCCTCCGGAGACAGCGCCGGCACGTCATATCCCTTTCAAAAAGTTGGAACGTTCTCTCCCGAATCGGGGGGTACAGCGCGTATTTCGTTTCCGAAAGGATTGCGCAGCACCGGGCGGACAGCATTTGCCCGAGAGAGGGCGAAACTTGACCGTCCCGCGGAAGCTATGCTATGATCAGAGAAACCGTCCTGTCGGTGCTGCCGGCAGGATCTCTGTGTCCGTCCGCATCATTTTCCGGGCGGATCCATGCCTGCAGAAGAATGCAGTGCCGGAGGAAACGATGATTTCATACCTCAAGGGAATATTCGTCGGGCAGAACGCGGATGGAATTCTGGTCGAAGTGAACGGAATCGGCTATTCCGTATCCTGGCCGTCCGCTGATCCGCTTCCGTCCGCCGGGGAGCCGATCAAGGTTTATACATTTTTATATCTGAAGGAAGATGTGCTGGCCCTGTACGGCTTCTCGTCGGAGGAAGAGCTGTCACTGTTCCGGATGATGCTGAAAGTCAGCGGAATCGGGCCGAAGGGGGCAATGGCAGTGCTCTCCGGCATGACACCGGCGCAGCTTCGCACGGCAATTCTCTCCCAGGATGCAAAGACCATTGCCGGCAAATCGAGCGGCATCGGGATCAAAACGGCGCAGAAGATGATTCTGGAACTGCGGGACAAGGTTTCGGCATTCGGCCCGGAAGAGGGGACACCGCTTCCGGATTCGAAGACGGATGTTTCGGAGGACGAGGCAGTGCTTGCGCTCATGTCGCTGGGATACGCGCAGTCGGCGGCGGTCCGCGCGGTGGGAAGCATTCCGGACCGGGAAAAGATGACGACGGAGGAAGTGCTGAAGGCTGCGCTGCGGAGCGGGAAGCTGTTCTGAGAGATCACAGGAAAAGTCATTGGAGGGACGTTCGGCCAGGGTTATGGAGCGAAAGATTATTACGACGGAGGCAGACGAAGAGGAGCAGGTACTGGAAAACTCTCTTCGGCCGCAGACGCTGGAAGATTATATCGGGCAGGAAAAAATCCGGGAAAAAATGCGCATCTACATCGCTGCGGCAAAGGGCAGAGGGGAACCGCTGGACCATGTGCTCCTCTACGGCCCGCCCGGTCTCGGAAAGACAACGCTGGCCAACATCATCGCCAACGAAATGGGATCACACCTTCGCGTGACCTCCGGCCCGGCGATCGAGAAGCCCGGTGATATGGCGGCCATTCTGAGTGGCCTTGCGGATAACGATGTGCTCTTTGTCGACGAGATTCACCGGCTGAACCGTCAGGTGGAGGAGGTGCTCTACCCGGCGATGGAAGATTACTGCATTGACATCATGATCGGCAAGGGTGCAACGGCCCGGTCCGTGCGTCTGGACCTGCCGAAATTCACGCTGGTCGGGGCAACCACCCGGGCAGGCCTTCTGACGGCGCCGCTCCGGGACCGATTCGGCGTGATCGAGCGGCTGGAATACTATTCGGAGGAGGAGATCGTCCGGGTTCTCCGCCACTCGGCCGGAATCCTGGGCGTGGCGCTGGAAGACGGCGGCGCGGCGGAGATCGCCAAGCGCTCCCGCGGAACGCCGCGCATCGCGAACCGCCTGCTCAAGCGGGTCCGCGATTTTGCGCAGATCCGGTCGGACGGAACAATCACGGAGGAGATTGCACATACCGCGCTGGATCTTCTGGATGTGGACAACCTGGGGCTGGACCACGGCGACCAGAAAATTCTCACCACCATCATCGAGACGTTCAGCGGCGGCCCGGTGGGGCTGGATACGCTGGCGGCCGCGCTGGGAGAGGATGCCGGCACCCTGGAGGAAGTCTACGAGCCCTACCTGATTCAGCATGGGCTGATCCAGCGGACACCGAGGGGACGGATCGCCACACAGAAGGCATACAGACATCTGGGAATTCCGTTTCAGGAGCAGCCTGACGGAAATCACTGAGAATACGGGGACTGAGAAAGGCCGGCGGGAGAAAAGATGGATAAAAAATATACGGATGTAGTGATCGACGACAAGGTATACACGGTCGGCGGGGAAGATGACAGCGCCTACATGCAGGAGCTGGCGGAATATATCAATCAGAAGCTGGGGGAGCTGCGGGCGGATTCGGGTTTCAACAAGCAGCCCTACGGGAGCCGGCAGGCCATGATCCTGATCAATTTTGCGGATGACTACTGCCGGATGAAGCGCAAGGAGCAGGAGCTTGAGGACAAATACGCCGCCCAGGAGAAAGACTATTATCAGCTCAAGCGGGAGATGGTCAATCTGCAGCTTCGCATGGAGCAGATTCAGCTGCAGAATCAGGTCCTGTCCGCCGGTGTGAGCGGTAACAGCGAGGACACGAAAAAACTGATGTCTTCCGTGGCGGACAGCGTCCGCAAAAACGGGTCGGACAGGCACGGAAAGGCGTGAGAAATGGCGGACACTTGCAGCAGCATGGCCGCGCCGGAACTGCTTGCGCCGGCGGGTTCGCTGGACGCACTGAAGGCGGCATTCCGCGCCGGGGCGGACGCGGTATACATCGGCGGGTCCAGTTTCGGGGCGCGCGCCTATGCGGACAATCCGCAGCAGGATGATCTTCTGCGCGCGATCCGGTATACGCATCTGATCGGAAAGCACCTTCATCTGACGGTCAATACCCTTCTGAAGCAGGACGAGCTGGAGGAAAAACTGATTCCGTTCCTGCGTCCCTATTATGAGGAGGGGCTGGATGCGGTGATTGTGCAGGATCCCGGCGTAATGCGCGTGATCCGGGCTTCCTTTCCGGATCTTCCGATCCATGTCAGCACGCAGGCGGCCGCGTCCGGCCCGCTGTCCGTGCAGAAATATGCCGCGGAGGGGGCGGCACGGGTGATTCTGCCCAGGGAACTCTCCCTGGAGGAAATCCGCCGGATCCGGGAGAGCACGTCGATTGCACTGGAAGTCTTTGTACACGGTGCGATCTGCTACTGCTATTCCGGGCAGTGCCTGTTCTCCAGCCTTGCCGGAGGCCGCAGCGGGAACCGCGGAAGGTGCGCCCAGCCCTGCCGCAAGCCCTATGAGCTCTACCGCGGGGAAGACCGGATCTCCGGTGTGCAGCCGCGCACCTTGATCAGCCTGAAGGACATGAATACGCTGAAGATTCTGCCCCGGATTGTTCAGACCGGCGTGAATTCCCTGAAGATCGAGGGACGGATGAAATCCCCGGAATATACGGCAGGTGTGGTCAGCATTTACCGGAAATATCTGGATCTGTGCATGGAAAATCCCGGCGCATACCGGGTGGATCCGAAGGACCAGGAAGCGCTGTTTGACCTGTTCAACCGGGACGGCTTTTCCGAAGGATATTTTTCCCAGCATAACGGCCGGAACATGATCAGCCTGACCAATGCGGCCCATAAGGTGGATAATCCGGCGCTCTCGGAGAAAATCCGGCAGTCGTATCTGACAGAGCCGGAGAGGGTTCCCCTGGACGGATGCCTGACCGTCCGGGCCGGGGAGCCGGTGACTCTTTCTGTGTCTTCGGGAAAGACCGCCGTGACAGAGACGGCGGGGACTGCACTCCCGGCCAGAAACCGCCCGATGCAGGAATCGGATCTGAGAGACCGCATGGAAAAAATCCACGACACCGCGTTTTCCTGGAGAAATCTGACCATTCGGACGGATGGCAGTTCCTTTGTGCCGGTGGGTCAGCTCAACGAGCTTCGGCGGGGGGCGCTTGCCCGGATGGAAGATGCGATGGCCGCACCATTCCGCCGGTCTCCAGCCGCAGAAACAACAGAATCCGAAGTCCGGACTCCGGCTGCCGGGGCAGCGGCCGCGGCAGGTCCGAATCCCGCTGCGGTACCGGCCGGCGGCAAAGAGAATTCCCTGCCCCGTGCGGGCGGAGAGGAGGGCACGGATTCCTGCCGTCCGGAAGGCCGGACACCTTCCTGGGATGCCTGCGTTTCCACCATGGAGCAGCTGCAGGCGTGCCTGCGCGCTCCGTGGCTGTCCGTCATATTCCTGGCATACGATCTGGCCCTGCAGAATCATGCGGATGCGGTCCGCCGGGTCACTGCCGCGGGACATCTCTGCGGCGTGGAACTTCCCCGGATGGTCCGGGCGGCGCAGGAAAAAGACATGGCGGATTCCCTGCGGATGCTGAATGAAAAAGGTGTAAGCCGGATCCTTGCGTCGACCTCGGAGGGGCTTCTCCTGGCAAGAAGGACGCTTCCTGCGGCGGAGATTGCGGCCGATCACACGCTCTATGCCTGGAATACGGAGGCGCAGCGGGCGTGGACAGAGGACTTCGGCGCCGACCGCATCACCATGCCGGTGGAGCTGAACCGCGGGGAGATTCTCCGCCGCGGCGCGGCGGGGGTGGATTTCATCCTCTACGGACACCTCCCGATGATGATTACGGCGCAGTGCCTCCGCCGCACGGCGGCGGGATGCACCAGACAGGAAGAGATCCTTACCCTGAAGGACCGCATGGGAAACTGTTTCCCGGTGCGCAATTTCTGCGGACCCTGCCTGAATGTGATTTATAACAGCGTCCCACAGTGCATTCCAGAGGCGCCGAAGGATCTGGGGGAAGACCCGGCTGCCTACCGTGCGGTCTTCACCGTCGAGAGCGGCGCGCGGACGGAGGAAGTTCTTTCGTATCTGGGTAGACTCTGGAACGGTGATGTCCCGGGACGCCCCGATTTCCCATTTACCAGAGGCCATTACCGCAGGGGTGTGGAGTAATCCGGATACGGCGCCCCTGCCTTGGGCGAAAAGATTTCTGACCGACGGGAGTACGGCAAGGCAGCCGTCCGGTGCAGAAAACCGGATACAGTGATTCATCTGTGCCGCAGCGGCGCGGCGGGAGGCAGGAAGCCGGAAAGGAGGCAGAAGAGATGACGGGAGCAATCACCCTGATCGGAAAGTACCTGATGATCGTCCTGATGATTCTGTACACGATCGGCGCGTTCCGGGTGTTGAGAGTGCGAAGATACCGGGCAATGCAGGGGCGCTGCATCGCGCTGAACGTGATCACGATCCTTCTGCACGGGACCGCGTTTCTCATTATCTTTGCGAATGAGAGAGATCTGACGGACATCCTGTTCTATCTGGCTCAGGCGGTCTTCCTGGTGGCGGGGCTGGCCATTTACCGGGCGGTCTATCCGAAATCCAATCCGGCCATCCAGAGCCACATGATGCTGTTTCTGTCGATCGGCTTCATCATGCTCACGCGGCTGGATCGGGATCTGGCCTACCGGCAGTTTGCGGTAGTCTGCGCGTCCTACCTGGTGGCGCTGATCGTGCCCCGGATGTTCGCAAAGCTGAAAGCCGCCCGGGTTTGGGCCGGAATCACCGGCGTGGTGGGCCTTCTGCTCCTCGGCCTGGTCCTTCTGGTCGGGCGTGCGACCGGCGGTGCTTATCTGACGATCCGGATCACGAACGGCATTTCCTTTCAGCCATCGGAATTCGTCAAGATCAGCTTTGTCCTGCTGATTGCCGTCCTTTTCCGGGAGAGACATGACTGGAAACGTGTTCTGTTTGCCGGGCTGATCACGATGGCGCACGTCGGCGTTCTGGTTCTCTGCCGCGATCTCGGTGCGGCGGCGATCTATGCGGCGGCCTTCCTGATGATGCTCTATGTGTCCGTCCGGAAGCCTCTGACCCTGGCGGCCGGCTTCGGTGCGGCGTTTGCGGCCCTGGCGGCGGCCTACAAGTTGTTTGCCCATGTGCGGAACCGCTTCGCGGCCTGGCGCAATCCCTGGTCCATTTACCAGACCGGGGGATACCAGATCGCGAACTCCCTGTTCGGCATTTCCACCGGCGGATGGTTCGGCCTCGGCCTGTACCACGGCCAGCCGAAAAAAATTCCGGTCGTTGTCTCCGATATGATTTTTTCTGCGATCTGTGAGGAGATGGGCGGAATCATCGGGATCTGCATGATCCTGATCTGCCTGGCCTGCCTGCTCATGTTCATTCATGTCTGCACGGACCTGTATCTTCCGTTCTACCGGCTCACCGGCGTCGGCCTCTTGACCATCTATGGCGTCCAGGTCATTCTGAATATTGGCGGTGCGGTCAAGATGATTCCGTCCACTGGCGTGACGATTCCCTTTGTCAGCTACGGGATCAACTCCGTGCTCAGCACATTCATCCTGTTCGGAATCATTCAGGAACTGTACATCAAGCAGCAGACGGAACTGGAGAGAAAGGAGGAGATGCTTCGTGAAGGCTAGGATGCCGTCGAACCGGAAAGGGCTGCCCGAAGACCGGAGGAGCACCGGAGAGTCCGTCCCGGAGAAAAGAACACAGGCGCGCCGTGGGATTCATGACCCGCTGGGGAAAACGCCGGCCCGCGGCCGGGAGGCAGCGGTGGCCGGATGGATCATTCTGGCCATGTTCGCGGCCCTTCTGGCCTACTTTGTCTGGTTTGAGGCGGTCGGCCGGGAATCCGTCCTGGTCAATCCGCTGAACAACCGCACGTCGAACATGGAGCAGACCGTGGTCAAGGGCAGCATTGTCTCCTCCGACGGGGTGAATCTGGCGGTGACGCAAAACGCGGAGGACGGGTCGGAATACCGGTACTATCCGTTCCCGGAGCTCTTCTGCCACACCATCGGCTATGCGCCCCTCGGCGGGGCCGGCCTGGAGAGCTCTCAGAAAATCCTGATGCTGACCTCCCACATCTCTGTTCTGGAGCAGCTCCGGAATGAGTTTCTGCACATCAAGTCGCCGGGAGACACCCTGCACGTCACCCTCAATGATCAGCTGCAGCAGTACTGCAGCGATCTCCTGGCCGGGCGGAACGGCGCGATCATTGCCTCCGACCCGAAGACCGGAAAAATCCTGGCCATGGTCTCGAATCCCGGGTTCAATCCCTCCACCATCGAGGAGGACTGGAGCAGCCTGATCTCGTCGGACAATACCTCCGGAAATCTGATCAACCGCGGATCACAGGGGCTCTATCCGCCGGGATCCACGTTCAAGGTGATCACGCTGCTGGAGTATATCCGGGAGAATCCGGATACCTGGCAGGATTTCTCCTATACCTGCAACGGCGTATTCACATACGGGGACTATGCGGTTTCCTGCCATGAGGGACATGCCCACGGGACCGTCGACATCTATGAGGCGATGGAACAGTCCTGCAACGGCGCCTTCATCACCATGGGAATGACGCTGGATCCGGACAAGTGGGAGCAGCTGGCCCGTGATTTCGGATATAACCAGAAATTTGACCTGGATGTAGCGTCCAGCCAGAGCAGTTTCTCCATCGGCGAGGATTCCAGCGACTGGGATTTCATCCAGGAAGCCATCGGACAGGGAACCACCGTCGCTACGCCGCTTCTGAATCTGTGCATCTATTCGGCCATCGCCAACGGCGGCGTCATGATGAAACCCTATCTGGTGGATTATTACACCAATGCGGACGGGCGGGAGATCCGGCGCACCCAGCCGTCGGTCCTTCTCAACTGCATCTCAAAGTCGGATGCGGATCTTCTGGTCGATTTCTGCACGAAGGTCGTCAGCAGCGGATCCGGCTATCAGGCAGCCGCCAACTGGTGCCAGTCCGCGGGAAAAACCGGCTCCGCGCAGTTCAGCAGCACGGCAGGCCTGTATCACGCGTGGTTTGTGGGATTCGCACCGGCGGAGGATCCGGAGATCGCGGTCAGCGTCCTGGTCGAGCAGGGCGGCGCCGGCGGGGAAGTCGCCGCGCCGATCGCGGGCAGCATCTTCAATAAATACAATGAACTGAAGACCGCCGGTCTGATCGGGGAATGACGAAAAGCGCCGGCCGGGTTCAGGAAAGAACTTCGGACAGAATTTCAAATCAAATTCGACAGATTGAATCCGGAGACCGAGAACAGATCAATATAATCTGACAGATAAAATACCGGACAGATTTTGTCAGCAATTTAATCAACCGAAGAACGATTGTTGAAAGGTATCCCCCGCAGATGTATACTAACTGCAGCAAAAGGACGGGAGGCTGCTGCGATGATTCAGGCGACGAGCTGCGGGGGAATCGTTATCTGCCGCGGGAAAATACTGGTATTGTACAAGAATGTCCGAAACCGATATGACGGCTGGGTGCTCCCCAAAGGGACGGTGGAAACCGGGGAGACCCACGAGCAGACCGCGCTCCGCGAAGTGTATGAGGAGGGGAGTGTGCGGGCACAATTGGTGCAGTACGTCGGAGAAAGTCAGTACAGCTTCCGCGCGCCTGCCGGAATCGTCAGCAAAACGGTGTACTGGTATCTGATGACGGCAAAGAATTGCAGCAGCCGGCCGCAGAAGGAAGAGTTTTTTACGGACTCCGGGTACTACAAGTACAACGAGGCCTGGCATCTCCTGAAATATAGCAACGAGCGGCAGATCCTGACCCGGGCGTACAGCCTGTATCTCAGCCTGTCCCGGCAGGGGAAAATCGGCCGCGGATCCGATGCAGACCCCGGTCAGAATACAGCTTCCTGAAGGAGGAAACGATGAAGTTTCGGCCATGCATTGATCTTCACAACGGACGTGTCAAGCAGATCGTCGGCAGCTCTCTCCGGGATGAGGGAGACCGCGCGGCTGAAAATTTCGTTTCCGACAAAAACGCCGCCTGGTATGCGGAAAAATACCGCGCGGACGGTCTGGCCGGCGGTCATGTGATTCTCCTGAACAGCCGGGAGTCCGCGGAATATGCGTCCACCCTGTCGGAAGCACTCGCGGCGCTGGCTGCGTGGCCGGGCGGGATGCAGGCGGGCGGCGGGATCCGCCCGGACAATGCCGGGCAGTTCCTGAAGGCCGGGGCGTCCCGGGTGATTGTCACATCGTACGTGTTTCCGGAGGGAGAATTGTCGTCGGACCGGCTTCGGGAAATGTGCCGGGCGGTGGGCAGGGAGCATCTCACACTGGACCTGTCCTGCCGGCGCAGGGACGGCAGATTCTGGATCGTCACCGACCGCTGGCAGAAGTTCAGCCGGGAGACCGTGAATGTGCGGCTCCTGGAAAATCTGTCCGAATACTGCAGTGAGTTTCTGATTCACGGCGTAGATTCGGAGGGAAAGCGGCAGGGTGTGGAGACGGATCTTCTGGCCCTTCTGGGAGAGTATGAGGGCCTTCCGGTGACGTATGCGGGCGGTGTCCGGTCTTTGTCGGACTGTGAAACCATCCGGCGGCTCGGAAAGGGGAAGATCGACTTCACCGTCGGAAGCGCGCTGGATCTGTTCGGCGGCAGTCTGCCCTATGAGGAACTCAAAGCGCGGTACGGCGTGCATGCGGCTTAGGAGGACGGGGAATCCGCCGAACAAAGCGGTTGAATTCGTCGGCAGTCTGTGATATGATAACGGAAGCTTGAAATCTGCCGGTCAGGAGAGAGTTCAGAAGCTCTTCTGCCGGACAGGAGAAAGATTCTCAGCTGTGTTTCTGCCGGTGTGTCGGAATGGCAGACGAGACAGACTCAAAATCTGTTATCCGCAAGGGTGTGTGGGTTCGAGTCCCACTACCGGCACGAATAAATCCTCGGAAACCCGCAGAAAAAGCGGCTTTCCGGGGATTTTTCATGCACGCGGCAGAACAAAAGGGAAGGCATCCGGCAATCCGGTCAAAGGAAAGGTACTTGGCAATCAGGTAAAATTGTAGTAAGATTTGTAAAGTTTATCGAAAGCACATAGACGGGATGCAGTGCCTGCCGGCAACCCGCCTCTTTTCGGCTGCCGCAGAAGTACAGTACCTTTCGGATCACAGGACAGGCAGAAGGAGACTTGTTCCATCGTTTTTCGCTGCGAAGCGGGCGGACACTGCCGCACCGCAGAGCCATGCAGGAATCAGACAGATCATTCAAGAATCAAGGAGGGCAGGAATGAATTACAAAGATTATCCCAATGTATTTGTCAACACGCACCCGCTGGTGCAGCACAAGATTTCCCTGCTGCGCGACAAGAACACCGGCACCAACGAATTCCGGAGCATCACGGAAGAGATCGCGATGCTGATGGGATATGAGGCCCTGAGCGATCTTCCGCTGGAGGAAGTCGAGGTGGAGACGCCGATCGAAAAGTGCAGAACACCGATGATTGCCGGAAAGAAGCTTGCCATCGTCCCGATTCTGCGCGCCGGACTGGGCATGGTGTCCGGACTCACCGCACTGGTCCCGACGGCGAAGATCGGCCATATCGGGCTGTACCGCGACGAAAAGACCCATCTGCCCCACGAGTATTACTGCAAGCTGCCCTCCCCGATTGACCAGCGCACGATCGTCGTCTGCGATCCGATGCTCGCTACCGGCGGATCCGCCACCGCAGCCGTCAACTTCATCAAGCAGCACGGCGGAAAGCACATCAAATTCATGTGCATCATCGCAGCGCCGGTCGGCATCGAGGCGCTGATGAGTGCACATCCGGATATTTCCCTTTACATCGGCCATGTGGACAGAGAGCTGAACGAAAATGCGTATATCTGCCCGGGTCTGGGCGATGCCGGGGACCGCATCTTCGGAACAAAGTAATCACAAAAAAGGCTGCCCATGGCAGCCTTTTTTGATGCATTCCCGAAAATTTCCGCGGGCGGCGTTCCGGGATGTTTTTTCTTCCGATCGGAAGTCCTCTGCCAGGACTTCCTCCCCTCTGATCGCAATGATTTTTCTTCTGACGCTGCCGGCGGGAGATTTTCGGCCACGCCGGGCCGGCAGTTCACAGATTCCTGTTTTTATGCTAAAATGAAGTTCCTTGGCAGGGGCATATTCCGGTGTCTGCCGTCTGTACGGACGGGAGACACCGGAACCTTGAAATGCGTGCGGGCTGCGTACGCAGCGGTACTGCCTGCAATTTTTCCCGGAATGGGATTCATTCCAAAAACCACTCCGGAATATGCACCGCCGCGCCCTCCGGCGCGGAATGGAGAGTGTCAATGAATTTTATTTTTATTTCGCCGATGTTTCCGTCCAACTACCAGAATTTCTGCAAGGCGCTGAAGGCAAACGGCGCCAATGTGCTCGGCATCGGGGATGTGGCCTACGACACGCTGACGTGGGAATTGAAACAGGCGCTGACAGAGTACTATCGGGTGGACAGCATGGAAAATTATGATTCCATGCTCCGTGCGGTCGCCTATTTTACCTTCCGATACGGAAAAATCGACTGGATCGAGAGCAACAACGAGTACTGGCTGGACACGGATGCGCGCCTTCGGACGGACTTCAATGTTTCCACCGGCACCCATATCGACCAGATGCTCCGCTGGCAGTCCAAGTCGGAGATGAAGAAATATTACCAGGCGGCGGGCATCCCGGCTGCGCCCTGCACGCCTGCGGAAGATTATGACCAGAGCCTGGCCTTCATCCAGAAATACGGCTGGCCGGTCATCGTCAAGCCGGATCACGGCGTGGGAGCCAACAAGACATGGCGCCTGAACAGCCGGAAGGAATTTGATTATTTCTGGGCGACCCATCCGAAAAACATTTCCTTTATCATCGAGCCCTATGTGGACGGAACCATCTGCTCGTACGACGCGATCATCAACAGCAGGGGCGAGCCGCTGTTCGAGAGCGGAAACGTGACGCCGGTGGATATCATGGATGCCGTCGTCCGGCATAAGAACGTCTACTACTACATCGTGAAGGATCTCGCCACGGACATCCGGAGCGCCGGGCGCCGGCTGGTCCGCTCGTTCGGGGTCCAGAGCCGTTTTATCCACTGCGAGTTTTTCCGCCTGAACCGGGATATCCCGTGGCTGGGGCCGAAGGGATCCATTGCCGGTCTGGAGGCCAATCTGCGGCCCAGCGGCGGATATACGACGGACATGCTCAATTTCGCAAACAGCACGGATGTCTACCGGATTTGGGCGGAGATGATCTGCGCAGACCGCCGGATCACGCCGGAGAGCCGGCAGCATTATTACTGTGTCTACATCGGGCGGAGAGACGGGATTGCCTTTACGCATTCCAACAGTGAGGTGCTGTCGCGCTACCGCGCCAGCATCACGATGAGCGACCGCATGCCGGATGTACTTGCCGTGGGAATGGGCAATCAGATGTACATCGCGAAATTTGCGGAGAAAACCGAGATGGATACCTTCGTCCGGTATGTCCTGGAAGAAGACTGACAGGCGGATGCATGGATTGTAAAGACGCACTCTCCAGAATCCGCCCCTTCCTCGAGGGGACGATGACCTACGCAGAGGAAGAAGAATTTCTCAAGCACATCCGTTCCTGTGCCTCCTGCCGGGAGGAGCTGGAAATTTACTTCACCGTGGAAAAGGCGGTGGAAAATCTGGACGCGGATTACGGCGCAAAATCCTTCAGCCTCCGGCGCGAATTCGCGGAGGAGCTCCGGCGCCGTGAGGCGGAAATTCAGCGCCATAACCGGATCCGGCAGCTCCGGGATCTGATTCTGACACTTGCCTTTACGGGGATTGTGGTTTCCATGGTGATCGCAATCCGCTTTCTGTATTTCTGATGAAGGAGCAGGGATGAGCGAATTTCTTCTTCTGATCGACGGGTCTTCACTGCTGACGACACAGTTTTACGGAAATCTTCCGCGGGAGATTCTCTTTGCGAAGACGCCGGAGGAAAAGAAAAAGTACTACGACAAAATCATGATGACCTCCGGCGGCGTCTACACCAACGCTGTCTTCGGATTCCTCCGGACGCTGGCATCCATCCTCCGGACGCAGAAACCGCAGTATCTGGCTGTCGCATGGGATCTGACGCGGGAAACCTTCCGCCGGAAGATGTATGCGCCCTACAAGGCAAACCGCGAGGAGACGCTGACGCCTCTGAAGGAGCAGTTCGGTCTCTGCCAGAAGGTCCTGTCCGAGCTGTCTGTCACCCAGCTGTGTTCCGGGGAATTTGAGGCGGATGACTTCTGCGGGAGCGCGGCATCCCGGTTTGAAAGCCAGATTCCGGTCCGGCTGATGTCCAGGGACCACGATTATCTGCAGCTGGTCACCGACCGCACCGAGCTGTGGATGATGCAGACGACGGAGGAGAAGGCCCAGGAGCTGTTTGACAAATACGGTATCAGCCGGGAGGACGCCTGTGTCCCGGAGAAGACATTCCCCTTCAACCCCGCACGGGTGAAGGCGGAGTTTGGCGTCACACCGGCGCAGATTCCCGCCCTGAAGGGCCTGATGGGGGACAGCAGCGACAACATCAAGGGCGTGCCGGGGATCGGGCCGGACACGGCGGTGCGGCTGATCGGGGAATACGGCTCCATCGAAAACCTGTACCGCGCCATCGAAGGGCTGGATAAAGACCAGGAAAAGGCGCTCAAGGCGGACTGGAAGGACCGTCTCGGCCTGAAGCGGTCCCCTCTGACCGCACTCCGCAAAGAGAGTGATACCGATCTGGTCGGAAGAAAGGCGGCGGAGCTCTCCGAATCCCTGGCGACAATCCGCCGGGATGCGCCGATCCCGGCGGATCTCTCCGACTACGCGCTCACGGTGCATCCGGACGCATGGAGAAGGGTCTACGCTGCGCTGGAATTCAATTCGCTGACGGTGGATTTCGGGGAAGAGGAGAAAAAGGCGCTCTGGGACGAATCCATGTTTCAGAGAGGAAGCCAAAGAGCGGAAGAGCAGAAGCTCCTTTCCGCTGCGGAAGGGGCGCAGAGCGTTTCAATCGTTCCGGAAGCGGAAGGGAAGACGCTCACCGCGCTGACGGCTGCGTCGGATGACACCGTTTTCCGGCTGTCCGCCTCGCCGGACCTGCCGTCGGATGCGCTGCGCGCCGATCTGCACAGCGTTCTGGCCGCGCGGGATGCGGTCACAGTGCTGGATGCCAAGAAAATCTACCACCTGACAGGCGGGGAGGAGATTCCAGCGCTCCGGGACGCAGGCGTTGCGGCCTATCTCCTGAATCCGCTGCACGGCCCGTACAGCCCCTCGGAGATCGCAGGGGAGATTCTGGACTGGCATTTTCCGGATTATAAGACCCTGTTCGGCCGGAAAACGGAGGCGGAGGCCTCCAAGGACCCGGCGTATGCACTTCTGCGGGCGCGGGAGGCGGCTGCGCTCCGGCTGGCCGGACCGGTCCTGGAGGAGCGCCTGAAAGAAAGCGGACAGTGGAAACTCTATACGGAGATTGAGCTTCCGCTCTGCCATGTCCTCTATGAGATGGAGCACACGGGAATCCGGGTGAAGAAGGAAGCGCTTGCCGCCTACGGAGACAGCCTGACCGGAACCATTGCGCGGCTTGCCCGGGAAATCTGGGATCTCTGCGGCGAGACATTCAATATCGCCTCGCCGAAGCAGCTGGGACAGGTTCTCTTTGTCAAAATGGGGTTGAAATATCCCAAAAAGACAAAGAGTAACTTTTCCACCTCGGCGGACATCCTGGAAAAGGTCCGGGACCAGTCCCCGGTGATCGACAAAATCCTCGAATACCGGCAGCTGACAAAGCTCAAGTCGACGTATGCGGACGGGCTGGCGGAGTGCATCTCGGAGGACGGCAGAATTCACACCACCTTCCATCAGACCATCACGGCCACCGGGCGGATCTCCAGCACGGATCCTAACCTGCAGAATATTCCGGTGCGGGAGGAGCTCGGCCGGGAAATCCGGAAGGTATTCGTCCCGTCGGAGGGCTGTGTCTTTGTGGACGCGGATTACTCCCAGATCGAGCTGCGCGTTCTCGCACATCTGTCGGGAGACCGCAAGCTGATCGCGGCTTACAACAGCGGCAAGGATATCCATGCGATCACGGCATCGAATGTATTCCACGTCCCGCTGGATCAGGTGACCCCGCAGCAGAGGCGGAACGCCAAGGCGGTCAATTTCGGAATCGTCTATGGCATCAGCGCGTTCGGACTGTCCGACAATCTCAGCATCTCGCGGTCGGAAGCCATGGATTACATTGCGCGGTATTTTGAGACCTATCCGGATCTGCACCGCTATCTGAATGCGTGTGTGGACAGCGCGAGAGAAAAGGGATACGCGGTGACGATGTACGGGCGCAGGCGCCCGGTACCGGAGCTGGCGTCATCCAATCTGATGCAGCGGAAGTTCGGGGAGAGAGTGGCGATGAACTCTCCCATTCAGGGCACCGCGGCAGACATTATGAAAATCGCCATGTTACGGGTTGACCGCAGACTGAAGCAGGAGAAGATGAGATCGAAGATCGTGCTGCAGATTCACGATGAGCTCCTGCTGGAGACGCCGATGGACGAAAAGGAGAAAGCGGCACAGATTCTGCGCACCGAGATGGAATCGGCGGCGGATCTGGCAGTCCCCCTTGCGGTTTCCCTCTCAGAAGGAGAAAGCTGGTATGATGCAAAATAGAGGCGGCAGCGGCCGCGGAAGAAATCGGCAGACAGCCGCAAACGGCGGAGCGCGCAATGCGGGAGGCCAGGAATTCCGGGGAAACCGGAATTCCCGCCCTTCCTCCGGATACGGGCATGGCCGCACAAAGGACGGCGGCCGTTATCCGTCGGACCGTCCGGCGCAGAATGGCCGGTATGACGGCCGCGCAGGAAGGCCGCAACGGGACGGCGAAAATTCCGCGGAGAACCGGAAACCGGGAAAAACCTATGCGGGGAAAGTCTCCGGAGACGGCGAGCGGAAGAACAGCAGACCGCCGTATGCGGGAGCGGCAGCCGGAAATGCCGGGAGCCGGAAACCGGGAAAAACCTATGCGGGGAAAACTCCCGGAGACGGGGAGCACAGAAGCGGCAGGCCGTCCTATGCGGGAAGGGAAGACGGTGAACGCAGAAAGCCGAGACCGCCGTACGCGGCGAAGGCAGGCGGAGACGGGGAGCACAGAAAGCCCGGCAGACCCTATGCGGGGAAGTCTTCCGGAGACAGTGAGCGCCGGAGCAGTAGGCCGCCCTTTGCGGGGAAGCCGGCAGCAGAGGGGGAGAACCGGAATCCGGGGAAACCCTATGCGGGGAAGAGGCCGGCGGGGACAAATCTTCGCAGACCGGATCCGCTGCGGCGCAGGGAGCCGGAGGTGAAGGAAGTCCACTTTGTCCAGCATCCCGCGGTGGTGACGGTCCGTCCGAATCCGGACCATGTAAGCTTCGGCAGGAATGTCGCCAGCGGATGTCTGGTGATCGGCGTCACCGGCGGAATCGGCGCGGGTAAATCCGAGGTTCTTCGGATCCTGCAGGAAAAATACGGGGCGGCTGTGATCCGCAGTGACGAAGTCGCGAAAGAACTGATGAAAAAGGGCGGTCCGGCCTATCCGTTCTACCGGGAGATTCTGGGAGAGGGGATTCTCGGACCGGACGGGGAGGTGGATCCCTCCAGGGCTTCCGGGCTGCTTTTTGCGGATCCCGGCAAGGTCCGGAGACTCAACGAGGCGGTTCACCCGCTGGTGAAAGAGGAAATCAAAAACCGCGTGGAAGCACTCAAAAAGAGCGGCAAGGACCTCATCGCCATCGAATCGGCCCTTCTCGCGGAAGGCGGGCTGAACGACCTGACGGATACGGTGTGGTTTGTCGACACGCCCGAGGAGATTCGGATCAAGCGTCTGCAGGATTCCCGCGGCTATACCGAGGAACACTGCCGCAGCGTGATGAGCCGTCAGCGGACCGTGCAGCAGTACCGCAGGGAGGCGGATCTGGTGATCCACAACGAGGGAATTCCGGTTGACCTGGAGGATCAGGTGAGCTCGGCGATGCATCAGTACAGGCGGAGGTTTACAGCTCGATGAGATTTGTCAGTCTGGAAAGCGGCAGCAACGGCAACTGCACCTATATCGGCACAGACCACACCCATATCCTGGTGGATGCCGGGATTTCCTGCCGGAAAATTGATGCGTGCCTGCAGTCCATCGGGCTGAAGACCTCGGAGCTGTCGGCCATCCTGATCACGCATGAACATGCGGATCACGTATCCGGCCTGAAGACACTCTCCAAGAAATACCAGATTCCGCTGTACTCCGCACCGGAAACGCTGCAGGCCATCCACCGGATGGACAAGAAGGGGGAAATCGATCCGGCGCTCTTCCATGAGATTGTTCCGGACCGGGAGAATCAGATCGGGGATCTGACGGTGACGCCGTTTCATATCAGCCACGACGCGGCCAACCCGCTGGGCTACCGCTGCACGGACGGAAAGGCGAGCGCCGCGGTCTGCACCGATCTGGGCAGCTGGTCCGAGTATACGCTGCGGTATCTGCGGAATCTGAATGCGGTGCTTCTGGAGAGCAACCATGACATCCGGATGCTGGAGTCGGGACCCTACCCGTACGCGCTCAAGCGGCGAATCCTCGGGGTCCGGGGACACCTGTCCAACGAATCGTCCGGGCAGCTTCTCTCGGAAATCTTATGCGACCAGATGAAGCATGTATTCCTCGGACATCTGAGTGAAATCAACAACTTCCCCGGCCTCGCCTCGGAGACGGTCCGGGATGAAATCGAGGAGAGCCCGGTGCCCTACCATGCGGATGATTTTCCAATCACGGTGGCGCCGAGAACAGGAATGTCGGAACTGATCACCCTGTAGGTCGGCGCGTCCACCGGATTCCGGCCGGAATCCGGCGGACGGCACCGCGGCAGCGGAATGGATGACGGGCAGCGGCCCGGGAGGGAGCAGGATGGAGAAGACACAGGAAGCGGTTATCACGGTGGTGGGCAAGGATACGGTCGGAATCATTGCGCGGGTCTGTACCTGCCTGGCCGGTCACGGCGTCAACATTCTTGATATCTCCCAGACCATTGTGCATGGTTATTTCAACATGATGATGGTGGTAGATATCAGCGGGATGGATCTTTCCTTTGCGGGACTGAAGGAAGAGCTGGACCGGACGGGAGAGCAGATCGGCGTGGAGATTCACTGCCAGAAGGAAGAGATCTTCACGAAGATGCACCGGATCTGAGAATCGGAGGGGAAAAAATGCATATGATCAGCGCACTGGAAGTCAGCGAGACCAACCGCATGATCTCCGAGGAAAAGCTGGATGTCCGCACCATTACGATGGGGATCAGCCTGATGTCATGCATCGACACGGATCTCGATGCGCTCTGCCGCAAAATCTACGACAGAATCTGTGAGAAAGCCGGAAGACTCGTCGCGGTGGGGCAGGAGATCGGGGCGGATTACGGCATCCCGATTGTCAACAAGCGGGTTTCTGTCACACCGATCGCCCTGGTCGGCGCCGCCGCCTGCCGGACGACGGAGGATTTCTGTAAGATCGCCGAGACGCTGGACCGCGCCGCACGGACCATCGGTGTCAATTTCATCGGCGGATATTCCGCCCTGGTCAGCAAGGGCATGACGCAGGCGGATGAACTTCTGATCCGTTCGATCCCCGATGCGCTGGCCCGCACGGAGCGGGTCTGCAGCTCGGTCAATGTGGGATCCACGAAAACCGGCATCAACATGGATGCGGTGCGCCTTTTGGGAGAGATGGTCCGGCAGACGGCGGAGAAGACGAAGGAGCAGGATTCGATCGGCTGCGCCAAGCTGGTGGTGTTCTGCAACGCGCCGGACGACAACCCGTTCATGGCCGGCGCATTCCACGGAGTGACGGAGGCGGACGAGATCATCAACGTCGGGGTCAGCGGACCCGGCGTGGTGAAGACGGCCGTGGAGCAGGTGCGGGGCGAGGGATTTGAAAAACTCTGTGAGACCGTCAAACGGACGGCCTTCAAAATCACGCGGGTCGGCCAGCTGGTCGCTCAGGAAGCCAGCCGCAGGCTGGGCGTTCCCTTCGGAATCATTGACCTCTCCCTGGCCCCCACGCCGGCCGTCGGCGACAGCGTCGCGGAAATCCTGGAGCAGATGGGACTGGAGGAGGTCGGCTGCCCCGGCACCACCGCAGCGCTTGCCATGCTGAACGACCAGGTCAAGAAGGGCGGCATCATGGCTTCCTCCTATGTCGGCGGGCTTTCCGGCGCATTTATTCCGGTCAGCGAGGATGCGGGGATGATCCATGCAGCGGAGGGTGGCGATCTCCGGATTGAAAAGCTGGAGGCCATGACCTGCGTCTGCTCGGTCGGCTTGGACATGATTGCGATTCCCGGGGATACCACCGCGTCGACGATTTCCGGCATCATTGCGGACGAGGCGGCCATCGGAATGGTCAACGGCAAGACGACTGCCGTCCGCGTGATCCCCGTGATCGGCAAGGGCGTCGGAGAAAAAGCAGAGTTCGGCGGCCTCCTCGGCTATGCCCCGATCATGCCGGTCAACACGAAGAGCTGCGAGGGCTTCATCTGCCGGAAGGGACGGATCCCCGCCCCGGTGCACAGCTTCCGGAACTGAGCGGACTGGGCGAAAACCGAGCCGGACGGAATCGAACGGAGCCGGACGGAACCGAACAGAGTAAGGGTCAACCAGCCAGAATATGTGAGAATGAAACCGGAACAGAGAGACCCTCTGCCACCCGGCAGCAAAAGGGAAGCCCGCCGTCTGATGACGGCGGGCTTCCTCCGATACGGACAGGAGATGGAGCATGATTGCAATTGCTGCGGTAGACAAAAATCTTGGCATTGGAAACAGAGGACGCACCCTGGTATCCATTCCGCAGGACCGGCAGAGAATGCTGGAGGAAATCCGGGGAAAGACCGTGATTCTCGGCAGAAAGACGCTGGAATCCCTGCCGCAGAAGCAGCCTTTTCCCCTCTGCCGAAACATTGTTCTGACAAGGAGAAATCTGCAGATTCACGGGGTGGATACCGTTCACAGTGTGGAAGAGACGCTCGACCTGCTGCGGAGGGAAAATATCCCGTCAGACCGCGTATATGTTCTGGGCGGCGAATCCGTCTACCGGGAATTCATGCCCTGGTGCGACAGGCTGTATCTCACGGAGATTGACTATGCCTACCAGGCTGACGCGCACTTCCCGGCATTCCCGCCGGACGATTGGGAATGCACGGGCGAAAGCGAGGAACAGACCTGTTTTGACCTGATCTACGTCTACCGCGCATACTGGAAGAAGACACCGGCCCGGAGTCTGGAAGAAAATCAGTAAGGAACCGTCAGGATCGGCTGATTTTCCGAGTCCTCCGGCCTGTGCCAGGCACCTGCGGCAGATTTTACCCGTCCTGTCCCTGGACTCACGGGTCATCAGAACCTCGGGAGACGAACCGCTGAAATCAGGAATCCAGAATGACAATGCCGGCCCGGTATTCGTCGGGAAGACGGACCCCGTGCCGGTCGGCGAGAATCTGCCGGTAGATGGCAGCCGCCTGTAGATCGGCGGAGAAAACGCGGAAGGCATCCGGGGACAGGAGCCTCTCTGCGATGGCCGGCCGCTGAATCACCGACACAGGGCAGCACTCCTTCAGCTCTGAGAGAAATCCGGCTGCACTTTTTCGAAACCCGAGGAGACGGAGGTAAGGCGCCGGTCCGGTGTGCTGCAGCGCGCTCTCCGCGGCGGAATCCTTCCGCAGCTGCAGGAGGAGGTGCATCAGCGCGCGGCTGACCCGGGTTCGGGTCAGGTTCCGCGTCTTCAGATAATCGGTCCATTCTTCCACAGAGCGGAAACCGCTGCCGGCTTTCTTCAGGCGGGCTGCCAGATCCGCGCTGAATCCGGCAATTTCCGCGGGATCCGGGCAGGTCAGGATCGCGTAATTGAGAAGTGCCGCGCAGTCCTCCGGGAAAACCATCCGGTGAAGATGCCTCGCTTCGAGGAGAACCGGGAGAGCGGATTCCGGAATCCACCGGCGGAAGGCTTTGTCTGGAACGCCTTCCGCCAGCGCCTGCCGCAGGAAAAGCGCGGAGGGGCGGGTCTCCTCCGGAAAGGCCGGCATGCCGGCCCCGGGCATGTCGCTTCCCGGCATCCCGGCCTTCCGCGTGCCGCCGGATGCCGCGGCAGACGCACTTCCGGCGGTATATTCCATGCCGGACCGCAGGATCGGAACCGGCTGCAGGGAAGCTCCCGATTCCCGGAGCGCCCGGAGATATTCGACGGCAAGACGGCTGTTGGCCCCGCCAGGGGGGAAAGACGCCCCGCAGGCTCCCAGTGCCTTGGCTTCGGCGGCTGCGTAGGTTTCTCCCTCCTTCTGCGCGT
This sequence comes from uncultured Lachnospiraceae bacterium, assembly GCA_900315495.1. Taxonomy (GTDB): domain Bacteria; phylum Bacillota; class Clostridia; order Lachnospirales; family Lachnospiraceae; genus Anthropogastromicrobium. Next base: position 167,562 of record OMZJ01000008.1, read on the forward strand.
CCCGCAGGACAGAGCGGAACGGTTCCGGTTCGGCTGCGAGAACATCCGCTGTCTTCTGCAGCGCGGACAGGCTTCCGCCGTCCGTCCCGAAGGACAGATACCGGCAGCCGGCGGCGGACAGCATGGCACAGCCGCAGCGGGCAAAGTCCCGGGAGGCTGCGCAGGAAGAGACAGCCGGCATTTCAAAGACGATGTCGGCGCCGCCGAGAAGTGCCATGCGGGTGCGGGTAACCTTGTCGAGGATGGCGGGCGCGCCGCGCTGCACGAAATCGCCGCTCATGGCGATGACGGCGCAGTCTGCGCCCGTGCGCTTTTTTGCCTCACGGATCTGATAGGCGTGCCCGTTGTGAAACGGATTATATTCAGCGATAATGCCAACGGCGTTCATACGAAATCCTCCCGCCGGATTGTAGCATTGCGGAAAGACTGCCGTCAATCCGGAGCCGATCCACCGGCTTCGGCTCTCGCCGCTGCCGTTTCCTGTGCGCACAGTTTTCGCGCGGCCTCGATTCCCGCGGCTTCCGGCCCGGATTGCCGCAAATTCGGATGCAGAGTTGAACCACCGGGGGTTCTGTGTTAAAATTTACAGGAAAGCGGTTCCGGACCGATGTGCAGGGCCCGGCTGAAAGGAGACAGAGATGAGCTTTATCGATCAGATCAAGGAAAAGGCAAAGGCAGATCGGAAGAGAATTGTTCTTCCGGAGTACATGGATCACCGCACCTGGGAGGCAGCGGAGCAGATCGCAAAAGAGGGAATCGCGGATGTGATTCTTCTTGCGTCCCCGGCACAGGTGGAAGAGTACGGCAAGGGCGCGGACCTGACCGGCATCACGGTGATTGATCCGGCGACGGATCCGAACCGCCAGAAGTATATTGACAAGTTCGTGGAGCTGCGCGCGAAGAAGGGTGTCACCCCGGAGATCGCGGACGAGCAGATGAAAAAGGACTATATGTACTATGCCTGCCTGATGTGCAAGTGCGGCGACGCGGACGGCGCGGTCTCCGGCGCATGCCATTCGACGGGAAATACGATTCGTCCGGCACTGCAGCTGCTCAAGACCAGGCCGGGCGTGAAGAGCGTTTCCGGCTTCTTCATCGTGGATGTGCCGAACTGCACCTATGGGGAGAACGGCCAGTTCCTGTTTGCGGACTGCGCGGTCAACACGGATTTTGATTCGGCAAAGCTTGCGGAGATCGCAGGCCTTTCCGCTGCTTCCTTCCAGGCGTTCATCGGCGCCGAGCCGAAGGTCGCAATGCTGTCCTATTCCACAAAAGGCAGTGCAAAGCACGATGATGTGACGAAGGTAGCCGATGCGGTGAAGATTGCCAATGAGACTTATCCGCAGTACCAGATCGACGGAGAGCTTCAACTCGACGCGGCGCTGGATCCGACCGTCGCAGCGCTGAAGGCACCGGGCAGCAAGGTGGCAGGCCATGCCAATACCCTGATCTTCCCGAGCCTGGAGGCCGGAAACATCGGCTACAAGCTTGTTCAGCGCCTGGCAAAGGCGGATGCCTACGGACCGGTTCTGCAGGGCCTCTCCATGCCGGTCAATGACCTGTCCCGCGGATGCAGCGCAGCCGATATCGTCGGTGTTGTCGCGCTGACCGCCGTGCAGGCACAGCAGGTCTGAATTCGGAGCTGTACATACGCGCGGGGGAGATCCGGCGGGACTGCCGGGTCCTCCTGCGCGCGAAATTCTCTTGACAAGAAACGGCCGGACGCATATAATAACTGAGTATGCGCGAAATTCTGTGTGTCCGCGCCTGAAAGGTTGCCGATATGCAGATTGATCTGTCAGAACTCTTTGCAGCAGAAGGGGAGACAAAAAGCTATTCCGTTCCCTTTACGACAGAGTCCGTCAGCTGGAACGGCGTCAGCTATCCTGTGAAGGAGGCCGGCACCGCGGTCTTTACCATCACGCATCTGGGCAGCCGGGTGTTTGATGTACAGGCAGACGAAAAACTGACGGTGACATTTCCGTGTGACCGCTGCCTGACACCGGTGGATGTGGATTTTCACCTCACCCCCGTGCGCAGGATTGATGCAAATGTGTCCAGGGAAGAGCGCATCAGAAATCTGGACGAACAGCCATACGTCCAGGGTTATTTTCTGGATACAGACCGTCTGATTCTGGATGAACTGTACGGCTGCATGCCGGCGAAGGTGCTCTGCAGGGAAGACTGCAGGGGTCTGTGCCCGGTGTGCGGACAGAACCTGAACATCCGCGACTGCGGACATTCGAAGACAGCCCCCGACCCGCGCATGGCGGCAATCCGGGACCTGTTTGCCGAATGGAAGGACGGCAACTGAGGTCACAAAAGATGGTAATAACCCGGCGGCGCCTGGGTGCCCCGGTATGAAGGAGGTGGTAACATGTCTATCTGCCCGAAGAACAGAACCTCAAAAGCCAGAAGAAATCAGCGCAAGGCGAACTGGAAAATGGGAGAGATGAATCTTGTCAAGTGCAGTAAGTGCGGTGCCCTGATGCTTCCGCACAGAGTCTGCAAGAATTGCGGCAGCTACAACAAGAGAGAGATTATCTCTGTTGATGCTGACTGACCGCTCTGAATACGAAGTGCGAGAAAGCGCGCGGCTCATCGTTGTGTGGGCCGCGCGCTTTCTCGCAGAGGCGTTCGATACCGGAGCGTCCGGTGTTCCGGGCGCGGGAACGGCATGGATGCGGAAACGGAGTAGAGGATGATTCGAATCGCGGTGGATGCCATGGGCGGCGATAATGCGCCTGGATGCATGATCGACGGGGCGGCCGACGCCCTGAAAAAATCAGAGGAAATTGAGCTCTGGCTGGTGGGACAGAGAGATGTTTGTGAGCGGCTTTTGGCCGAAAAGGGCATTTCTGACAGCCGTCTTCATCTGGTGCAGGCCTCGGAGGTGATTGCAACCGCCGAATCTCCGACGGATGCGATCCGGAAAAAGAAGGATTCATCGATGGTCGTGGGGCTGAAGATGCTGCACAGCGGTGAGGCAGACTGCTTTGTCTCCTGCGGAAACACCGGTGCGCTTCTGGTCGGCGGCCAGGTCCTGGCAGGCCGCCTGAAGGGCGTGCGTCGTTCTCCTCTGGCCACGCTGATGCCGACGGTGGCGGGGAAATCCCTGCTTCTGGACTGCGGCGCAAACGTCGATGCTCGCCCGACCGATCTGGTCCAGTTTGCGCGCATGGGCTCCATCTACATGGAGCACGTGGTCGGCGTGAAGAATCCGACGGTGGGCATTGTGAACATCGGTGCGGAGGAAGAGAAGGGCAATGCGCTGGTGCGGGAGACCTTCCCGCTTCTGAAGGCCTGCCGTGACATCCGTTTTGTGGGCAGTGTGGAGGCACGCGATGTGCCGCAGGGCGGTGTCGACGTCATTCTCTGCGAGGCGTTTGTCGGCAATGTCGTCCTGAAGATGTACGAGGGGACGGCGAAGGCGCTGCTCACCGTTATGAAGGACAGCATCCTGTCCAGCACGCGGGGAAAGATCGGAGGCTTTCTGATCAGGCCGGCGCTGCGCGGCATGAAGCACAAGTTCAGCGGGGAAGAGTACGGTGGCGCGCCGATGCTGGGCCTGAAGGGCCTGGTGGTCAAGGCCCACGGCAATTCGACCGGGAAGGAAGTCAGCACAGCCATTCTGCAGTGTATCTCCTTCGCAAAGGCTGATATCGCCGGCAAGATCGAGGCGGCACTGGCAGAGCCGGCCGGTGAAGAGACTCCCTCTGTCTGAGAACACTGCAGGAAAACCGGTCTGCCGCGGAACATTCTGATTTTTCCGCAGGGCATTGAATATTACAGAAATCTGTCCGGACGCGGCAGGCGGCCCGACAGAGCAGGAGGAAAACCATGGAATACGAAAAGCTTCGCGCAATCATTGCGGACGTGATGGGAATTGATGAGAGCGAGATTACGCCGGAGACCACCTTCCGGGAAGATCTGGGCGCGGATTCTCTGGATGTCTTTCAGATCATCACGGGGATTGAGGATGAATTCGGCCTGGAAATTTCGGAGGAAACCGCAAAATCCATCGAGACGGTACAGGATGCGGTGGATACCATCAAGAAGCTCAGAAACTGAGGAAACCGCGCAGAAGTTCCGCCGGCGGGAACAGCCCGCGGCGGAGCAGAACAGACCCGCACTTCCCGCGCAAAAACGGCGGGAAGCGCTCTTTACATCTTCACA
>OMZJ01000151.1 GCA_900315495.1 uncultured Lachnospiraceae bacterium
TTGGAGGCCACGTTCTGGATCGGCTCGAACATGTTCACGGCATAGGTGGTGAACGCCGAGAGCGTGCCGATCATCATCGCGTTCTGGTGCACCAGCACGCAGCCGCGCTGGAGGATCACCGCAATGGCCACCGAGCTGAAAAAGACAACCAGCGAGATGTAAATGCCATTCATGCGGGAGGCGCGGATTCCGTCGATGCGCATCTCTTCCGTCATCCCGTGGAACTGCCGGCTGTTCTTCTTCTCAATCACCAGCACCTTGGACGTCTCGGCGCCCATGATGCCCTCATTGTATCCGCTGGTGATGATGGAATTCTGGCGGCGGATCTCGCGGTTCCACTTCAGGATCCGGGGCTGGAAGTACCGGGTCAAAAGGGCCAGCACCGGGACGACCAGCGCCACGCAGATCGCAAGCCTCCAGTTGAGGACGAACATGACGGCAAAGATTCCGATCACGTAGAACAACGCCCAGAGCATATCGGTGAAGTTCCACGCCACCAGGGTGCCGATCCGCCCCGTGTCTGACAGGACCCGCGAGTGAATATATCCCACCGGCGTTTTATTGTAATAGGACAGGGACAGCTCCTGCAGATGGACGAAACAGGCCCGCTTCATATCGCGGGAGAGATTCATCTCGATCACCATCGCCTGTCTGGTAAAGATAATCGTGCTGACCGTCTGGAGGAGAATCGTCCCCATGTAGACCGCGGCAAACTGCACCGCGCCCTCCGTCGTCATCCCCATCACGAAATGGTCGACCGCGTACTGCTGGTACAGCGGGAGAATGATATCAATGACCGCGGCAACCGTGTTGAATGTAAGGCAGAGGATGAAGCGCCCGCGGAAATTCCGGAAGAAGGGGGCCAGCTTTTTCCAGATCCGCCAGTCAAACGCCTGCGTATACTCTTTCTCTTCGATGGCCATCACGCTTCCTCCTTTCGCATCGCAGTCTTCTCTGTCCGATCGTTCTCTGTCCGATTTTCAGCACCGGGCTGCCGGGCGTCCGCTGCCCGCCTTGCGCCTCCGGCAGTCCCGCCGTCGCCGGCCAGGTTGTTCCCGGCCGCGGTCCCCGGCTCCGGAGCGTCCTGATCCGCCCGCCCCATCTGAATGTCGTAGATCCGGTGGTAGATGCCGTCCGGAATCTTCATCAGGTCCGCATGGGTTCCCATCTCGGCGACCCTGCCGTCCTCCAGCACCAGGATGGTGTCCGCCTGCATGAGGGTCGTCACCCGGTGCGCGATCAGGATCACGGTGCTGTCTCCCATGCTGCTTTTCAGCGATGTGCGGATCTTTGCATCGGTCTCCGTGTCGATGGCGGAGAAGCTGTCGTCAAAGACCATGACCGGCGTCTTCTCCATCAGCATGCGGGCGATGGCCACGCGCTGCTTCTGGCCGCCGGAGAGCGTCACGCCGCGCTCGCCGACAACGGTGTCATAGCCGTTGGTAAAGCTCTCGATGGCGCTGTCCACGCAGGCGATCTCCGATACCCGGCGCATCTCCTTCTCGTCCGGCGTGTCCTCGGTGATGCAGATGTTGTCCCGGATCGTCCCCGAGAACAGGAACGGCTCCTGGAGTACCATGCCGATGTTCTTCCGGAGGGTTTCCGCCGGGAGATCCCGGATGTCAACGCCGCCGATCATGATTCGACCGCCGTTTTCCGGCAGATCGTACAGGCGGTCCAGCAGATGGATCAACGTGCTCTTGCCGCTTCCGGTGTTGCCCAGGATGGCGAAGGTCTTTCCGGCCGGGATCGTGAAGGAGACGTCCTTCAGCACGGGGCCGCCGCCCTCATACTGGAAGCTCACGTGGTCGAACACGATGTCCCCGCGCATATCGGCGGTTCTGGTCTCCGGCAGGTCTTTCTCCTCCCGGGCATTCAGGATATAGGCAATCCGGTCGATGGAAACGCCCGCCCGGCTCATCATGGCGACAATGCGTCCCAGGCTCCGGATCGGCCAGGTCAGGCTGGCATTGTAGGAGATGAAGGTGATGTATTCGCCGACGGTGATCGTGCCCTTCACCGCCTCGAAGATTCCGATCAGGGAGACCACCAGCACCTCGGTGCCGGAGATCAGGTCGCCGGTGGACCAGTAGACCGAGAGCAGCTGCCCGAGCCGGATCCAGAGGTTGGAGAAGCGGCTGTTCTTCTCGTCAAACCGCTTCTGCTCGTAGGGCTCCCGGCCGAAGGCGCGCACGACCCGCACACCCGTGAGATCCTCCTGCACCAGCGTGGAGAGCTGCCCCTCCGCGATGTCCGCCTCCCGGAACCGGTGGGCGATCTTGGTGAAGAAGACGAAAGAATAGCCCACGATCACCGGGATGAAGGCCAGGGCCGCCAGGGAGATGCGGACATTCATCCGGAACATGATGATCATGTAGAAGGTGATCAAAAACACGATGCGGATGACTTCCAGAAGCTGCTGGGTGACAAATCCCTTGATCGTCTCGACGTCCGAGGTGCAGCGCTGGATGATGTCGCCGGTCGCTTCCTTCACAAACCAGCTGAAGGGCAGGTGCTGGATATGGTCATACAGGCTGTTGCGCAGCAGCATGACGAATTTTTCCGATCCCTTTGTCGTCATGACCCGCGCGCCGTAATTGCCGATGATGTTGACGGCCGCGATCACAACGATCGTCAGGGCGCACAGAAGGAGCATCGCCGGAATGTCCGACAGGTCTCTGCCGGAAAACAGCGGACGAAACATGGCGGGGATCTTTGCGGCATCCTGCCCCAGCACGCCGTCCACGCCGACCCGGATCACCTGCGGGATCAGGGCCTGACAGACCGTGTTGAGGATGGACAGGGCAAAGGCCGCAAGAAACAGCGGCAGACAGGGCACAACAAAGCGCAGAATCAGCCGCGCGTTGGATTGTTTTTTCATCTCTTTCTTCATATTCCCGGTTGAACCGGCCGGCGGAGCCGGCCGAAACGATTGGTCATGTTTTTTGCGGTCAGGATTCCTCCGGGGAATCCCCGAGGCGCATTCGCTCCAGCCGATCGGCGAGTTCCTTTGGCACCCCGTCAAACAGGGTGTGCCGGATCGGCGTGTTCCGCTCGGTGTATTCCCGCCGCATCCTGCGGTTCTCTTCCTGCACGCGGGCCAGAAGCCCGGTCGCGGACATGCGCACGGCGCCGGCCCCCAGGATGATCACCTGGACGATGCCGTCCGAGCTTGCGACCGTGACGCGCCGGTTTTCCGGAATCTGCGCTGCCGTCTTTTCGATATACTGATCCGCCGTCTCCGCTTCCTTCGTGTAGACGACGTAGATATTGTGATATTTCTGGACTTCCCCCGGATAGTTTTTCACCCGGTAGGCGTCAAAGACCAGGATGACCGTCTCCCCGGTGAGGGCCGCGTAATTGGACAGGATGTCCATCAGCGCCTGCCGGGCTGCGGCCAGGCTTTCCGCGCTGATCTTCTCCTGCTGCTCCCAGGCAAAGATGATGTTGTAGCCGTCGACCAAGAGCACGTCCTCCGGCCTCTCTGTCCCCTTCCCCGGGTTCCGGGGCTTTGCCGCGGCCGCCGTCTCCGTCTCCCGGAAGGCGTTCCGCTTCACCGCGCCGTAGGTCCGGGTGAAGATCTCTTCCAGCTCCCGGTCTTCCGACAGCGCCGTGAGGACCGACCCGCCGGACCGTGCCATCTTCCCGGAGCGGCTTCCCCGGGCTGCGGCGTCCCCGCTGGATGCTCCGTCCGACGCACGGGGCTCTTCCCCGGGGGAACCCGCGGTACCTTCGGCGTCTCCCCGGCCCGCCGCGCCGTCTGGCGAAACGCCGCCGTTTGCTGCCGGTCCGCCGCCGGAGGCGCCGTCCCGGCCGGATTCCACCATTCGTTTCCGCTGTGCCGGGCTCACATACGCCGGCAAGTGCATGAACAGCGGAACCTCGTTCCAGGGGACTGCAAATCCCGCGCCGTGGGAGCAGAAGACCGAGCCCGTCGGGTTTTCCAGATCCAGGTCCGGATCGTACTGGCGGGCCAGAATCACCTCATCCGCATTGTGGCAGGGCGCAAATCCCTGCAGTGTCAGCAGCAGATGTCCCCGGCCCCTCGTGTAGACCGTTACCTCCCGCTCGTAATCGCGCATTTCCGACACCGGGCAGGACCCGCGGATCACGGCTGTGCTTCCGTCCGTATCCGGCGGGCTGAAGGAGGCGTTCTTCTTCTGGAGATCGCTCATCACGCGGCCCACCGACTCCTGCGGGACTTCCAGGACAAAATCATAGACCGGCTCCAGCAGCACGCTGTCCGCGTGCATCAGGCCCTGGCGCAGCGCGCGCTCCGTGGCCTCCCGGAAGTCGCCGCCTTCGGTGTGCTTCACATGCGCACGGCCGGCCACCAGCGTGATCCGAAGATCCGTGATCTCGGACCCGGTCAGGACACCGCGGTGTTTTCCGTCCCGCAGCTGCTGCAGGATCTGCTTCTGCCAGTTAATCTCCAGCTGGTCCGTGCTGCAGGCCGAGGCGATCTCGATTCCGGAGCCGCGGGGAAGCGGCGTCAGGAGCAGGTGCACCTCGGCATAGTGCCGAAGCGGCTCAAAATGCCCCACGCCCTCGGTCTCCGCGGCAATGGTCTCCCGGTAGACGATGGATCCCGGCCCGAAGGAGACGTTCACGCCGAAGCGCTCTTCGATCATCTGCCGGAGCACCTCGGTCTGCACCTGTCCCATGACCTGCACCCGGATTTCCCGGGATTCCGCGTCCCAAGTGATCCCGAGGTCGGGATCCTCCTCCGCAAGCGTCGTCATCCGGCGCATTATCTGGGCCGGATCCGTCCCCTCCGGGAAAATCATCCGGCAGCTGAGAACCGGCGTCAAGACCGGCGTCACCGTCTTCTTCTCCGCGCCGAGGCCTTCCCCGGCCCAGGTGTGATCCAGCCCGGTCACCGCCCCCGCCATGCCCTGGGTGAATTCCGGGACCGGCGTAAACGCGGCCCCCGAATAGACGCGGAGCTCACTCACCTTGTCCTCGCGGCCGGTCTCGGGATCCGCAATCCCCTGCCGGACCTTCAGGACGCCGCCCGTCACCTTGAGCCAGGTCAGCCGGTTTCCCGACGGATCCCGGGAGATCTTGAAGACGCGGGCCGAAAAGGCGTCCCGTCGCTCGGGAACCGGGAGGAATCGCAGGAGCCCGTCGAAGAACGCCGCGACGCCGGTGTCCCGGAGGGCGGAGCCGAACCAGACCGGGAAAATCCGGCGGCCGGCAATCAGGCGGCCGATCTCCGCCTCCGGAAGCGTCCCGTCCGAGAGATACCGTTCCATCAGGGCCTCATCGCAGACCGCGATGCTCTCCTCCCAGGCCGGGCCGCGGGCATCCTCCGAAAAGTCGATGCAGTCGCCCGAGAGTTCCGCCCGAAGCCTGCCGAGGACACGCCTCCGGTCCGCACCCGCCAGGTCCATCTTGTTGACAAACAGGAAGACGGGGACCCGGTAATGCTCCAGAAGCTTCCAGACTGTCAGCGTGTGCGCCTGGACGCCGTCGGTGCCGCTCACGACCAGAACCGCCGCGTCCAGCACGGACAGCGTCCGCTCCATCTCCGGCGAAAAATCCACATGTCCCGGCGTATCCATCAGGGTCACCGTCCGCCCGCCGGCGGTGAAGACCGCCTGTTTGGAAAAGATCGTGATGCCCCGGCGTTTCTCCATGGCATCGGTGTCCAGATAGGCGTCCTGATGATCCACCCGCCCGGTCTTCCGGATGACCCCCGCGTGATAGAGGAGTGCCTCTGCAAGCGTGGTTTTGCCGGCATCGACATGGGCAAGAAGGCCCACGCAGATTTTGCTATCTGAATTTTTCGTCATATTTTCGCCCATAAAAAAACCTCCTCCCGCGGCCGTTTTTTCAGCATACCACAAGAGGAGGTTTTCGTCTATGGAACCCTTCCGGGCTATGATCTCATTTTTCTCTGTTCAGACCTGGTGATCGTACTGTCTCTTCACACGAAGTCTGTTGATGGCGCGCGCCAGGGTCGCCTGCGCGGAGCGGTATTCCTGAATGCTCTTTTTCTGCAGGATGGCCTCCCGGGCCTGATCGGCCTCGCGCCTTGCGCGGTTGACATCGATCTCCTCGGGGCGCTCGGCGGAGTCCACCAGAACAAGCACTTCGTTGTTCTCCACCTTGACCAGCCCCGCCGAGACCGCGGCCGTCTGCCTCTCCTGCCCCGGGACCTGATAGGTCATGGAGCCGGGCACCACCGCCGCGATCATGTTGCTGTGGTGCGGCAGAATGCCGTACTGCCCCAAAGTCGTCGGGACGATGATGGATTCGCACTGCCCCTCGTAGAACGGGCGGTCCGCCGCCAGGATATGCACCTTGAAGGTACTCATGCTTTCTCCTTCGCGCTCTCTTCCGCCTTCATCTGCGCCGCTCTCTTCACCACATCGTCAATCGTGCCGACATTGTAGAAGGCCGCCTCCGGATATTCGTCCATCAAGCCGTCCACAATCGCCTTGAATCCACGCACGGTCTCCGCCAGCGGGACGTAGATGCCGGGCATGCCGGTGAATTTTTCCGCCACATGCATCGGCTGGGACAGGAACCGCTGGATCTTTCTGGCACGGGTCACGGTGAGCTTGTCCTCATCGCTCAGTTCGTCCATGCCGAGGATGGCGATGATGTCCTGCAGCTCATTGTACTTCTGCAGGATCTCCTGCACTTTGCGGGCCACCTCGTAGTGCTCTTCCCCGACGATGTCCGCCTCCAGAATGCGGGAGCTGGACGCCAGGGGATCGACGGCGGGGTAAATGCCCTGTTCCGCGATCTTCCGTGAGAGGACCGTCATGGCGTCCAGATGGGAGAACGTCGTGGCCGGCGCCGGGTCCGTGAGGTCGTCTGCAGGCACATAGACCGCCTGCACCGATGTGACCGATCCGCTCCTGGTCGACGTGATGCGCTCCTGGAGGGAGCCCATCTCGCTGGCCAGCGTCGGCTGATAGCCGACGGCCGAGGGCATGCGGCCCAGCAGAGTGGAAACCTCGCTGCCCGCCTGCACAAAACGGAAGATGTTGTCGATGAACAGCAGCACATCCTTGTGCTCCTCATCGCGGAAGTATTCCGCCATCGTCAGGCCGGAAAGCGCGACGCGCATCCGGACGCCCGGCGACTCGTTCATCTGTCCGAAGACCAGCGCGGTCTTGTCCGCCACGCCGCTCTCCCGCATCTCGGTCCAGAGGTCGTTGCCCTCACGGCTGCGCTCTCCGACACCGGTGAAGATGGAATAGCCGCCATGCTCCATGGCGACATTGTGGATCAGTTCCTGGATCAGCACGGTCTTGCCGACGCCAGCGCCGCCAAACAGGCCGATCTTGCCGCCCTTCGGATAGGGGACCAGAAGGTCAATGACCTTGATTCCGGTCTCCAGAATCTCCACGGCCGGGCGCTGGTCCTCAAAGGAGGGCGCCTTGCGGTGTATCTCCCAGCGTTTCTCCGTGTCCGGAATCGGCGCGCCGCCGTCGATGGGCTCCCCGAGCACGTTGAACATCCGGCCCAGCGTGCAGGTGCCGACCGGCACGGTAATGCCCTTTCCGTCAGCCGTCACTTCCATCCCGCGGACGAGGTGCTCGCTCTCCGCCAGCATGACACACCGGACGGTATCCCCGCCGATGTGCTCGACCACTTCCATCACGCGCTGCTTCCCCTCCACGGAGACCGTCAGCGCTTCCCGAATCTTCGGAATCTGGCCGTTTTCAAACTGCACATCCACCACGGGTCCGGAAATTTCTACGATTTTTCCTGTTGTCATGTACCAGACACCTCTTTCATTCGTTTCATCCGCTGCGCCTTCGCGCCGGCTGATACCTCCGTGATCTCCTGTGTGATCGCGCCCTGACGGACGCGGTTGTACTGCGTCGAGAGGTTATCGAGAATCTTCTGGGCGTTTTCATTGGCCGAATCCATGGCCGTCATCCGCGCCTCCTGCTCACTGCAGAAGCTGTCGACCAGCGCGCTGTAGATGAAGCCGGAGACATAGCTGGGCATCAGGTTGTCCAGGACAGCTGTCATGGAAGGCTGGAACTCGAAGCTCTCCGAGACCTTTGCCTCCTCCGGTCCGGACGCGAACTGTGCCCGGTGGAACGGAAGCAGACGGGTCTGTCTGGCTTCCTCCGCCATCCCGCTTTTCAGATCCGTATAGACAATGAAAATCTTGTCCAGCTGCCGGCGGTCAAAAAAGTCCAGAAGGATCGCGCTGATCTCCCGGGCGCGCTGCATCGTCGGATTCTGCGCGGTATAGAGAAAACTGCGCTCGATCGGGATATGGTGCTGCAGAAAGAACTGACGGCCGTACTCCCCCACCACAAACAGCTTGGTGTCGGCGTGATCCGCCAGCATCTTCTGGACCTGCCGGATCACGTTCTGGTTGTAGGCGCCCGCCAGGCCCTTGTCCGCGGTGATCACCAGGATGCCGTAGGTACCGTTCAGCGTGGCGCTCCCCTCCTCCGGGTACAGGTACTTGCTCTGCACATGGGCGGAGGTGCGGAAAATCCGCTTGATCTCTCCCTGCAGGGCCGAGAAGTAAGGTCTGGTCTGATCCAGCTCGCTCTTGGCCTTCTGCAGTTTGGTGGAAGCGATCAGGTACATGGCGTTCGTGATTTTCTGCGTGTCCCGGACGCTCTTGATTCGATCCTTGATCTCTTTGGTATTTGCCATCGCACCGCCGCCTTACTGCGCCGCCTTCGGCTGCGGAGCCCGGGACGCCTTCCACTGCTTCAGATAGTCCTTTGCCGCCGCGAGAATCGCGCTGCGGCTCTCCGCCGAGAGGTCTCCGGTGCGCGCAATCTCCTGCCGGACAAAGCTCTTCTCGGAGGCAACATGGGCAGTCATCCCGTCGATGAACGATCCGATCTCCGCCCGCGGAACCTCCTGCATCACATGGCCGAGGGCCGCCACCAGCGTCACCACCTGCTCGAACTGGCTCTTCGGGTGGTACTGCTTCTGACGCAGCATCTGCATCAGGCCCTGCCCGTAGGTCAGCTGAGCCTGTGTCGCCTCGTCGAGGTCGCTGGCAAACTGGGTGAACACTTCCATCTCTCGGTACTGGGCAAGCTCCAGGCGGAGGGTTCCGGCCGCCTTCTTCATCGCCTTCGTCTGGGCGTCGCCGCCGACACGGGACACGGACAGGCCGACATTCACAGCCGGGCGCTGGCCGGAGAAGAACAGGTCGCTCTCCAGGAAAAGCTGGCCGTCGGTGATGGAAATGATGTTGGTGGGAATGTAAGCGGAAATGTCTCCGCCCTGGGTCTCGACAATCGGCAGCGCCGTCATGCTTCCACCGCCGCAGGCATCCGACAGGTGTGCGGAGCGCTCCAGCAGACGGGAGTGCAGATAGAAGACATCGCCGGGGTAAGCCTCACGGCCCGGAGAACGCTCCAGAAGAAGCGAGAGCTCGCGGTACGCGATGGCGTGCTTGGAGAGATCGTCGTAGACGATCAGCACATCCTTTCCCTGGTGCATGAAGTATTCGCCGATCGAGGTGCCGGCGTAGGGCGCGATGTACTGCATGGGTGTCGCGTCGCTGGCCGTCGCGCAGACGACGATCGTATAGTCCATCGCCCCGCGCCGCCGCAGGTTCTCCACCAGCTGCGCCACGGAACTCGCCTTCTGACCGATCGCGACGTAGATGCAGATCACATCCTTCCCCTTCTGGTTCAGGATGGTATCCAGCGCGATCGCAGTCTTTCCGGTCTGGCGGTCGCCGATGATCAGCTCACGCTGGCCGCGGCCGATCGGGAACATGGAGTCGATGGCCAGAAGGCCGGTCTCCATCGGCTTGTTGACCGGCTGGCGGTCGATGATGCCGGGCGCCGGATTCTCCACCGGGAGGTATCCGTCCGCCTTGATCGGGCCCGCGCCGTCGATCGGCGCACCCAGGGCGTTGATAACCCGGCCGACGAAGGCATTTCCCACCGGTACACCGGCGGTCTTCCCGGTGCGGCGGACCGTGCTGCCCTCCTCGATCTCGGCGTCATCGCCGAACAGGATGCAGCCGAGATAATCCCGGCGGAGCTCCTGCACCATGCCGCGGACGCCGCCGTCAAACAGAAGGATCTCGCCGTAGGCCGCAGAGTCCAGCCCCGTGACCGTGGCGATGCCGTCGCCGACGGTCCGGACGGTTCCCAGTTCCTCCGCGATCGCCTCCGGCGTCCACGTCTTCAGGCTGTCCCGCAGAAGCGGGATGACGTTTCCGCTGTTCTGCGCGGCGATTGTGTCCCAGCTCTCCTGCAGCTGACTCAGACGGTTCTCGGCAGTCCAGTTGTAGACATCGCTGCCTGCCTTCAGGCAGAACCCGCCGGGCATGGAGTGGTCTTCCACCCATACCAGCGTATACTCTTTCTGGTATTTCTTGTTCAGAAAGGCCGTAAACTGCGCAATGCGCGCCGGGGACGGCTTCTGTGCACTGTACAGGAAGGCCTGATTCTCTCTGTCAGTTTTCCTGTCCGCCATTCGCTTCCCCCTCCTGCGCAGCATCCAGGAATGCACCGTAGGTGCTGTCCATGGACTGCTGTACAATCTTTCCGGCTGCCGCCGCGGCCAGATCCGCGATCTCCTGCTGCGCGGAACTGACAATCTTCGCGCGCTCTGCTTCGGCATTTGCCTTCGCGTCGGTCAGGATCTTCTGGGCCTGAGCCTGCGCATTCTGCAGCGTCTCCCGGGAAGCCTTCTCCGCCTCCTGGGCAGCCGCCTCCTTCTTCTGTGCGATCTCCGAATCGGCCTCGGCAAGCTTATTGTTGTATGCGGACTCCAGATCCGTCGCCTGCGCCATCTTCTTATCGGCATCGGCGTCCATCTTCTCGTAGTAGGTGGTTCTCTTGTCCATGAAATCCTTCACCGGCTTATAGAGCAGAAGGTACAGGCCGCCGCCGAGGATCACGAAATTGAACAGGTGCAGCAGAATCTGCTGAATATCAATATTTAACGGCATTTTTTCTCACCGCCTTTGCTTACAGTACGAAGATGATCAGGATTGCGACAATCAGCGCATAAATGATGGCGGTCTCGATAAACACCAGGCCGAGCATCAGGCTGGTACGGATCTGGCCGCCTGCCTCCGGCTGACGCGCGATGCCCTCTGCGGACTTGGCGATGGCAATGCCCATGCCGACAGCGCCGGCCGCCGCTGCCAGACCGACCGCAACCGCTGCTGCCATGGCCTTGCTGCCGGTGGAGCTGTCCTCCTCGGCGGATACCGCCGTGGTCTCCTCGGCCTGTGCGGTGACAGCCGTGGAATTGTCACTGTTATCCGATGCGAATGCAGGTGCTGCAAACGCCATGACAATCATTGCGAGAATGGCAAATACCGTGGTCTTTCTGATCATTTTCTTCATCATCGTCTTCATTTTTCTCTCCTTCTGTCAGGCTGCCGCCTGCTGTGTTTTCGCGACGTTTTTCTTCTTCGCGGCCTTTGGCTTCTTCGCGGACGGCGCGGAAACCTCTCCGTAGAAGACCGCCGTCAGCATCGTGAGGACATACGACTGAATCAGTGCGTGCAGCAGGGTGAACAGAATTCCGACGATCACCGGCAGCACAAAGCTGAGGTTAATATAGTAGTAAACCAGTTCCGTGACCAGAAGGCCGCTGAGCAGCGCGCCGAAGAGACGGAAGCTCATGGAGATGGGCAGGGAGAAATCCTTCAGGGTCTTTCCCACGCCGCGGACACCGTTGCCTGCGATTCCGCCCGACATGATGATGCCGTAGGACAGGCAGCCCATTGCGATGGCCGCGTTGATATCGGACAGCGGGGCCGGCAGAGACATGGATGTGCCCTGGGTCGTGACCGCCTGGATGCCGAACAGCTCAAAGCAGGTGCCGCAGAAGATGTAGGTCCCGGCCGCAAACACATAGGCACCCAGGAAACCGTTGCGGTGCGGGCTGTTGGTTTTGGCCAGCCGGTCGAACATGCCGACCCACTCCTCCAGAAGCAGCTGGAATTTTCCCGGCACCATCTTGAACTTCGGGATCACGAAAATCCGGATCAGCGCGGCGATTCCCAGCAGGATGCAGGTCACGGTCACCGCCGAGATAAACGCCGGATTGACGTCAATCAGCCCGAGGAACCGGATCTTCTCTGTCTCATGCAAAACACCGTCCCGCATCACCTCGCGGATACTCTCTGACTTTGCCGTGGAATGGTTTGTCAGAAAAATCGCGACCAGCAGGACAGCCAGAATACAGAGCAGAATGAGGATTGTCTTTTTTCTCTTTTCTTTGCTCACAGGCGATCCACCCCTTTCATTAATTACCACCTTTCTCTCAGATTGATACTGCGGCGGGTATGAAACACCTTCCGCAGGCGGCTCGAAGGGCAGGAAGGGTACAGGCTCTCCGGACTTGCGCTCAGTATTTTACTCCGCCGCACCGGGAAAAATCAATTACTTTTCACCGGAGGTGTCTGTTCACTGGACAGAGCGGGACAGAGTGTACCGGGGAGGCCGGAACCTGCCTGCACGAAAAAATGACGGCAGTCCGGAGAGATCTTCTCCCGACTGCCGCCGTTTTTTACGCAGTTTGACACATTTTCTTTTCACTGACGAAAATAGTTCTGAAAATCTCCGGTTTCCTCCCGCGGATTTCTCCGCTTTTCTTTCCGAAATTTTCCCGGCCCGGCAGAGTTCCGCCGCCCCATTTACGTCAGAAAAACCAATCGGGGCCGGAAGCGGGACGGAGCCTTCGGGCCGTATGCGCGTCCGCGAAAAACGGCATGCCGGAAGACCCCGGAATGGGAGCCTGCACGCCGGGCGCGCCTTGGCCGGTCTGCGGCCGGAAACAGCCGGCGGGTGCTGACTGCCGCGGTTTATTCCTTGCCGAAGAGCTTTTCCGCATAACGGACAGTGGCCATGGCGTCCTTCCCGTAGGCATCGGCGTGGATCTGCTCTGCGTATTCCTCCGTCAGGACCGCGCCGCCGACGATGACTTTCACTCCCGGAAGCTCTTTGTGCACCAGCCGGATGGTCTCTTCCATGGCGGCAACCGTCGTTGTCATCAGGGCCGACAGGCCCACGAGGGGTGCGCCGGAGGTCCGCGCCGCCTCGACGATCTTCTCCGGCTCCACATCCCGGCCCAGGTCAATCACATGGTAGCCGTAGTTTTCCAGCAGCACGTGCACGATGTTCTTGCCGATGTCGTGGATGTCCCCCTTTACGGTGGCCAGAACGATACTGCCTTTTACCGCCTGCTTTTTCCCGCTCTGTCCCATGCGGGTGCGGATTTCGGCAAACGCCGCCTTGGCGGCGTCCGCGCTCATCAGAAGCTGCGGCAGGTAAACCTTCCCCTTTTCAAATCCGTCGCCGGCGATGTTGAGGGCGGGGACCAGCGACAGATTGATGATTTCCAGCGCGTCGACGCCGGAGGAGAGGAGTGATGCCGTGATCTTCCCGGCGTCCTCCGCCAGGCCCTTTCCGATGGCAGAGATCAGTTCCTTCGATTCTCCCGGCACAGGGTTCC
>OMZJ01000014.1 GCA_900315495.1 uncultured Lachnospiraceae bacterium
CCAGGCCAGCAGCTTGCAGCGCGAACATTTGCTGAAGTTCTGATATTCCCGGTATTGTTCCATCCCGGTCAGCCACACATCCGCGATCCGGTCTTCGAACACATTTCCGACCTTGCTTTCCGCAACACGGCGGCAGGCATAGATCTCACCGGTGGGAAGGATTGTGATGTGGCAGTTCCCACAGTTGCAGCCGCCGTAGATCATGCCTTCCTTGGCATTATCCGGGATCCGGAATGTCCCAGTCTCGTATTCATAAAGCGTCCAGAGATGATCTTTTTTATTAAAGTATGTCTGGCAGCCTTCCGCTTCATATTCCTTAAGCTTCTTGTCACACATCTCAAGAAGCTGCCTGTATTCCAATGCGGTCATGGAAGTGTCCAGTTCTCCGCCGCTTGGAACATAGCGGGAGAAGGCAAAGATGTTTGCCCCTGCCTTTACAACCTTATCGATAATCCCAGGCACCTCCATGCGGTTCTGCTTTGAAACCGTGGTCATGATCACGCTTCGGATGCCGGCACGGTTGATGCAGCTGATCTTCTCCAGCGTGCAGTCAAAGGATCCGGGCTTTCTGAACCAGTCATGGGTCTTTCGGAGGCCGTCCAGAGAAAGCTGGTACTTTTCGCATCCGTACCATTTCAGTTCGCGGCAGACCTGATCGTTTAAGTGGAACGGATTTCCCATGATTGTGAACTTCACGCCATGCTCATGGAACAGATCCAGAAGTCTCCAGAAATCCGGATGCAGGATCGGATCTCCTCCGGTCAGGTAGAAGTAGGGCGTACGGCCGAACACTTCGCAGAAATCCAGGCAGTTGTAAAACGTGTCCTGCATCTCACTCCAGGTCATGGATTTGAGACAGGTATGATCGCCTGCAGCGAAGATATAGCAGTGTTTGCATCTCTGGTCACATTCATCCGTGATATGCCACTGAAAAGAAAAGTACGGTTTCATTCTGTCATCCTCCGATGATCCTGCATCTCTATCTGAAATCAGCGTTCTGCTGATGGGATTCTCTTAAGGGATCCCCCGGCCGGTAAAAGCCGGAGGATCAGGTGGAACAGTAAGAATGTTTCCTGTAAGCGTGTGCTTACTTGTCGCTTGCGCCGCAGGCAGTTCCGCAGGCCGCAGGTGTTTTGTCCGGTTTATCAGCTGCTCCGCAGGCCGCCGGGGTCTCTGCCGGCTTGTCCGCTGCACCACAGGCTGCCGGTGTTTCCGCCGGCTTGTCAGATGCTCCGCAGGCTGTCCCGCAGGCTGCTGCCGCCTTGTTTTCCTCTGCCCATCCGGCGATGTTTGCTAATGCCATGATCGTATCCTCCTTCGTGAAGTGGTTTTCAGCAGGCACCATTGCCTCCTGTGGTTCCAATGTAACCGACCGGCGTATGTTCCACAAGAACGCACTTTTTTATTACATAGGCACCTTTTTGTAACCCATCGACAGACGCTACCTGTTGTGCTATATTATTTTTGAATGCAGGTTTCAAATATGAACCATTGCGCAAATAAGCCGTTTTTCGCATTGCTGATGCATACAGTACGGCGCCTGAAAGGAGCTTACTTATGAAGACAAAAGAAGAATTGCCGGAGTGCCCGGTTGCGACCACCGTACAGCTGATCGGCAGCAAATGGAAGCTTTTGATCCTCCGGAATCTCCTGGTCCGCCCCTGGAGGTTCAATGAACTGCGAAAGGGCCTGGACGGCATCAGCCAGAAGGTCCTGACCGACAGCCTGAGGTCTATGGAAGAGGATGGGATCATCACCCGGACCGTCTACCCGGAAGTCCCGCCGCGTGTAGAGTATGCTTTAAGCGAGCTGGGTGAATCCATGCGGCCGATCATCAAGTCGATGG
The DNA here is from genome assembly GCA_900315495.1 of uncultured Lachnospiraceae bacterium. Lineage (GTDB taxonomy): Bacteria > Bacillota > Clostridia > Lachnospirales > Lachnospiraceae > Anthropogastromicrobium. The sequence goes on from OMZJ01000014.1 coordinate 1,847, forward strand.
AAGACTTCGGCAACTACTACAAAAGTCTCGCCGCAAAATAAAAAGAGCCGGAAGATGCCTCATAAGTTCAAGGCATCTTCCGGCATTTCTTTTCTGCTCCTTAGTGGCTTCGTTCTCTGTCCCTGTGTTCTGTTTCTTTTCTCTCTGCTTCATAGAGAGATTCAATATTCGTTCTGGCAATCGTCAGTTCCTGGGCTTCGTCCCGCAGCTTCCGGTATTCAGCATACGCTGCCTTCTTTCCGGAGAGCAGCTCCGCATACTCTGCGTTCAGTTCTTTTACCTTCGGAATCTTCTTTACCCCCAGTTCATCAAAGGCCTGCTTGGCCGCCATATGCAGCGTCAGTTCTTCGCGGTGGGCTTCGAAGAACTTTTTACTGTATCCTGCCTTGCGGTAGGCTTCATAGGAGGATATCAGAAAAGCGCGGGCAAAGGGCAAGGACGCCCTAAGCCCGCGCATGTGCGCTTATGCAGTTTGAAAACGCTTCCACCGGCGGAAGAGCAGCAGACAGATGACCATGCCGCAGCCCGCAATGGCCGCCCATAGCCAGATAGTTGCATTCCAGCCCATCTTCTGCGAAAAGACGGCGATACCGTAGGTGGAAATGGCGCTTCCGACGTACGTAGAGGAATTGAGGATGCCCGATATCAGCGAGATATGTCCGTAGCGGGCAAAGCAGGACGGCACGATGCTCACCAGCAGGAAGTTCACGCCATGCATGCATCCGACCAGCAGCGCCAGCAAAATGACCGTGGCCATTACGCCCGAATGCGGCAGCAGCGCCAGCAGAACCGCCGCGAGAACGGCGAGAGCAAAAATGATGCCGGAACACAGCAGCTCGTTGCGAATGAAGCGCCGGTAAATTTGCGTGGTGATTTGCGAACAGAGGATGCCGAAAACCGGCAGCAGCACGCCCGAGAGGATCGATGCGGCGCTGCTCAACCCAAAGGATTCGCTCACCAATGTAGGCAGCCAGTTGGTCACGCCGTCGCGCAGCGAGCCCTGCATGACGATGGCGATCATCACCATGCCCATGAGGAACACGGCGTTCAGGGTCAGATGCGCGTGGGCAGCGCTCGAAGGAGAGACGGCGGCGGAGCCATCCGGTTGCGTGGCCCTGGCGGCGTGACTGAAATGGCGTTCGTATACTAGCTTCCACACGATCGCCATGCCCAGTGCCAGGCCGCCGGAGACGAAAAATACCGCGCGATAACTGGCGATGCTGATGAGCAGCGGCATCGACGCATAGACGGCCATGGTGCCCAGCTCGCTGCCCCAGTTGACCCATTTGCAGGCGAGCGTGTATTCGTCCGCATTCAGATGCTGCGAAAGGATGCGGACCAGCGGCGGCCACATGAGAGACTGCGCAAAGCCGTTGACGCCCCACAGCAGGATCAGCAGACGCTGATCTTTCAAAAGCGCGACGCCCCCATTCATCAGCGCCGCCAGGATAAAGCCGGCGAGCATGACGTTTTGCGGCTTGTAACGGTCGCCCAAATAACCGCTGACGATCTGTCCTGTGCCGTAGGTGATGAAATTGATGGAGAGTGCCAGCGCGACGGTGGTTTTTTCCGCAAAGCCGCAGGCGACGAGCTCGACCATCGCCGCGCCCAGATTGATGCGCGAAACGTAGCTGACAAAATAGGCGGCCGTGCAGAGCAGGCTCAGGACGAGAAACGCGCGTTTTTGCGCGCGCGCATGCATACAGATGCTCATAGTAGGCTCTTGCCTTCCCATTCCGGCGCGTTTTCACACCCGAGCAGATGCGTGATCGTGGGGGCGACGTCCAGAATGGAGACCTCGCGATCGATCACGCCGCGCAGATTCGGGCCGTGGAGGATGATCGGGATACGCATGTCCTCCTCCATGGGCGTGCCGTGCATGCGTCCATGTCCGCCGTGGTCGGCGAGAATGATGTTAACGCAATCTTCCGGCGCGGCTTGAATCAGACGCTCAATGCAGCGGAAGGATTCATCCACGGAACGCATGTATTCCTCGCTCAGCCAACCCTCCGCGTGGCCGGCATCGTCCGTCCAGCCCAGGTAGGTGAAGGTAAAATCGAGCTGATGTGCCGCCATCTCGTGGATGGACGCCTCGGTGACGAGCTGATTGGCCTGCTCATAACCGAAGACCGTGCCGGAGAAAAACGCGGATACGCTCAGGCTGCCCGGCTGCGCGAGGTCTCTGAGTTGTTCCCAGTTATAGAAGAAGCCGCATTTTTTTGTTCCCTTGAGCTGCTCGCACAGGCCGTTGATCGGGCGCACCTGCGGCGTGAAGGTGTTGGTTGTGATGCCATGACGCATCGGATCGACCGAATGAAACAGCGACATATGGCATGGAAGCGTGACGGAGGGCATGACGGTGCGCGCTGTCAGGGTGTAAAGGCTGTTTTCCAGCAGCTGCGGGACGAAGGGATTTTTGCATGCCGCCAGTGCGTCGGGCCGCAGGCCGTCCACGAGGATGAGTTGTACTCGGGTCATAATTGATTACTCCTTTATGATTTGAATTTGGTTGTCCAAATAACGCTTATAGATTTCCTCCGGCAGCGCCGAATCGGTGATGTAGGTGTAAGTCGGACGCATTTCGTCTATCTGAATGCGCGAGGTCTGCTCAAAGCGTTCGCTGTATGCCAGCACGTAGACGGCGTCCGAATGGTGGATGAGCGCCTGCTGCACGGCGATGAGATCATCCCGCGAATCCATCAGCCCCCACTCGCGCGATACGGCGCTGGGGAAAATAAAGCACTTGTCAAAATGCAAACGATGGATGAGCGAGAGGGTGAGCGTGCCTGCAAAGGCGAGCTCTTCGCGGATGAAATGGCCGCCGCACAGGATCAGATCAAAGTCGGGATTTTCGCTGAGTATATTGAAAATCTCCAGGCTGCTGGTGGCGATGGTGAGGTGGGTGAAGGTACAGGCGATCAGCCGCGCCAGCTCCGCGCCGGTGCTGCCCGCATCCAGGGCGATGACGTCGCCGTTGCGGATAAAGCGCAGCGCGTACCGGCAAAGCTCCCGTTTTTGCGCGACACAGTCCTTGCGGCGTTCACGAAGAGGCGCGAGTTCTTCGCGATGGGCCACGCGGACGGCCCCGCCGTGGGTGCGCACGAGCCTTTGATCCTTTTCCAGCGCGAGCAGATCCTTGCGCACCGTTTCAGAGGAGACGTGAAATAGCGCAGTGAGCTCACACAGGGTGACGCTGCCCTGTTCGTGAATGAGACGCGCGATGGCATTCCGACGTTCAATTGCAAGCAAACCCAATCAACCCCTTTCGAACACACTTTATCGCAAGAAAAGGCAAAAGTCAACCGGGAGAATCAAAAGATTTTCTATCTGCGCTGCAGCATACGAAGCTGTTTTTCACTGGCTTCAAACAGCGCAAAGCGGGCAGTGCAAGGGGTGAAATCCCTTGTGAATCCCCAGCAGATCCTTCGTGATTTGCATGAGACCGTGCTCGCCGGCCCTGTCCAGATAGTCGCCTCCTCCTGAAAGCAGCAGTACATTATGCGCGTCGGGGGTCGCGCTTTGTAGAAAAGCGCAAATCTCATCGGCGGAATAGGCCGTCATGTGTTCGAGCGCAGCGCCGATCGAATCAATCTGTCTCCAGTGGTTGATCAGCTGATTCTCAATGATGTTATTCATCTGCACCGCGTTTTCCGTCAGAAGGGCGAGCGCTTCTTTCGCTCAAAATATTGGTCACCTCGCTAACTGGCAAGCAATGTTCCCTTGGTCAACTCTGGCCCTGGGAACGCATCTCCGCTTCCGCAAAAATGGCTTGTTGGGATATTCCCAAGCCCTTACGGATCATCACTTTGTGATGGCTGCGCGTTTCTGCGAAACGCTGATGAAGATTCTGGGCCTTTTTGCACCACCGGTCCGGGCAATGAGCATCACCATTCCGGGTAATACAGCATCGCCATTCCGGCCATAGAGC
>OMZJ01000170.1 GCA_900315495.1 uncultured Lachnospiraceae bacterium
GTCGGTTTCCGTCGGAGTGCACATCTGGGCGGCTTCTTCCGCCGCCCGCCGTTCCGCTTCCTGTCCCGCCCGTTCCTGTGCCGCAGCACGCAGTGCATCCGGCAGGTATCTTCCCGTGAAATGGCGCTCCCGGATCCCCGTCCGGGTGCGGATCCACGCATCCCCGGTATCCGCGATCCGGGCGAAATCCGCATTGGCAACCGTCAGTTGCGGAACGGCTCTGCCCAGTCCGATGATTCTCACGTCAAACGTCTCCTTCCCTGTGGTGCCTCAGAAGATCACGGTCAAAGCTGCGGTACCGGCGGTATCTTCGCTCCGTCAGTTCCTCCGGTGTAAGTGCCGAGAGGGCAGCCAGTTCCTCGCAGAGGATGTCCCGAAGCTTCCCCCCAAACGCCGGGAGCGTCCGGAAATTCAACGGATCCGGTTCCGGAATCACCCGGTCCGCGAGCCCGGCCGCAGCGAGTTCGGACGCAGTCACCCGCATCAGCCCGGCGGCTTCACCAGCCCTCTTTTCGTCTTTCCACAGGATCGCCGCGAATCCCTCCGGGGAGAGCACATAGTAGACGGAATTTTCCAGCATCAGAATCCGGTCTGCCGCACCGATCCCCAGCGCACCGCCGCTGGCACCCTCCCCGGTGACAAGGGCGATCACCGGGACCGGGAGATCGCTCATTGCCGCCAGATTTTCCGCGATGGCGGCACTCTGGCCGTTTTCCTCGGCTTCTTTCCCGGGGTATGCCCCCGGCGTATCAATGAACGTGATCACGGGCCGGTGAAACCGCGCCGCCTGCTTCATCAGCCGGAGTGCTTTGCGATAACCTTCCGGGGAAGCCATGCCAAACCGGCAGGCGATGTTTTCTTTCAGGTCATGTCCTTTCCGGTGGCCGATGACCGTCACCGGAATGCCATCCAGACGGGCAATTCCGCCGAGAATTGCCGGATCCTCCCCGCCGAGCCGGTCGCCCGCCAGCTCACAGAAACCCGTAAAGATACAGGAAATGTAATCGGTCAGTCTGGGGCGGTCCGCCGACCGCGCTTCCTGCACCCGCTCCCATGCGGTTTTCTTGATTCCTGCTCCATCCTCCGCCGCGGCCTCTTCCGTCCGGTCCGATGCCGGCCGGCCGCTTGGCTGTCCCGCCGACTCAAACTGCGGTACAGACGGATCCGTCTGTCGATCCGTCCGATGATCTCCGGGTACGGACGAGTCTGTATGGAGCTGGAGAATCTGAATCAATGTCTCACGCATTTTTTCCGGCAGAACTACGATATCTACAAAACCGTGCTCCCGCTGAAACTCTGCGCTCTGAAAATGCGCCGGAAGGCGCTGCCCGATGGTTTTTTCGATCACCCGCGGGCCGGCAAATCCGATCAGGGCACCAGGTTCCGCCAGAATGATGTCCCCCAGGAAGGCAAAACTGGCGCTGACGCCGCCGGTCACCGGATTGGTGAGAACCGACACATACAGGCCGCCGTTTTTTTGAAAGCGCCGCACGGCTGCCGCTGTCTTGGCCATCTGCATCAGGGAGTACATTCCCTCCTGCATTCTGGCGCCGCCGCTGGCGGAAAACAGAATGAGGGGGCAGTGTCTTTCGCCGGCCATCTCGCAGGCACGCGCAACCTTTTCCCCGACAACGGTTCCCATGCTTCCCATACAGAAATCCGGATCCAGTTCACCGATCACCACAGGGATACCTGCGATGCGGGCAGTCCCGACGGCTGCCGCATCCAGGGCCCCGGTACGCATGCGACACTGGGCGAGCTTTTCCCGATATTCCGGAAACTGCAGCGGATCCGACGATTCCAGATCGGCCGCGAATTCTTCAAATGTCCCGGGATCACAGACCGCACGGATCCGTTTTCCCGCCGGCCTGAAGCTGCCGGTCGCCGAGCGGAAGGCCCGGTAGCGGAGCAGCGTCTCTCTCTTGTCAGCAAAGGCATCCTCCGGTGCGGTATTCCCGGAGGCGGCACTGTTCATCGCCATTTGCTCCGCCGACCCGCGCTCCGGCACGCTGCTTGCGCGGCCGGTGTATTCCCGTTCGGCGCTTTTCGGCAGAGTGTTCCCCGTCAGTGCATGGATCCCGCTGCCGCCTCGCACAAGAATTCTGTCTTCCCGCATGTTCTTTCTCCTCCTGACTTCCCCCCGCCGGATCTGTCCCGACAGTACACAGGAACTGTTTTCGCTTTGATGTTCCGTCCGAGGATCACCGATTTCTCCCGCCGGGTGTCTGCGGAAGCTGCAGCGGAAGAAAACCGCGCGTCTGTCCTTTCGGAAAATCAGCGATTCTTCCCGCAGCAGTCAGCGAAGCCTCTTTATCGCTTCCTCCTCTGACTTCTGCTGTCCCAGTTCAGGAGCTTTCCGGTATCCCGGGACAGGAATAAGGTGTCAAAGTTTCCCAGCAGATAGTTCTGATCGAACATGATCAGATACAGGAAATTGATGTTGGTATCCGGTCCCTCCACCGTCATCTCTTCCAGTGCCATGCGCATTTTCCGGATGGCCTGCAGCCGTGTCGGCGCACAGACAATGATCTTGGCAATCAGGGAATCGTAATAGGGGGAGATGGTGCAGCCGTTGTACATGGCCGACTCGCAGCGCACGCCGAATCCGGCGGGAAAGTGCAGGAACCGGACGGTTCCGGGGGACGGCTGAAAATTCTTCGCCGGGTTCTCGGCATTCACCCGGCACTCAATCGCATGCCCTCGGATCACCACATCGCTCTGCCGGAAGGAAACGGGCAGACCCGCCGCCACACGGATCTGTTCCCGGCAGAGATCAATTCCTGTCACCATCTCGGTCACCGTGTGCTCCACCTGGATCCGGGTGTTCATCTCGATGAAATAGAAGGAGCCGTCCGGACTCAGGACAAATTCCACCGTGCCGACACTCGTGTAATTCACGGCCTTTCCGGCCCGGAAGGCAGCCTTGTAAAGAGCAGCGCGCTGATGCTTGTTCAGGATCATGGCAGGGGCTTCCTCAATCAACTTCTGATTTCTTCTCTGGATCGAACAGTCCCGCTCTCCCAGGGTCAGCAGATGTCCCTGGGAATCGCCCAGGATCTGCACTTCGATATGCCGCGGGCTGACGATCAGCTTTTCCAGATAGAGATCCCCGTTGCCGAACGCCGCCAGTGCTTCGGCCTGGGCCTCTTCGTAGGCTTTTTCCAGCTCGGACGCCTCCGCCGCGATCCGCATTCCACGGCCGCCGCCGCCCGCCGTCGCCTTGAGCAGCACCGGATAGCCGATCTTTTCCGCGATCTGTTCCGCCTCCTGAACGTTTTTCAGGATGCCGTCCGACCCGGGAACCACAGGCACATCGTTTTTCTTCATCAGCATCCGGGCCGACTGCTTGTCGCCCATCCGCCGGATAACTTCCGCGGACGGACCGATCATCACGATGCCGTTTTCCCGGCACGCCTCTGCAAAGTCCGCATTCTCTGAGAGGAATCCGTATCCCGGATGAATGGCCTGACAGTGATATGCCTTTGCCGCCGCGATCACCGCAGGGATATTCAGGTAGCTCCCGGAGGCCGCCGGCGGGCCGATGCAGACATTTTCCGTCGCAAACTGCACCGGAAGGGAACCACGATCCGCCTCCGAATATGCCTGCACCGTCTCAATGCCCATTTCCTGGCAACAGCGAATCACGCGCATGGCAATCTCTCCGCGGCAGGCCACCAGAATCTTCTTAAACATGTTCTGGATCCTCCTGCAGCACAAAAAGGACCCTGCCGTACTCGGCAAACTCCCCGTCCCCGGTCTGAATGGAAGTTACAGTGCCGGAAGCCGGTGCCTTCACTTCATTCATCAGTTTCATCGCCTCCAGAAGTCCTGCCGTATCGCCCTTGTTCAGATGCGTCCCCACGGCGATGTAAGGCACCGCACCGGGTTTCGCCGCGTGGTAGAAGACGCCCGCAAGCGGCGCCTTCACCTCGATCTGCCGGTCTCCATCGTGACGGCCGCCGCGGGAGGAATCCTCACGGTCCGGGATGTTTTCCCCGGCCGATTCCGACCGATTTTCCGGTGCCTCCGCCCGTTTGTTCGTCTCGTCCCTGAACGCCTCCTGCCCTGGAGTCTTTGCCTCGGAACCCTCGAAATCTGCCGCGTTCCCGTCAGACCGGGATTCCTTCTTCATCCGGACGGAAAAATCATCCGTCCCGAGAGACAGTTCTGTCAGTGAAGAGCCATCGAATTCTCTCATCAGAACAAGGATCTGATTCCAGATGCTCTCCTGCGTACGGCTTTCCTCCGGACTTCCGTCCGGAATTCTGACATTCTTTTCTCTGTTCGTTTCGGGTTTTGTATTCATTCCATACCTCCGTCCATCACCGGGCTGATCTGCGGACATACTTTTCGCATCCGTCCTGCCTGCTGTTACAAACGACCGGCAAAAGCCGCTGCGATCTGCCGCCCGGATATTCCGAAGGGACTCTCTTATCCGCGGTTTGCGTCCACATACGCCGCAATCTTTGCCGGCGTCGTCAGATCCGCCAGTTTATCGTCCGGCACCTTGACGCCGTACTCTTCCTCCACCGCCATCATCAGTTCCACGGCATCCAGTGAATCCACACCGAGATCCTGAAACAGGTCTGTCTCCGGCTGAATATCCTTGTCGTCAAACTGCAGGGTTCCCTTCGTCAGCTCAATCACTCTCTCAACGGTCGTCATTTTTCTCCTCCTGACTTGTTTCGGATCTCCTCCGAATCATTTGCTCTGCTACGCCGGGTCAGCCCCGGGTACCGGCATCCGGACATGAAAACCTCCGGATGTAGTCTTTATTACTATTTAGATAAATATTTTTATTAAATATCTTTATCTAAATATGCCTGGATCATATCGGTTTCCGAACCGTTTGTCAATGTTTTGTTCTATACAAGATGGTACCGTTCTGAAAACCACCTGTGCCCGTTTTGAAAACTTCAGAATTCCACGTGAATGCATTTCCTGCTGGAACCACGGACCGGTTCGTGGTAAAATTTTGCCAGTATCATTTGGTCACGCTGTTCTGTGAAAAAACTGCAATGCTGCACCTGCGGCCTGCGCGTTTTCGTTCATCCTGGAGGTATTCATGAATTCATCCGATTCCGATCAAAGTACCAGAAGCCTGTTTGAGGAGGTTTACACCCGGTTCAAGCTTCATTTCTACAAGGAGGTATTCCGCAATTTTGAAACCCGGGAGGCAACGCTCACGACGGTGGAAACATTCTGCATGGAGGTCATCCATGCGCTCGGAAATCCCACCGTGAATGAATTTGCCGAGTATGTGGGAATCTCCTCCCCGAATGCCAGCTATAAGGTCAATAACCTGGTACGCAAGGGGTATCTGGAACGCAGAATGTCGCAGACAGACAAGCGTCAGGTTCACCTGGCAGTGACGCAGAAATACCTGGATTACCTGAATATCAGCGAAACCTATGTGGAGAACGTGATGAACCGGATGGAGAAGCGCATGAGCCCGGAACAGTCCGGGGAGCTGAAAAACAGCCTGCTTCTGCTGCTGGATGAGATGAAGAACGATCTGCCGGATACGCCGGAGATCCGTCACCCGGCATTGTAAAAGATGAGACTGGCCGCCGGTGTTTTTATGCAGACGGCTTCCAGTCCCATTACAGACGATCGAGTAGGAGGGGGATTTGAGTAATCCCCCGACCTCTCACACCACCGTGCGTACCGTTCGGTACACGGCGGTTCAATCAACTTAACAAGTGACACACCTTGCGGTGTAGTAGTCAAGCATAGAGATTAGCCCGAAATCGGCTAATCTCTTGTTGCTTATGGCCTTTTGCACCCATCCGTTGTGACACATATGGGCTATCCTGTTGCCAGTGTTCGCCACTTTATGCGCCGCCCATCTGGGAACACCCAGCTTTACGAGGTTCTTTTCTTTGTTCTTCGGCGTTTTCCAGTGTTTCCAGATGCACATCCTCATGCGATATCTGATGTTACTGTCAAGCCGCTCGCACAGCCTTTTCATGCTTCCGATTTTGAAGTAGTTGATCCATCCACGGATGAGCTGGTTGAGTTTGCACACCTTAATGGAGTTACTCACTCCCCAGCTTCTGCATGTCAGTTTCTTCATCTGTGCTTTGAACTTCGCTACAGCCTTGGGGTGTGGTTTAGCTTTATATCCTTTGGCAAATGAGTCAAAGTAGAATCCAAACCCGAGATACTTAATTCCTTTTGGCTTATCAACCCTGCTCTTTTCGGCGTTTACTTTCAATCCGAGCTTTTCCTCTATAAATCTGGTTACACTCTTCATTACTCGCTCTGCCGCCTGTTTGCTTCCAACCATAATGATAAGGTCGTCTGCATATCGAACGAAATCCAGCCCTCTTGCTTCAAGTTCCTTGTCCAGTTCGTTGAGCATGACGTTCGCCAACAGCGGCGATATATTTCCACCCTGCGGTGTGCCGACTATAGTATCTTCATACTCATCGTCTATCATCACTCCGCTGACAAGAAACTTCCTTACAACCGATATGACATCCCCATCCTTGATTGTTCGTCCGAAGATAGTCATCAGCTTGTCATGGTCAACTGTGTCAAAGAACTTAGCAAGGTCGATGTCCACTACCCAGTCATGTCCATCATTCATCATTTCTAATGCTTTAAGGACTGCCTGTTGTGCACACCGGTTTGGTCTGAACCCGTAGCTATGGTCATGAAACTGCTCCTCAAATATAGGAGTGAGCACCTGCGCTACCGCCTGCTGTACAAAGCGGTCTACTACCGTTGGTACTCCAAGGTTTCTTACTCCGCCGTCTGGTTTGGGTATTTCCACCCTGCGGACAGGTTGCGGTTTATACTTTCTTGTCCGCAACTGTTCCTTGATGTTTTCGCCGTTTTCCGAAAGGTATTCGCCAAGTTCTTCAACGTTCATACCGTCTACACCTGCCGCACCCTTGTTTCTTACGACTTGCAGATATGCCGCATTGAGATTATCTTTGCTTAATATCTGCTCCATGAGACTACTTGTGTCCATGCGTTGTTTCCTTTCTGCCCCTTTTGCCTTTGCCGTCTTTGAAGTTATCGACAGACGTTGCTCCGGCTACGAAGTGGAACGTACTTCAACTGATTGATTGTTCGCCCCTTCGCTCCATCCCCATTACAGGGACTTCCTCACTACTATGGGCTCTGCTGACTTCTCACAGTTCGTTGTTACTACGGCTAATGAGACCGCCTGTGAGATCTCCACGCTTAAGGTGCACGCTCTTTCCCCTCATCTACCTGCCACATCTACTGGTACTTCCAGCAACTTTTGGACTTCATCGCTTTTGGCCGACTTATCCGTATTTCCCAGCCTTGTATGTGGTTCCTGTTCGTCAGGCCTAGGGTTTGCTTACAGCTTCCTTCAGATTCCACCTCACGATGGACACCCTTGCTGTTCAGCTATGTACTTCGTCGTTGCCTACGCGTACTCGGGACTTTCACCCGTTAGAGCGCGCCCATGGCGCGCAAACCAAAAAGGCTGGCGCCTCTGGCACCAGCCTCACAAATTTGTTGTTCATTCCTTCTGACTTCGTCTCTTGCGCTTACTCAGAAATTTTGCTTTCAGATCGATCACTACGTCATTTTTCAGCAGAATCAATATCCCCAGGTATACACCGGCCGCAAGGAAGAAAATCAGCATAAAGCTCAGAATACGCGGCATCCGTCCGATCAGCAGTCTTCTGGCTGCCACAATGACGACCGTCATACAGCCGGATGCAGCAGCCACGGTCAGGTAATACCTGGCATCATGTTTCAAGGTATAATTTTTTCTGCCATAAAAGATCAATATTGTCGTTACTGTAATTTCCGAAAAGACAGAGGCCAGAATTGCCCCGCGTTCCTGAAATACCGGAATCAGCGTGA
>OMZJ01000100.1 GCA_900315495.1 uncultured Lachnospiraceae bacterium
ATGATAAATTTTATGATTATGATAAATACTATAGCAGTGCCAAAGGGATGTAGTTCGCTTTGACATGGCCGCACGCGATTGCCAGACGTTTTATTCTGCTGTTTTTTTTGTCTGTGCGCGAAGGGAACAGCCTTCGGCATTGTTATGATCTGCAATCATAAAGCGAAAAACCTCTAAGTATCCTGAGGCTGAAAGATCCCCCCATGAGCGGAGAAAAGGTTCCCAAATGATAACACGATCCAGAGAGACGGGGAAAGGAAACGTACAGCAGTGACTGGTTAGCTCGTGGAAGGAGTTCTTGATATTCATCGTACGTTTTACAGTGATTGCGAATATGATCTGCAAGCGGATCACCCTTGAACGAATTATCTATGAGCGGGTTCATCTCGGAAATCTCTCAGAAATGGTTTGCTTCCACTGACTCCAGTTTAGAGCCGGACTCATGAGAGATATTGAACAGACTCATAGTTCTCATAAATACATTTTTCGCAAGCCTTTTTACTCAAAAGAGCTGTTGTGCTTCGGAGAAAATCTCTGGGGACAGGAGAGGCTGCAAAGGAGGAAAAAATGGGGAACAGATGGAAAAAAATCTGTACATCATTGGTACTATCTGTACTGATGATTTTCTCAAATGCTGCCGGATATCTTCCGACCGGACTGGCAGGGACTGCCATTGCGGAAGAAGTGGCTACGACAACAGAGGAAACCGCTGCAGATGAAACAGAGGCTGTGGGACAGAGCACTTCGACAGAAGTGAATACAGAATCACCGGTGCAGACAGAAAAAGCCGAAACAATGTTACAAAACGCGTCGGAGACAGCTGCGGCAAATTCGGATACAACCACAGCGGCAGCCGAAACCGAAGCGACAGTGGCTGATGCTACTGCTGCCGATACCACCGAAGCAGCTGCAGTGACGAACAGTGAAACGACATCTGCAGAAACGAATGCTGCGGCAGCTGCATCTGCGGCGCAGAGTTCAGACGATGCGGCAGACTCCTCGGCAGCACAGGGTGAGACAGCTGCAGCTGTACGTGGAATTCTGAGAGCACCGAGTGCTGCGGTTAACATCCACGACATGGTCAGCGGAGTAAAGATCATTGGCGCACCCCAGGATGACCAGGGAATCTATCAGCTGAAAAAATATACGAACTATAATGTTGAATTAAGCTTCTCGGAGGATGGGACGGGATCTTTTCAGTTTCCGAATGATTCAACAAGCATGGTTTATCAGCTCCCGGAAGGATTTGATGCCGTCAACGCCAGCGGAACCATTGATATTTCGGTGAAAAAGGGCGGTCAGATCTACGTTGTATCGGGAAATACCTATCAGGTGAAGGATGGCGTCCTTACTGTAAACTTTAATACACAGGATAAGAATTTCAGCATCCTGACCGAAGCCCCGGATACAGAATTCAAGGTAAATCTGAGCGGAAGCTTCACGAGCGAAGAAACCCAGTGGGGTCAGAATTATCAGATCAAGGCAAAGCTCGATGGGTCGCATGATGCCGGGATTCAGAAATCCGGTTATTTCGAACCGAGAGACAACAAGATTCACTATACAGTGACAGTGAATTCTTCCGGTGCGAACAAGGGCCTGCAGATCACGGATACGATCAAGGGATCCATTCTCACACTGGATCAGGGCAGTATCGCGATTACCGGAGACAGCGTCAACTACAGCGATAAGGGTCAGCCGTATACGCAGGGTACAGTGAACAGCTCTTCTGCCAAGGGATTTGTCTATACATTGCCGGATATGGTGGACGGCGAGGTAATCACCTTAACCTATACGGCAAGCGTCGATGTAGACAGTATCCATGTAAAAGCGACGGATGACCAGACGGAAAATGTGGCAGCTCTTTCAGATACCGATGGGACAAATCCGGACAACAACAGCAGTACGACGCACACAGACATTACAACAGTCGATCTGCGTAAGAGCGCAGGAAATGTCTCTGACGTAGTGGATCACAAGAGAACCATCGGCTGGACGATTGATTACAATACCCCGATGATTGTATCGGCAAAGGGAGATACAATCACCGATGCAATCACATCACCCAATACTTTTTACAGCGGTGATGGAATTTATGTGCAGAGATTCCAGCGGAATGACCAGAGCAACGAAACGGCGGTCGGTGAACCGGTACTGGTTCCGTGGCGCGCTCTGGACGTAAATGCCGGAAATACGCAGTGGACATGGACCATTCCGGACAGCGATTCAACACCGTATCATTATAGAATTACCTATGATACCGTCACCGATGTCTCAGGTCTGGTGAAAGACACAAATGTCACCAATCAGTCCAGCAGTACACATGGCGGCGCAACCGCTTCTGCATCCGTAACTTCCGGACCCGTCAGCCCGGAGGATCAGAATAAAGAATCCATCGGAAAGGCGGCTTCCAGTGTCACCAAACAGAATATCACCTGGACAGCCGCAATCGGTGTTCCAGCCATCGGGCTGTCGGAAGCTGTTCTGACTGATACACTTCCGAATGCATGGATCGACGGTACTCATGTCGTTGAAGAGCCGGCTTCTTATACGGATGCGGACATAAAGATTTCCGGTCTCGCGGACGGTGAGACGTATGATATTGCACCGGTTACAAGCGATGGCAGGACGACGGGCTTCACCGTGACGTTCTATCAGGACGCGGCGAAATCTTTTCCCGGCCTGAAGGCAACCGGCAGCAGAAGACAGATTACCGTTACCTATACGACAGCGAACAATGAAAACTGGGTTACAGATCAGCCGACCACAGCCCATACAAACAATGTTACATTCAACGGACTGAATGCGAGTGCATCGGCGACACCGTCTGCAGGACAGTTTCAGAAGAAGCTTGACAATGGTAGCAGCACTGAGCCAACAGATACGGTGACGGACAATGGTACGCAGCTGCCTGCATGGAAATTCCGCCTGGATTTCCTGAGCGCCAGCGGAGACATTGATGTCACGGATACATTTGATACATCTCTGTTTAAAGTGGCAACATCAGGTAGTATAAGTAATCCGTGGTATATGAACACTGTGCACGGTGGTTCTGGAACCATGGATGACTGGGCAGGCGATCGAAAACCTGGTGTCGTCACGATTACGCCGACTCCGGATGGAGCAAAGATCCACGTAAATGCATCGGATCTGCCGAAGGATCCTTCCGGCCAGTACTACCAGCACTACCGGATTTATTATTTTCTTCAGGTCAAGGATGCGGCTGCACTTGCAAAGCTGAATCAGAAGGCAGCAGACCGCGATGATGCCACTGCGACATTCACGAATACGGCAAACTACGCAGGAGCTTCCTCCGAGGTGCAGTTTACATCGAAATACAGCGGTGTGAAGAAGACTGGCAGCGTAGTAACAAAAGATAATGTTAACTATATCAACTATACGATCCAGATCAATCCGGCTGCCGTAGAATTGAACGGCGGGAAAACGCTGACTCTCGAGGATACCTTCGACTTAAAAACGCTGAGCATTGACCTGAACAGTATTGCCGTCAACCCAGCCACGTCAGGCGCTAGGGCTGATGTCAGCGGCAATAAACTTACGATCAGAGATATTCCGGACAGCACGGCACTGACTTTGACCTATCGGGGGCGTGTGCTTGGAAACGGAGAGGTGACCGTTAAGAACTCCGTTACGATGGGGAAGTATTCTGATTCCACGTCCAGTTCGGTATCGCAGCATTCCGGCAGTGGTACTGCAAGCGTTGCCACTATCTATGTACTGAAATATGAGGCTGGAAACATTGATAAAAAGCTGGCCGGAGCTACATTCGAACTGTATACCAGCTATACGGATGCGGATCATAATACGCCGGTTGAGGTCGATGGAAAACCATACCAGGTAACGACCGGTGCAGATGGTAAAGCACTGGTGGAGGGGAACAGCAAGAAGGACTTTTATCTGCTGAAGGGAACAACGTATTACTTACGGGAAATCAGTGCACCGGAAGGATATGCCCTGAGCGATGTAACGTATCAATTTACGATTTCGAAGGATGATACACCGGATTACTCAAAGTACATCTATTTCAGCGGCGATACACTTTCTGTCAAGGATGTGAAGAGCATCAGCATTCCTGTAGTGAAGACATGGGATGATGGAAACAGTGCATCCAGACCGACGTCCGTAACGATTCGGTTACAGAGTTCCAGGGATCAGGGCAAGACATGGTCTGATATTATCGGAGAAAACGGTACTGTCATGCTGAGTGCTGACAATAACTGGAAAGGCACTTTCAACAGCCTTCCGGCTACGGCTGCAGTGAATGGAGAAGATGTACCGATATCTTACCGTGCGGTCGAAATTGTACCGGATGGTTATGATGCTTCTTATAATACGGAGGCTATTTCTTCTGCTGATGATAAAGCAGTAGAACAGGGATTTACTGTCACCAATACCCAGGAAACCGGAAGCCTGAAACTGACGAAGACCTCGACAGGTCATGATACCCCGGCGGATGCAGAGTTCACAATCACCGGCCCGAACGGCTACAGCCATACGGTGAAGTACAGCGAGCTGAAGAACGGAAGCATCACATTTGAGAATCTGGCGGTAGGAACTTATACCGTTGCAGAAAACAAAGCAGATGTAGACGGCTATACGCTGGTAGTAACTGGTGACGAGACGGCAAAGGTCGTCAAGGGTAAGACCGCAGAGATTTCTCTGACTAATACCTACACCAAGGATCTCGGCAGCCTGAAGCTGACGAAGACCTCGAACGGCCATGATACCCCGG
>OMZJ01000035.1 GCA_900315495.1 uncultured Lachnospiraceae bacterium
GCCGGCGGTCCGACTCGGAGGAGGATGCCCACGGGATGACCTCCGGGCAGCGCAGGAATGCCACCACCTGCGCCAGGTCTGCGGCGCCGCACACCTGCACTCTCGAGTCCGCGGCGCCCTCGGCTTCATTGGCCTTCGGCACGATCACGCGCCGGATGTTTCTCTCCAGGGCGCATCCCACAAGCGACAATACCCCGTCGACCGGCCGCAGTGTGCCGTCCAGCGCCAGCTCTCCGATCAGCAGGAACCCCTCGGCGGCTTCTGCCCGCAGGTACCCGGCGGCGCAGAGAACCGCGGCCGCGATCGGCACATCAAAGTAATTGCCCTGCTTGCGCAGATCCGCCGGCGACAAGCTGACGGTGATCCGGGACGGAGGCAGCCGGAAATGCGAGTTGCGCAGCGCAACCTTCACCCGCGTTCCCGCCTCCCGGACCTCGGCCCCCAGATATCCGACCATCTCAAAGACAGGGAGTCCGTCCCCACAGTCTGCTTCCACTTCGACGGGGATTCCGTCGATTCCATCCAATGCCGCTCCGACTGCTCTTCCCAGCATACTTCTCCTTCCGTGACTGATAATATTTCCGAAAACAAAAAGAGGACCGGATGCCCCCTTTTTCGGAGCATGGTCCTCTTTGGTAAATTCCAGGCGTTCCGCCGGCCGCCAGTCTCCGGCCGGTCTGTCTGGTTCTTATGTATTATTTCTGCTGATTCAGGATCTCTGTGCGATTCCAACGCTGTTGATCCGGACGGGTTCTGCAATCCTCCGGCGCAATGCATCCCGACGGATTCCGTGCCGTTCCGGCACGGACGATCCGGCCGATTCTGTATCATTTCGGCTCTGATGATCCGGCGGGGTTTAGTACAGGTGCCGCCTTCTTCCGGATCCAGTCCAGGAAATCCCGGTATACGCTCCGGCGGTCCAGCTCATTCAAAATTTCATGCCGGTCGCCGGGATAAATTTTGGCCGCAACGTCCCTGAGACCTGCCGCCTTCAGTTCGTCCGCCGTCTGCAGCACGGCCTTCCCGTAATTTCCCACCGGATCCTCGCTGCCGGAAGCGATCAGCACCGGAAGATCCTTCCGGATCCGGTCAAAATTCTTCTTCCCGGCCAGCCGCTTCAGGATCTTGAAGAAATCGACATAG
The DNA here is from genome assembly GCA_900315495.1 of uncultured Lachnospiraceae bacterium. Lineage (GTDB taxonomy): Bacteria > Bacillota > Clostridia > Lachnospirales > Lachnospiraceae > Anthropogastromicrobium. Next base: position 1,144 of record OMZJ01000035.1, read on the forward strand.
GCCGAGGCAGTAAACATGAACTGGCAGGCCGGATTGTGATCATATTCCTCCTGAATCTCCCGGTCCTTTGTCTGCCAGCTCGGGCACGGGTCATCCCGGTAAACTTTCCGGAAATTGCCCAGCACCATGCGGTGCAGCAGGGGGCTGCGATAGAAATTGCCGCGGAACACCCGGATGGCCTGCGCCAGGAATTCGCCCGTGCCGGCCACGGCCGGCGTGTAGTGGCCCGTTCCGGAGAGGATGACCCCCGCGATGTCCCGCGAATATTCCGTCATATAGACGCGTGCCAGAAATGACCCCATACTGTGCCCCAGAAGGACAACCCGGGCCCCGGGATAGTGCTTGTGAATATACTTTGTCACAATGTGCAGGTCTTCCACCAGCGCGCGGTCCCCGTCCCGGGCCGCAAAATACCCGTACTGTGCCGGCCCGGCCGCGGTCTTCCCGTGCCCGAGGTGATCATTCCCGATCACGCCGATCCCGTTCTGGCAGAGGAAGGCGGCGAAATCCGCATAGCGGTCCACAAATTCCATCATGCCGTGTGAAATCTGCACGATGATCTCCGGATCCTGATCCGGAAGCCAGATTTTTACATACAGCTGGTCCATTCTGGTGGAGGAAACCAGCGATCTTTCTCCTGTTCTCATATCCGATATCAAGTCTTCTGTTCTCTTCCGACGCGCTCTGCCGCTGGATCGCAGCACGATCTTCGCGACAGGCCGCGCTGCATCCTTTGCGCAGGGCTGCACCGCATTTTTAAGAGCTGTGCCCCGCCTTCCGCAGGATCGTCCCACAGCGGCCCGCAGAACTGCGCCGGGATTCTGCCGCATGGTCAACCGCATTGTCTCCCCGCAGATGGCCGAAATCCGTCACACTTCCACCGGCACTTCCTTCTCCGCTTCCTCCCGGAATTCTTCCTTTTCGGCATCCGGCACGGCCGGAAGCTCCGACAGGGAGGATATCCCGAAGCTGCGCAGGAATTCCTCGGTCGTGGCAAAGACCACCGGCCGGCCCGGGGTGTCCAGTCTCCCGGCTTCCTCGATCAGGTTGTAATCCAGGAGCCGGCTGACCGCGTGGTCGGACTTGACGCCGCGGATCTGGTCAATCTCCATTCTCGTCACCGGCTGCCGGTAGGCAATGATGGAGAGGGTCTCCAGGACCGGCTGCGTCAGCACCGGCCGGCGCGGTTTTGCCGTCAGCCGGATCAGGTCCGCATAGGTCTCCGGCTTCGTGCACAGCTGCGCGCGCCCTTCGAAGAAGACCAGCCGGATGCCGCGGCGGTCTGTCTCATAATTTTTCTGAAGATTTTCCAGCGCCGCACGGACCGTGTTTTCGCTCTGCTCCGCTGCTTCCGCAAGATCGGAAACCGCAATGCTGTGCCCCACGGCAAAAAGCATCCCTTCCAGCCTGGCTTCGAGGGACAGGCTGGAGGGAGTATCCTGTTTTTCCGTCTGATCAGTCATACTCTTCCATCTCTTCCACGGTGATCGTTGTCTCGCAGTTTTCATTCCAGCGCAGCCAGATCTCCGCAAAGGTATGATCCTGCTCCACCGTCAGCCGCCCGATATGGATCATTTCCAGGCAGGCCAGAAATGTCACGATGATCTCCTGCTTCGTCACACCCTTCTCGAGAAGCTCGCGAAAGGAAAAATATTTCTTTTTCTCCGCATAATCAAAGACCCGGATCAGCCGGTCCGACAGGCGCACCGGATCCTTCTCGATCCGCCCGAACTGACTCCGGATCGGATCCATCCGGTCAATCTGCCGGCGGCACACATCGTGGAAAACCTTCAGAAGCCCTGTCAGGGTCACATCCGAGAGCAGATCCTCCGTGTCCATCGGCGGGATATACCGACGCACTTCCTCCGGCAGGGACGGCTCACGGTAAACCGTCTTCTCCGCCTCCTGATAGTCTTTTTCCAGATCTTTCGCAAGAGACCGGTAAAGCTTGTACTCCGCCAGCCGCTTCACCAATTCCTCCCGCGGGTCAATCTCCACGCCGTCCTCATCCTTCTCGGCCGGCAGCAGCATCTTTGCCTTGATGTCCAGAAGCGTTGCCGCCATGACCAGGAAGCTGCTGGACAGATCCAGATCCATCTTTGGCATCTTTGCCACTTCTGCCAGATACTGGTCGGTGATCACCGCGATGGGGATATCGTAGATGCTGACCTTGTTCCGGTCGATCAGGCTGAGAAGAAGATCCAGCGGACCTTCAAAGGCATCCAGTTTTACAGCCAGCAAGCAAACACCCCTCTTCTCTGCCGTTTTCCCGGTTCCGTCAGCCCGCCGGCAGCGGACGCACACGGACCGCCGCGGGGCGGCAGGGCACGCCTTTCTGTTTTTTTCCGCGGAAATGCAGCACAATCAGTTGCGGACGGTTGTTCAGCCGCACATGAATCGTATGGGTCCCGAGGCCTGCACTGATGATCTCGGGCATTCCTTCCCGGGTAATCAGGTCCCCGGTATAGGGAGAAAAGAACCGAAGCTCCGGGGAAACCACACCGCCCAGGCCGGGAATCCGCACCAGGCCGCCATGATCGTGGCCGGACAGGGTGCAGTCGGCCCCCCAGCGCGCATACTCTGCCGCATACCGCGGATTATGGGCCAGAAGGAGGCAGAAGGCATCCTCACTGCGCCTGCCCAGAAGCCGTGGCAGGGTCTGTGCATCCATGTGCGGCGGATTGCCCCGCCGGTAATAGACCTGCGGCAGATCCAGCCCCGTCAGGCAGAGGGTGCTGTTCCCGCGCACCAGACGCACGGACCGGTTGGACAGCACCGTGACGCCGCACTCCCTGCAGACGCCAAAATATTTCTCCCGCCAGCCGGGATAGACCTCTGGGCTGATGATCATCCGTTTCTCATGGTTTCCGATCGCATAATAGACCGGCCACCGCCCGGAAAGAAAACGGAGCAGATCCGTCGATACCCGAAAGTCAGGATCCGCTCCTCTTTTCGCAATGATCATATCGCCGCCGACCAGGACAAAGTCCGGATCGGCATCCGTGATCGCCTGTTTGAGCCGGGCATTG
>OMZJ01000055.1 GCA_900315495.1 uncultured Lachnospiraceae bacterium
ATAGTCTCGACCAACCCCAAATAGTAAAATCGTTGACTCGTTTTCTGAAATAGTAAAATCGTAGCCACGCCACTGCTCCTGACCAGTTCCCTCAGACATAAAAAGAGGGCTTCCATCACACCGAGCACGCTCTGCTCCCGGTGACGGAAACCCCAGTAAATCAGGCTTTTTCAGCCCTTTTTCTTCAAGAATGTGTTAGTAGACAGACGGTCTCGATGTGTTCCGTCCAGGCGAAGAGATCAAACGGCTGACACTGTCTGGCGACGTATCCCTGAGACTTCAGGAACTGCAGATCCCGCGCCAGAGAGTCCGGACCGCAGGAGATGTAGACGATCCGGGAGGGGGAGAGTTTGATGAGAGCGCGCAGAAATGCCTTGTTGCTGCCGGATCTCGGGGGATCCATGAAAACAACATCCGCATGTTCTCCTTGCGCCGCAAGCTGCTGCAGGTACTCTCCCGCATCCTGCTGTACAAAGCGGATATTTCGGACGTCATTGCGCTGCGCATTGATGACCGCGTCCTTCACAGCATTCTCATTCAGTTCGACGCCGGTGACCTCACCCGCCAGCCCGGCTGCCACGATGCCGATGGTCCCTGTCCCGCAGTATGCGTCGATCACCTTTTCCCTGCCGGTCAGACCCGCATAGGAGATTGCCCTGGTGTAGAGGAGCTGTGTTTGTGCCGGGTTAACCTGATAAAAGGAGGACGGTGAAATCCGGAACGTCTTTCCGCAGAGCGTGTCCTCAATGTATCCCGGTCCGTACAGAGTGATGTTCCGCCTGCCCAGCACCATGCTGGTATCGGCATCATTCACGTTGAGGACGATGGTCGTGATCTCCGGATGCGCTTCCCGGAGCTGCCGGACGAACGCATTGCGCGAGGGAAAAACCGGGGAGGCAGTGACCAGGACCACCATGACCTGCCCGGTATACTTTCCCACCCGCACCTGCACATGGCGCAGCAGTCCCTCTCCTGTATCCTCCTGATAGATATGAATTTTGAAGGGCGGAATCAGCTCACGGATGGTTCTGATCACGGCATCCGCCGTGGAGTCCTCAATCAGGCAGGAATCCGTCGGAATCACCCGGTGGGTTCCCTCCGCATAGACCCCTGAAATCACCTTTCCGTTCCGGTATGCAAAGGCCGCATTCACCTTGCATCGATAGTGATACGGATCTTTCATCCCGATCACCCGGTTGACAGGACATAATCCCTTCAGCAGGTGCTGCAGGCGGCTGCGTTTTTTCTCCAGTGTCTCCGGGTAATCCACGCCGGGCTGGATACAGCCGCCGCACTTGAGTGCTGCCGGACAAGCTGAGGACACTTTCTGACCTGTTGCATTCTGACGGGAAACGGCTTCCGAAGCGTTTCGGGAATTCCCCCCGTCTTTCGCCGCGTGCCGGGCTACACCGCCTGAAGCTCTGCTGGGATTCCCCCCACGACCGGATCCGTTTTTTTTCTGTATGGTTTCCTGATGATGATTTTCTGCGTTCTGCATCATTTCTCCTGTTCTCCTGACTGCACTTCTTCTGACTGCAACCGTATCGTCAGTGTATTCCGATATTTTACAATTTTGTGAGCAAAATGAAAATCAGCCGGTACGGCATCTGTCTGCCATACCGGCTGTCGGTATCTTAAAAAGCCGCACGCAGTGCGCCAAACGCGCCCGCGCTCACCAGCATCATGATGACACCGGCAATCAGTACGCCCAGCATCACCGCCAGAACGCTGGATTTGAAATCCATGTCCAGAATACTCGCGGCGAGTGTCCCGGTCCATGCGCCGGTCCCCGGAAGCGGAATGGCGACAAATGCCATCAGCGCCCAGAAAAGACCTCTGCCGGCCTTTTCCTGCAGCTTTTTTCCGCCCTTTTCGCCCTTCTGGAGACACCAGGTGAAAAATTTTCCGATTCCCTTCGTTCCGCTTCCCCAGATCAGGACCCTCCGGGCAAACAGATAAATGATGGGAACGGGAATCATATTTCCGAGGATACAGATCAGGTACGAGGGAATCAGCGGAAGTCCCAGTCCCTGCGAGATGGGGATGGCCCCGCGGAGCTCGACCACCGGTACCATGGAGACCAGAAAAATCAGGAGATAATTCTTCATCGCAATATCAGTTTCCTTCCGGGATTGTCAGATTGCTCTTCTTCAGGACCTTCTTGCGCAGGGTATCCAGCAAACTTTTCGAGAAATCCGGCTCCCAGGCGAGAATGCCGTGATTTTCGGCCATCTCATCCAGATAGTCGGACCACAGGAACGTGGTCACGGTATCGAAATACCCTTCCTCCGTCTGGTCCGCATACTGTGTCACGGTAAATCCGAGCGCACAGTTGGAGATATACGTGCGGCGGTTCGTCTTGGTGATGGTCACCGTCGCCTGCCCGCCCAGCATATTCTCCGTCTTATCCTCGGTCGACTGGAAATCGCCGAGGGAATAGTAGACCAGCGTGTGATTTCCCTCTTCGCCGTCGATCCACATCGCGGGCTGAACTACGCCGGTGCCGTTGCCGATGACAAGGTCCGCGCCCTGATCCGCCAGAAACTGCGCCTGCTCCTGTTCCTCGTCCGAAATGTTACCGCCGGCATCGTGTCCCCAGTGCGGGAACACAATGATGAAATCTGCCTCTTCCCGGCACGACGCGATGATCTCCGTGAGCCAGTCCTCGTCGTACAGATTGATCAGATAGGGCTCGGAATCCAGGGCATCGGTCACATTGGATTCGGTGGTGTAGTTGATCATCGCAACCTTGATTCCGCTCACATCGATCACCACCGGATCCTGATGCTCGCTGCTGCTCTGGTTCACGCCCAGCAGCGTGACCTGCGGATAGGTCCCGTGCCAGTAGTTGATCATGTTATTGAGGCCGTCGGCGCCCATGTCGAGGATATGGTTATTGGCCGCCGTCACCACATTGATGCCGGCATCGACCATGCTGTCGCCGATCTCCGTTCCGGTGGTATAGAGATTTCCCTCCGTCACCCCGTATTCTGTCCCGGCCATGACGGTATCCTGGCTGAGGACCGTCAGGTCTGCGCTGCGAAAACTATTGCGCACGTTGACGAAGTTGTCATAGTAATTGTAGGTTCCGTCGGGCTGAAGCCCGGAGAGCGTCCCGGAGCGGCGCATCAGATTGTCTCCCACAGCGGTGAGAGAAATCTGAGCCTGCTGTTCCTCCGGGGTATTGTCCTCGACGGCGATTTCCGACTCCGCCTCATTTGCCGCGGGTGTGGATGCGGCTGCCGCGGTGGTCAGCGATGCGACCTGCGTCGGGCCGGTCGGTGCCTCTGTCTCGGAGGTACCGGAAATCCCGAGGAGCTGCGGAATGGAAACCCCGAAGCTGTTCAGGATCCGCGGAATGAAAATGACGCCCAGAACCACAAGGACCGCGGCGATCACGGCCAGCTCTGCGCCCACCATCCGGAAAATCACCGTGCCAGCGTCCGATCTCTTCTTATTCTTTTTTTTCTTGCCGGCCATTGCCCGAGCCGACCTCCTTTCGGGTTTCCTGCCGGAATCAGAACCTGAACTTGTCCGCAAAGTAAGACTTCAGGCTGTCGATCGCAACTCTCTCCTGCTTCATCGTATCACGCTCGCGGACCGTCACGCAGTGATCGTTCTCGGAGTCGAAATCGTAGGTGATGCAGTACGGCGTGCCGATTTCATCCTCTCTTCTGTAGCGCTTTCCGATAGCGCCGCGGTCGTCATACTCACAGTTCCACTCAGCGCCCAGCTCTTCGTAGATCTTCTGCGCTCCCTCGGCCAGCTTCTTGCTGAGCGGGAAGACCGCAATCTTGACCGGAGCGATTGCCGGATGGAAATGCAGCACCGTCCGGACATCGCCGCCCTCCAGCGTCTCCTCGTCATAAGCGGCGCAGAGGAAGGCCAGCGTCACGCGGTCCGCACCCAGGGACGGCTCGATGACATACGGAATATAGTGTTCCTTGGTCTCCTCGTCATAGTAGGTGAGATCCTGGCCGGAGAATTTCTGGTGCTGGGACAGATCATAGTCCGTGCGGTCCGCAATGCCCCAGAGTTCGCCCCAGCCGAACGGGAAGAGGAACTCGATATCTGTCGTGGCCTTGGAATAGAAGGCAAGCTCCTCCGGATCATGGTCGCGCAGGCGAAGCTCCTTCTCGGTCAGTCCCAGGGAGAGCAGCCAGTTCCAGCAGAAGTTTCTCCAGTACTGGAACCATTCCAGGTCGGTATCCGGCTTGCAGAAGAACTCCAGCTCCATCTGCTCGAACTCACGGGTGCGGAAGGTGAAGTTGCCGGGCGTGATCTCATTGCGGAAGGACTTTCCGATCTGGCCGATGCCGAAGGGCAGCTTCTTCCGGGAGGTTCTCTGCACGTTCTTGAAGTTGACAAAGATTCCCTGGGCAGTCTCCGGGCGCAGGTAAACCGTGGCCGTCGTATCTTCCGTCACGCCCTGGAAGGTCTTGAACATCAGGTTGAACTGGCGGATGTCGGTGAAGTCGCTCTTGCCGCAGGACGGGCATGGGATTTTATTCTCGCGGATGTAGTCGGAAAGTTCCTGGGAGGTCCAGCCGTCCAGCCCCTTTTCGGGAACGATCTGGTGGGCATTCATGTAGTCCTCCACCAGCTTGTCGGCGCGGTAGCGCTCATGGCAGCACTTGCAGTCGATCAGCGGATCCGAGAAACCGCCGAGGTGGCCGCTGGCCTTCCAGGTCTCCGGATTCATCAGGATTGCGCAGTCGACACCGACGTTCAGGGGATTGCCCTGTACGAACTTCTTCCACCACGCCTGTTTGACGTTGTTCTTCAGCTCTACGCCGAGGTTGCCGTAATCCCAGGTGTTTGCCAGGCCGCCGTAGATCTCGGAACCCGGGTAGACAAACCCTCTGGATTTTGCAAGCGCTACAATCTTATCCATTGTCTTTTCCATTCCCATACCTCTTTCCTGTCTTCTGACCGGCCCGCTGCAGACGCATGTTTTGCGGCCGTCCATGGCAACAAACTGCCCGCCGCGCACGGAAACAGTCCGGAGAAACCACTCCGAAATGTTTCTGCACACGGCCGGCCTCTGATCACAAGGTTCGATTGCCCGATCAATTATTTGAAGATGACAAAGCTTCCCTGTCCCGCCGGAGTCTGCACCGTATGGCTGTTGACCATCGTCACGCCGTCGGAGACATAGGCGATGTCGCGCTCGGTGCTGATCTGAACGGCATAATCCACATAGACCAGGGTGTCCTCCGTGTCCTCCATGATTTTGGCGGTATCCGCGGCGGCTCCGGACGGAGTCACGAAATTGCCGGAGAGGGCAACCTCTGTCGCGCCGACCGTGGACGTGTAAACCTTTGTTCCGCCGGCAGCCGCGATGTCGATCGCGCTGAATGCGGTATAGATATCGCCGTTTCCGAACTGAAGCACCACCTTGACCGTTTCACCGCTCTGCGTGACAGAGTTCAGGGCGACCGGAAGGATCATCTGCTTTTTCTGTTCGTCGGTCAGCTGGTCATACGAGTAATAGGACTGCCCGTAGTTGTCGCTGTTGAATTTCTGTACCTGCTGCTGCGCCACATAGGTCAGCTCTTCGATATCGTAATAGCTCTGATCGAAATCAGAGGTCAGTGTGGATAGAATCTGTCCGTTCTTCTGGACGTAGAGTCCCTCGGTATCCGAGTTGAATCCGTAGTTTTTGGTGAAGAGTCCGCATCCCGCAAGTGCAAAAACCAGCAGAATCACAGGAAACAGAAAATATTTTTTACGGCTGCGCATTTCCATCAAAATGAAATCTCCCCCCGGGATCATGATATCGGCCGGTATCCTGAATTCTTTCAGAGACAGGCCACGAAACATTGTAAGTGAACTGCCCCTGATTTTCAAGTCTTTATTAGCTGCAACCTCTTTCCGTAAGGAATTTGAAAGGAGTTTCGTTTTCCCCCGGCAGCAGGGCCTCTGACTTGAATTTGTGTGTGATCAGCCGGTTTTTCCAGCGCCTGCGCAGTTTTTCCACCTCGGAGAATACCTCCTCGGACAGCCGGAAGGAAAAGAGGGCCTGCGGCTTCGCGCTGTAAATGTACTGCAGGGCATAGACGGCGGCCGGGGAGAGATGAATATCCTGCGGCAATTTCAGACTTCTGCCCTCCGCCCGGCTTTTTTCGACACACTCTGTGCAGACCGCAGAGCGCTCACTCATGCCAAACCACCCTTCCTTCAGGGGCTTCCCGCAGTTTCGGCACGTGAAGACCTGCGGATATTCGCCCTCAATCCGGAAGAGGCTGAATTCATAGATGAGGCGGACCAGCGGGACCGGAACCTTCTCCTTTTCCAGCGCCTTCAGGGCGAGATAGAGGAGGTCAATCAGACTGGCATCGGGCAGTCCCTCCGCGGAAAACCATCCGGCCAACTCCAGAAAGTAGGCGCCGTAGGCCAGACGATCATAGTCCTGCGAGAAATGGTCGAAATAATCGATCACATCAGCCCCAGCCAGGGAAAAGGAGTCTGACCGCTGGCGCAGCTCGAAGGTACCGGTCACAAAGGGGCGCGTGACCGCCGCAAAGCGGCTCCGGGCCCGGCTGGCCCCCTGCGCGAAAACGCTGACTCTTCCCTCCTCCCGGGTGAGAATGGTCATGCGGCGGTCGGTCTCGCCCACCGGTGAGACCGACAGAACAATGCCGCTTACCTTGATTGTATCGGTGTTCATGCAGTCCCTCCGAATTTCCCTCCCTTATTTTTTCAGGTCTTTTTCCTCATAGCCGAAGCTTCGAAGGTAGGTCGGATTGTCCCTCCAGTCCTTGCGGACCTTGACGAAGAGCTTGAGATTGACATGCATACCGCACATCTCCTCAATATCCGGCCTTGCGTCGGAACCGATCCGCCGCAGCATCTCTCCGCCGCGCCCGATCACGATTCCCTTGTGAGAATCCTTCTCACAGATGATGGATGCCTCGATGTCCATGAGCGAGCCGTCCGGGCGTTCCTTCATGGAATCAATCAGGACGGCGATGCCATGGGGCACCTCGTCCCGCAGATCCCGGAGCGCCTTCTCGCGGATAATCTCCGCCGCGATCTGCCGCATCGTCTCGTCTGTGACGGAATCCTCGTCGTAGTACATCGGCCCGTAGGGCAGCAGGCCGAAGATGGTATCCATCAGCTCTTTCGTCCGGACGCCCCGCAGCGCACAGACTTTCTGAATCGCGGCAAAATCCATCAGGCCGCCGTAGACCTCCTCCGTCTTCTGCACCAGTTCTCGGCTGGCCAGATCGGTCTTGTTGATGACAAGGATCACCGGCTTGCCGGAGGCTTTCAGGCGGTTTTGAATCTCCGTGTCGCCTTTTCCGACCGTCTCCCCAGGTTCCACCAGCCACAGGATCAGGTCTGACTGCTCCAGCGTGCTGTACGCCGCCTCATCCATGTACCGGCCCAGCTGGTTCTTCGGCTTGTGGATTCCCGGCGTGTCCAGAAAGATGACCTGTCCCCGCGCATCGGTATAGATCGTGCGGATCTGTTTACGGGTTGTCTGCGGCTTATTCGAGGTAATGGCAATTTTCTGCCCGATCAGGTGATTCATCAGCGTCGATTTTCCGACATTCGGCCTGCCGCAGACCGCAACAAATCCCGATTTCTGTGTATTCAGCTGTTCCATGTTTTCCTTCTGTCTGTGTATCTCTGTATATCTGTCATTTTACAGCCGGTGAACTTCCCGGAAAAGATCCCGGTGCTCTGCTACCTTCGTCTCGCTTCCCACCGCGCAGATGCTGCCGGAAGCCAGCAGCGCCTCCAGATACGGCGCCAGACCGCGGATGGTCTCCGGCGTGCAGCCGAGCACCTCCTCCTTCTGGCGGCGCAGGTCTTCCTCAGAAATGCCCGACATCCGGCAGATCATGTCGCGCCGTCCCTCGGCGGACGGGGTCATGGGTGCGTCAATTCCGCTGACCGCGCCGATGATGAAGCGGGTCATGGTTCTCTCATCCGCCTGATAGTTTTTCAGGTACGCCGGCGCTCCGCTGTATACCGTATTGGTGCGGGCCAGATGCGGATCCCGGTACGAGGCCAGGTACGCGCTGCCGTCGCGGCGGAAGCCGGACATGCATCCGTATGCGCCGCCCTGCTCCCGGAGATTGCTCCAGAGATAGTCAAAATTCAGAATTCCCTGCAGCACCAGAAGTGCACCGGTATAAGGAAGACCCGCCTTTTTGAAGTTTCCGGTCCGGGCCACATACTGCACCTGCGTGGCCGCCGTGAATGCCTCATTTTTCTGCGCCAGAGGCCAGTCCCGCGGTGCGGCCGGACCGGTGCGCACGGGAAGCTTTTGTGCAAAAGCAGAAAGCAGCTCCTCCATCCGCCCCGCGCATTCCCGGGAGCCTGTAAAGCTTGCGATCATCCGGTTTCCGGCAAAAATCGTCCGGCACAGGGCCGAAAGCTTATTCTTCAGCATCTCCTTCTTCTCTTCGAAATGTTCCGTCAGATCACAGAGGAAGGAATAGTAATCAATCCCGGAGATCTGCTCCTGAATCCACGAAGCGGCAGAATGATAGGACAGACTTCGCCGCACCGCGGTGCCGCTGCCTCCCTGAATCAGGTATTCGCGCTGGCGGACCTGCGCCTCTTCGAGCAGTTCTTTGATGCGCTTGTCTTCCGTAAACACCGTGCGGCAGAGAATCTCCTCCAGCAATGAAGCCGCCTGCTCCAGATTCTCGTCCAGCGCGCGCAGGGACGCCGTGAAGAAGATCCGGCTGGATGCATCCTCGCAGTTCATGCTGAAGACATCGATGTCCGTCCCGATGCCGCCGGTCCAGATGTCGACGGCCTCATTCAGGTCGCGGTAGCTGTAGTTTTCCGTGGACACATCGGTCATCAGATCCCGCAGCACCGCCAGGTACGGCAGGTCTTCCAGCGGCATCTCGTCCGCCGGGAAGGTCAGATCCAGGTAGCTGATCCCGGAGGTAAAGATGTCGTGCCATACGAAGTTGTCCTCCGCCGGCCCGCCCGGTACCGAAAACCGTGCGGGGTGATTTTTCACCGGGACGATCTCGCGGCTGATATCCCCGATCGAGAGCATCGGGATCGTGGCCAGCTGCTCCGGGGTGGATTTCTCTTTCTGGTAGGCGAGAAGATCTGCCGTGTCCGAGACCATCTTCCGGATCTCCTGTTCTGACAAAGCCGCCTTCTTCGCAGCCAGCGCCTTCGCCAGCTTCTTCTCCTTCTCCTCCTCCAGCCCGCGTTTCGGGACGGCGGTGATCACGGCGCCGAAGGGATTGTCCAGCAGGACCGTTCGGATCAGGTTTTCAAAGTAGCCGGTGTGCAGGTTGTCCCGGAGGAACCGGAACGTCTTCTGATATTCCAGATAGGAGAAGGGATCCTCCGCGTCATACAGCCAGCTGTCCATGCACTGCAGGCCGATCACCAGTCCCTTCGGCATACGGCCGTAATCGCTCTCCTTCAGGCGGAATTCCAGGCTGTTGATGGCCGCCAGCAGCGATTTCTCGGGGATCCCCTCCTGTGCAGTTTTCCGCAGCGTATCCTCGATGACCGATACGAAGCGTTCCTTCTGTCCGGGCTTTCCTTCCTTCACCGTGATGTTGAAGTACGGCTGATAAATCTCGTCCGTATATCCGCCGTAGATGTCCTTTCCGATGTCCGCGGCGGAAAGCGCCTCATGGACCGGTGCGCCCGGTGCGTCCAGGAGAACAGTCTCCAGGATCTCCATCGCCATGGCGGTACGCTCATCCAGCGCGGCGGGGCAGACGCGGTTCCAGGAATAGTAGACGCCCTCCTCGGTGTCATCCCCCGCGGCAACGCCGTATTCAAATTCGGCCTCGCGGACGGCTGTGAAGGGCTTCTGCGCCGGGATCTCCGACTGCGGATCAATCCGGTCGTAATGGGAAAAGACTTCCCGGTCGATCCGGTCGAGAATCTTCCCGCAGTCGCAGTTTCCGTACAGGTAGAGGTAGCTGTTGGACGGATGATAATAGCGGCGGTAGAAGGCCAGATACTTTTCGTAGGTCAGGGTCCGAATTGCCTCCGGATCGCCGCCCGATTCGTTGGCATACGGCGTATCCGGGAAGAGGACGCCTAACGTCCACCGGTCCAGGGATTCATCGGCGGAGGAGAAGGCCCCCTTCATCTCATTGTACACGACACCGTTGATGGTCAGCGGCTGATCCGGGGAAGCCATCTCGTAATGCCAGCCCTCCTGCCGGAAAATCTTGTCGGTTTTCAGGATGTTCGGATGGAATACGGCATCCAGGTAGACGGACATCAGGTTGTCGAAGTCCTTGTCGTTGGTGCTCGCCACCGGATAGCAGGTCTTGTCCGGATAGGTCATCGCATTCACGAAGGTGTTGAGCGACCCCTTGGCCAGCTCGATGAACGGATCCTTCACTGGATAACGGTCCGACCCGCACAGGACGGAGTGCTCCGTGATGTGCGCCGCGCCGGTGCTGTCCACCGCCGGTGTGCGGAACGCGATGTTAAACACCTTGTTGCTGTCCTGGTTTTCCAGCACAAAGACATGTGCGCCGCTCTTTTTGTGCTCCAGGAGTGTCCCGACGCCGTCACACTCTTCGACCCGCTCCGATCTGATAACCCGATATGCCGAAAGATTCTCCGTATTCATACAATCCTTTCATTTTCTGATTCTGTCAGTCATTCTGTAAATCATTCTGCCGCAGATGGAAGATCCGGCGCTTCGGGTGCCTTTTTCCGGAGCACATCCTGTGCGCCGGCCGGTGCCGACAGCTGTACGGTCAGTTTCTCCCCCGGATGCGGCGCGCTGTCCCGCAGTATCCCGTCCTCCCCGCGGATGGAGAGCACCTCTGCCCTGACATCGGTGCCGTTCGGCCGCAGAATTTCGATCTTATCGCCTGTGCAGAACTTGTTTTTCTGAATCAGGTGAATCGTGCCGTCCGGCTGCGGATCCCGGACAATGCCGAGATAAATGTAATTCTGGAGATAGGTATTGCTGCCGTAGATCTGGCCCTCGGCCCCCGGATTCCCGTAATAGAACCCTGTGGTATAGGCACGGATGGTCCCCTTGCTGACCTCTTCCACATAATGAGCCCTGTTCTGCCGGTATTGATCCCGGTCCGCGCACAGATCGTCGATGGCGTGCCGGTAGGCCCGCGCCACGGTTGCCACGTACAGCGCGGTCTTCATACGGCCCTCGACCTTGAAGCTGTTCACCCCGGCGTCCATCAGGTCATCCAGATGATCGATCATGCACAGATCCCGGGAGTTGAACAGGTAGGTGCCCCGGCCGTCCTCCTCCACCGGGAAATACTCGCCGGGCCTGGTTTTCTCCACCAGTGCGTACTCCCAGCGGCACGGATGCGTGCAGGCACCGGCATTGGCGCTTCTTCCGGTCAGATACGCGGAGATCAGGCACCGGCCGGAGATGGCCATGCACATGGCGCCGTGCACGAAGCACTCGATCTCCCGGTCTTCGGAAATGGCGCGGCGGATTTCCGCCAGCTCTGCCACGGAGAGCTCCCGGGCCGCCACGACCCTGCGCGCCCCCAGCCCGTACCAGAAGTTGAAGGATGCGGCGTTGCTGCAGGAAGTCTGTGTGCTGATATGCCGCTCAATCTCCGGCGCGATCTCTCCCGCCAGGGCGAAGATCCCCGGGTCGGAAATAATCAGCGCATCGGGCCTGATTTCGCGCAGCGCGCCCAGGTACTCCCGGACGCCCGGAAGGTCCCTGTTGTGGGCCACGATGTTCACCGTGACATGGACCCGGACCCCGTGGGCGTGGGCGAAATCGATTCCCTCGGCCATCTCGTCCAGGGAAAAATTGTGGGCCTTTGCGCGGAGGCCGAAGGCCGGACCGCCCAGATAGACCGCATCGGCCCCGTAGTGCACCGCCGTCTTCAGCACTTCCAGGCTACCGGCCGGCATCAGAAGCTCCGGGCGCCGGGTTTTCCCCCCTGATCTCTCATTCGCCATCATTCTTTCCCCCTGCTGTATCTTTTTGTATCGCGGCATTTCCTGCCGCCACTGCCCCGGAATGGATCCCGCAGGAATCCGCGCCGGGCGCAGACTCCCTGCCGTCGTCCCGCGCCGCCGCAGACCCGGCCTCTTTTTCCGGAGATTCCGCGGACATCAGCCGCACGGATTCCCCCTCTTTCACCGTCACGGCGACACCGTCTCCCAGTGGAAGGACACTGGTCGTGAGCCCCTCCGTGTGCTTGAGAACATACAGGTATCTGCGCATCCGGCTGTGGATGGTGCGGTCCCTGCGGGGCACCGCAAAGCGGGAGTCCATGACCTCCCCCTCCTGCATCACGTTGTCCGAAAAGATCATACCGCCCGGCGCAAGCACCCGGCATACCTCCGGCAGGAAGGC
This sequence comes from uncultured Lachnospiraceae bacterium, assembly GCA_900315495.1. Taxonomy (GTDB): domain Bacteria; phylum Bacillota; class Clostridia; order Lachnospirales; family Lachnospiraceae; genus Anthropogastromicrobium. Next base: position 12,311 of record OMZJ01000055.1, read on the forward strand.
CAGATACTGGCCCTTGGCCGCATCCATGAAAATAAAGGAGAAGACGCCGTCCGGAAGCTCCCGCAGCCGGTCTGCCGCATCGCCCTCCAGCAGGCGGATCTGATCCTGTGCGCCGAAGGCCGCGAAGTTCTCCCTGGCTTTTGCAATCCGCTCCGCATCCTTCTCGATGGTGACAATATGGCAGGATTCCCCACAGGCCTCCCGCATGCACAGGGCGGAATATCCCACCGCCGTTCCGACTTCCAGAATGGATTCCGGCCGGCTCAGTTTCATGAAAAACTGCAGGAGGCTCTGCACGGCGGGCCGGATGATCGGGACGCCCTCCGCCAGCGCCTGCTGCCGGATCTTCTCCAGCGCGGGGTTCTGCGGGCGCTCCAGAGAATTCAGATAGGCATTGATCCGCTCCTGACTGTACATGGTTTTCCCTCCCCGCTGCCGCATTGAAAGAAAAGCACGTCCGGGAAGCCCGCAGAGCAGACTTCCCGGACGTGTCCACTGCCCCCGCCGCGAAACGGAACGACGAATCCTCCCTTTCCGGCGGGCGGCGGAAAACATTTTATTCCACTTCCATGATGATCGGCAGGATCACCGGGCTGCGCTTCATCTTCTTCCACAGGAAGCTGCCCAGGTCATCGCGGATGGTATTCTTGATCTTGGCCCAGTCGGTCACATGGTTTTCAATGCATCCGAACACCGCGTCGTTGCATACCTGCTGTGCCTCGTCCATCAGGTTCTCGGATTCGCGGATGTAGACAAAGCCGCGGGATACAAGATCCGGTCCGGCAAGCAATTGATTGCTGTATTTCTCCAGCGTCATCGCGACGATAATAATGCCGTCCTGTGCCAGCGCCTGGCGGTCGCGCAGGACAATGTTGCCGACATCGCCGACGCCGAGGCCGTCCACCAGGACAGCGCCGCTCGGGACCTGCTCCACCACGCCCGCGTGGTCATCCGACAGCTCGAGCACGCAGCCGGAATTGATCATGAAGATGTTTTCCTTCGGGATGCCCAGCTCTGCCACGACATCCGCCTGCGCCTTTCTGTGGCGGTATTCGCCGTGTACCGGAATCGCGTACTTCGGGCGGACCAGGGAATAGAGCAGCTTGATCTCCTCCTGGCAGGCGTGTCCGGAAACGTGGGTGTCGTGGTTGATCACAACCGCGCCCTTCTCCTCCAGCTCATTGATGACCTTGGAGACGGATTTCTCGTTGCCCGGAATGGTGCTGGACGAAAAGACGACCAGATCGCCCGGCAGGATGGAAACCTTGCGGTGAATGGAGGCCGCCATGCGGGAAAGTGCCGCCATGGATTCGCCCTGGCTGCCCGTGGTGATCAGGCAGGTCTGTTCCGGCGGATAATTGTTCAGTTCGTCGATGCTGATCAGTGTGCCGTCCGGGATATTGATGTAGCCGAGCTCATTGGCCTTGCCGATGACATTGACCATGCTGCGGCCCTCGACGACGACCTTGCGGCCGTACCGGCGGGCAGTATTGATGATCTGCTGCACACGATCCACATTGGAAGCGAAGGTAGCGACCAGAATCCGGCGGTCCTTGTTCTCGGCAAAGATGTGGTCAAAGGTCTTGCCGACGGTGCGCTCGGAAGGCGTGAAGCCCGGGCGGACCGCATTGGTGCTGTCGCAGAGCATAGCCAGAACACCCTTGCGGCCTAGCTCCGCAAAGCGCTGCAGATCTGCCATATCGCCGAAGACCGGGGTGTAGTCGATCTTGAAGTCGCCGGTGTGGACGATCACACCCGCCGGGGACGAAATCGCCAGCGCCGCCGCATCCTCGATACTGTGGTTGGTCTTGATGAATTCCACCCGGAAATCGCCGGCCTTGACGACCTGCCCGTACTGGACAATGACCTGGCGGACGTCATTGAGGATGCCGTGTTCCTCCAGCTTGCCCTCAATGATTCCCTGCGTCAGCTTCGTCGCATACACCGGCACATGCACCTGCTTGAGCAGGTAGGGCAGCGCGCCGATGTGGTCCTCATGGCCGTGGGTGATGAAAATGGCCTTCAGCCGGTCCGCATTCTGCAGGACATAGGAGAAATCGGGGATGACCATATCGATGCCGAGCATATCGTCCGACGGGAAGGACATTCCGACATCCACGATGATCATGCTGTCTCCGTATTCGAAGACCGTCATGTTCATACCGATTTCTTCCAGACCGCCAAGCGGAATCACGCGCACGGAGGGGCTCAACCCCGTATCTCTTGGTTTGCTATCCATTTAACTCCTTTCCTCCCGGCTGTCCGGATCCGCCGATCCTCCGATGCCGTCTCCCTCCGTACCATCGTCGGTATCGCCATCCTCGTCGGCCAGAATTTCCTCAAATATATGCAGGACCGCGTCCTGTTCCACTTCGTCTTCCACCGGTACATACAGCGCTTCCGGATCGCCCGGCGCCGAATCGTCGCGAAAAATCACGACCTCCGCGTCCGGATCCTCGGATACCGCCGCAAGCAGGTAATCCCTTCCGTTTAATCTCGTCTGATCCAGCGGATAGTACTCCTCCGGACCGTTCTCTGTCTCAAATATAATCTTTTCCGATGTATGTTCCATTCTGTCATCTCCCGGTGCGGGGCGGTGCCTCCCCGTTCCTGCCGCGGTCTTCCCCCGCGCAATCCAGCTGCTGCACCGGATGCGCATTGAGGTAATCCCGCAGGATGATCGATGCCGCAATCTGGTCAATGACCTTCTTGCGCTCCCGGACCGGAACACGGGACAGCTCCAGAACCTCATCCGCTGCGACGGTTGTGAGACGCTCGTCCACCATCACGGCCGTCAGACCCGTGCGGCGCTCCACCATGTCCTTAAACTGCAGCGCCTTTTCGCCGCGCTCACCGATGCTTCCGTCCATGTTGCAGGGCAGACCGATCACAATCTGTGTAACGCCATACTGCTGCACAATTTCCTGAATGCGGGCCAGCGTTCGGCGGAGCTTGTTCTCCTCCTGCCGGACGATCGTCTCCAGATTCTGTGCCGTGAGGCCCAGCGGATCCGTGATGGCGCAGCCCACGGTCTTCGACCCATAGTCCAGTGCCAGAATTCTCACTGTTCCGCCTTTTCGCCACCGTCCGTATCGTCGCGCAGCCGAGTATTGATATAGGTGCGGATCAGTTCTTCCAGAATCTCGTCGCGCTCGACCTTCATGATCAGGCTTCTGGCGTTATTGTAGCTGGTAATATAGGTCGGATCCCCGGACATGATATACCCCACGATCTGGTTGATCGGGTTGTACCCCTTCTCCACCAGCGCGTTGTAAACCTCCCGGATCACCTCCGATACCTGCATTCTTCTCGACTGACTGATGTCTATGAACTGCGTATTGGATAAATTCGCCATTCTCGCACGTCCTTCCTGATTCCACCAAATCTACTTTATTATACTACTGCCCGTCCATACGTTCAAGCCATTTTTTATATATTCTCGTCAATTTGCCAATCGCCATTTCTTTGTCTGAAAACTTTAGCATAGCAAGCCGCCGCCAGACAGTCAGGCGGGCATGCGAAGCATGCACGAATGGCCGCGGGCTCGTGCGGCGCAAACGTGGATGCGCATGCAGCGGGGCTTACCCCCGCGGAATGCGAATTCTATTATGTGGATGCGCACGCAGCGGGGGGTACCCCCCCCCCGCGGAATGCGAATCTTAACAATCACACAGGAGCACGGACCCGTCCGCCGACAGCTCCCGCCCGGTGACCTCCAGCAACCGGTTCTCCGGCGTCTGCGGCGGCAGCGCGCAGAGAATGTACTCCGCCGAATGCCCCGTCATAAAGGGGCGATGATCCACCGTTTCGATCTGCTCTGTCAGGACTGTGAGCTTTTTCCCGACAAACTGCGCCCGATAATCCGCCGACATCTGCCTTGCCAGTCCCAAGAGAATTTCGCTCCGCGCCTCCTTGACCGGCTCCGGGATCTGTCCGTCCATCCGGTCCGCCCTGGTTCCCTCCCGCCGGGAATAACGGAACACATGCATCTCGTAGAACTGCGCACGCTGTACGAATTCCACCGTCTCCTGAAATTCCTCCTCCGTCTCCCCCGGGAATCCGACAATGACATCCGTCGTGATGGCCGGGTTGGAAAAGGCTTCCCGCAGGATTCCGCAGTTTTCCAGGTATTCCTCCGGCGTATATTTCCGGTTCATCCGCGCCAGGACGGTGCGGCTTCCGCTCTGCAGCGAGAGATGAAAATGCGGGCAGATCTTCGGGATGGAGGCCAGTTCCGACGCAAACGCACGGGTGATCAGCCGGGGTTCCAGAGATCCCAGGCGAATCCGGCGGATTCCCTCGATTTCGGAAAGCCGGTGCAGCAGGTCCAGCATCCGGGTGCCGTCCCACCAGCCGCCCGCCGTGCCTGCGGCGGCTGCGGTTCCCGTCGAAATCCGGCCTTTCAGGCCATCGCTCACGAAATCACTGCCGTAGGAACTCAGATGAATGCCCGTCAGGACAATTTCCTGGATTCCTCCCTCCGCCAGGCGGCACGCTTCCGCGGCAATCTCTTCCGGCCTGCGGCTCCGCACCCGTCCGCGGACATAGGGGATGATGCAGTAGCTGCAGAACTGGTTGCAGCCGTCCTGAATTTTCAGGAAAGCCCGGGTGCGGTCAGCCGCCGCATCCACCTGCATCTCCTCGAAAGTTTTCTGGTCCGCGCCTGCCGCAATCTCCGCAGCGGGCCGCGGCTTGCCCTGACCAGCTGCATCGCATTTTTTCGAATTCGGTCCGACTACCGGTTTCGACTGTGATTCTCCCGCCAGATGAGCGTTCTTCTCTGTGCCGGCATTCTCATCGGTCTCGCTTCCTGAAGCGCGGCATCCGGCACGCTCCTGCAGCCGGCCTTCCCTCTCGGGGTGTTCTGCAAACCACTGCGCCAGCAGGCCGGGGAGTTCGGTTTTCCGGTCGTTTCCGATAACCAGGTCAACCGCCGCATCTTCGGCCGCCTTCTCCGGCGATTCCTGCACGTAGCAGCCCGCGGCCACGACAACAGCGTCTGGACAGGATTTCCGTGCCCGGTGCAGCATCTGGCGGGACTTCCGGTCGGCGATGTTCGTCACCGAACAGGTGTTGATGACGATGACATCCGCGGGTTCGCCGAAGGGCACCGTGGTGTAGCCGTTCTTTTCCAGAAGCTCCCGCATGGCCTCCGACTCATACGCATTCACCTTGCATCCCAGCGTGTGAAATGCCGCTCTTTTCATTCTTGTGATCCTTTCTTCCGCACACCGGATGCAGACTTTTCGGCGCAGGTTATTGACTTTTCAGAGGTACGAGGATACTATGAAACAGGCAGCCGCATGGGCCGCCAGGAGTCTGCGCAATGTCCAGGAGGGGATGGAAATGACTACTGTCAAGATATCACTGAATTCTATCGATAAAGTCAAGTCTTTTGTCAATGACCTTGCCAAGTTCGACACCGATTTTGATCTCGTTTCGGGTAGATACGTCATCGATGCGAAATCGATCATGGGAATCTTCTCTCTGGATCTCTCCAAGCCGATCGACCTGAATATCCATGCAGAGGATAATGTCGACGAGATCTTAAAGGTCCTTGATCCGTATATCATCAAGGAAGACTGAGACTGCCGGTCCCGGCAGGGAAGAAATCAGACCGGAGAATGAATCAGGCTGCAGAGAAATCTGCAGCCTTTTTTCATGCCTGGATACGAGCGGGCTGCCCCGCGGGCGGTGCTCAGTTCTTCCGGCACTCCACGACGACGTCTCCGGCTAACGCCTTCTCGATCATCTCCTCGGACACGTCCGCCAGCTTCTGCTCCGAATCCTCGATGATGTGCAGAATCGGATGGGTCACCGGGTGCTTTGCCACAAAAATCGTGCAGCAGTCCTCGTAGGGCAGTGTGGAGGTATCAAATGTCCCGATCCTCTCCGCCACATCCACAATATCCTGCTTGTCGAAGGCGATCACCGGACGGTAGACGGGCAGGCTGCAGACCGCATTGGTGCAGATCAGGCTCTGCATGGTCTGGGAGGCTACCTGGCCGATGCTCTCACCGGTCACCAGGCCGAGGCAGCCGTTTTTCCGGGCAATCCGCTCGGCAATGCGCATCATGTAACGGCGCATGATGATTGTGAGCTCCTCGTGGGGGCACTTCTGATAAATGGCCAGCTGAATTTCCGTGAAGTTGATGATATGCAGCCGGATCGGGCCGGTCCAGGCGGAAATGATCGCAGCGAGATCCTCCACCTTCTGCAGCGCGCGGTCCGAGGTGTACGGCGGCGCATTGAAATAGACCGCCTCCAGGGCGACGCCCCGCCGCGAGATCATGTATCCGGCCACCGGCGAATCGATTCCGCCGGACAGCAGAAGCATGGCCTTTCCGCCGGTTCCCACCGGCATGCCGCCGGCACCGGAAATCTGTCTGGAATAAATGTTGATCTCGTTGTCCCGCACTTCCACGCTCAGAAGGACCTGCGGATCATGCACATCGACACGGGCAGCGGGAAATGCCTGGAGAATGGCCTCCCCCAGGTCCGCATTCATCTGCTGGGAATGCACCGGATAGCTCTTTCTCGCCCGCCGGCTCTTCACCTTGAAGGTAAAATTCCCCGCCGGGTACTCCTCCTGCATGTAGCGGACGACCTGCTTTTTGAGATCCTCAAAGCCATGGTCCGCTACCTGCACCACCGGGCAGATCCAGACAATGCCGAAGACCTTCTGCAGCGCGCCGACAATTTCATCCTCCTCAAAATCGCTCTGTGCCGTCACATAGATCCGTCCGGCCTCGCGCGTGACGGCAAAGTCCCCTTCCACCCGCGCGCACGCCTCCCGGATCCGGTCCACCAGTGCCTGTTCAAAGGTATTCCGGTTCTTCCCCTTGATGCCGATTTCGGCATACTTGATCAGATATGCTTTTGCCTTCATATGTTGTTTTACTCACTTTCTGACGAACAGGCGCAGCGCCGGGAGAATTCCCCGCAGGGCTGTCAGGGTCTCATCGATTTCCTCTTCTGTTGTCCAGTCGCAGAAGCTGAACCGGACGGTGCTGTCCAGGAGTCTTTCCGGAACGCCGATGGCTTTGAGGGTTCTGCTGACCGCCGGATGGTTGGAGGAGCAGGCACTTCCCGCGGAGATATAAATTCCCTTGTCTTCCAGCGCGTGCAGCAGAACCTCCGCGCGCACGCCGTCCACCGAAACGCTGACTATATGGGGCACTCTGCGGGTGAGAAATGCCTCTCTCTCCGGGCTTCCGGGCTGCCCGGCCTCCGGATCCGCCGTCTCATCCCAGCCGTTGATTGAAAGCCCCGGGATCGCGTGGATTCCCTCGCAGAAGCGCTCATGCAGTTCGTTGACATGAGCCAGATTCTGATTCAGACTCCGGTCGGCTTTTTCCGCCGCCAGCCCCATTCCGCAGATCCCGGGAACGTTGTCGGTGCCGGAACGGCGGTCCATCTGCTGTCCCCCGCCGAGGATGATCGGGTGCATCCGGACATTATCCCCGCAGTACAGGAACCCGACCCCCTTGGGGCCGTGGAACTTGTGGGAGCTGACCGAGAGCAGATCGATCCCCGTCTGCTTCGGGCGCAGGCGGATCTTGCCGTATGCCTGCACCGCGTCGACATGAAAGACCGTCTTCGGATTGGCCGCATGCACCAGCTGCGCAATCTGTGCGACCGGCTCCACCGTGCCGATCTCGTTGTTGACCGCCATCACCGAAACCAGAATCGTATCCGGACGGAGTGCCTTTTTCAACGCGTCCAGCTTCACGACACCGCGAGCATCCGCCGGAAGCCTCGTCACCTCGTACCCCAGCTCCTCCAGGAAAGCCGCCGGGGAGGCAATGCTGGCATGCTCCAGCTCTGTGGTGATGATGTGCTTTCCGCTTCTGCGCGCCGAATAGGCAACACCGAACAGGGCGTTGTTGTTGGATTCGGTTCCCCCGGAAGTAAAAATGATGTTCTTCGGGTCGACCTTCAGGGTTGCCGCGATCTGTTCGCGGGCATGGCGCGCAGCCTTCTCCGCCTCCAGCCCCTTCCGATGCAGGGAAGAAGGATTGCCATAATTGCGGTCCATGCACTCGACCACCAGCTGCTGCACTTCCGGGTCCACCCGTGTGGTGGCGGAGTTATCCAGGTAAATTTCTCTCATATTATTTTCTACTCTTCCCGTTTACGGTTCCATCAGATACGTCAGCATAGCCAGGACCGCCGGGCCGGCCGTCTCGGTCCGGAGGATTCTCCGGCCCAGGGTGATCACCTGCGCGCCGGCATGGGTGAGCGCTTCGACCTCGGAGTTCTCAAAGCCGCCCTCGGGACCGATCCAGAGACCGACGGTTTCCGACGGGCGAAGGGAACCAAGAACCTGTCTTGTCTGCTCCATGCCCCGCGCGTGCTCATAGCAGAGAAGCTGCACCTCCAGCGCCCCGCTCTGCCGCAGGGCGTCCGCAAAGGAAACCGCTTCCGATATCTGCGGAATCACCGTCCGCCGCGACTGCTTTGCGGCGCTCTCCGCAATGCCCTGCCATCGGGACTGCCTGGCGGCCTTTTTCTTTGCGTCGATTTTCACAATGCTCCGGTGCATCTCAACCGGGACAATGCGGACCGCGCCGAGCTCCGTGCATTTTTGAATGATGGTCTCCAGCTTGTCGCTCTTGGGAAGACCCTGAAATACCGTCACCGGGACGGGAAGCTCCGCACCCGCCTGCTCTTTCCGCAGGCGGACCCGCACCGCATCCGGCGACAGCTCCGTGATTTCCGCCAGAAAGCAGGCAGTGCCGTCAGAAACCTCCAGCGCATCCCCGGGCTTCATGCGAAGGACATTCCGGATATGGCTGACATCCTCCCCGGTGATCACCGTCTCCGGGAAGGTCAGCGCCGGGACAAAGAAATGAAACATCGGATCTCTCCTTCCGGACGGTTCCGCGTATTCCGGCGCCGTCATTCATCGCTTTTCTTCCGATTTTCTGCTGACAGGAATCGGATGCCCGCATGCCTTCTGCGCTGACATCGATCCTCACAGCATCTGCCGGACGACCGCGCTTTTCCGGTCAGCGCACCCTCCTGCAGACCAGCGAAACCCAGTCTCCCTGGTGCACCGTTTCGATGATCTCCAGCGACAGATTTGCCTCCATCGCCTGCCGGACCTCTTCCTCCGCCGTGTTGATGATGCCGGAGGAGATGAAGATGCCGCCCATCTTCATGAAGGGAGCGATCACCTTCTGCAGCGGGATGATCACATTGGCAAGGATGTTCGCGCAGACGACGTCATAATGGTCATAACCCGCCGCCTCCTGAATCTTCGGATCGTCAATGAGGTTTCCGATCAGGATCGAAAAGCGCTCCGGGGAGATGCCGTTGACCTTCATGTTGTCGCGGGCCGCGTCCAGCGCGAGATCATCCAGATCGGTACCCAGCACATGTTTCGCGCCGACAAGGAGCGCACAGATGCCGAGGATTCCGCTGCCGGTGCCGACATCCAGCACCTCATCGCCCGGCTTCACATACTTCCGGATCCCCCGCATGACCAGCTGCGTTGTCTCATGCTTCCCGGTGCCGAATGCCAGACCCGGATCCATCCGCACGACGGTTTTTCCCATCGTATCCGCGGGAACCTCCTCCCAGGTCGGGACAATCAGCAGATCGTCCACCGCAAAGGGACGGAAATACTGCTTCCAGTTGTTGATCCAATCGGTGTCTTCCGTCTCCGACTGATCGATGTCGCAGGATCCGGCCTGCACCATCCCCTTGACGTCCTCCAGCCCTCTGCGGACCTTTGCCAGTGTGGAAGGGACATCATAGGTGTCATCCAGATAGAAACTGATTTCCGCCTTCCCGTCATCGGGCCCCTTGGAAGGCACCTCGTCCACAAACATCCGCGCCTTGTCGGTCTCGGTCAGCGGGACCTTGTCGTCAATCTCAATGCCCTCAATGCCGCAGTCCGCAAGCATCATACTGATGAAATCCTCGGCATCTGTCGTCGTATGGATCGTAAATTTATTCCACTTCATGTCTCTCTCCTGAGGGATTGCTCCGGCTGCACCGCTCCGGCCTTCTGCTCTGTCAAAACACACCGTTTTCCTGACGAATACTCGTCTGACCGTTCCGGCTGTTCATCATATCACAAAACAGGAACGCTGTCAGTTTTTTCCTCCTGCCGGGCAGGAAAACGCTGAAAAGCGGAAGGCCCGATCTGCCATGCTTTTCCAACTGCCGCAAAGGAAAAGACACTGCAGCAGATACCGGAAGACAGGAACATCCCCGGGAAACCTTTTGCTGTTTCCCGGGGATGCCTTATGCTTTCATGAACCGCTTCACAGGGACGGTATGTTTCAGGCTGCCGCCCCCCTGCACGCAGAAAGTCACGAATCCGAAATTACTTGGAAAGTGCCTTGACGTTGTAGAAAGCCTTCTTGCCGCGATACTGTGCGACATCACCGAGCTCCTCCTCAATGCGGAGCAGCTGGTTGTACTTCGCCATACGGTCAGTACGGCTCATGGAACCGGTCTTGATCTGGCCTGCATTGACACCGACAACGATATCCGCGATGGTGGTATCCTCGGACTCGCCGGAACGGTGAGAAACAACTGCGGTATAACCGGCCTCTTTTGCCATCTCGATGGCATCCAGCGTCTCGGTCAGGGTACCGATCTGGTTGACCTTGATCAGAACTGCGTTTGCCGCGCCGAGATCAATGCCCTTCTTGATGAAGGTGGTGTTGGTGACGAACAGGTCATCGCCGACCAGCTGGATCTTGTCGCCCAGGCGCTTCGTCAGCTTTACCCAGCCGTCCCAGTCGTTCTCAGCAAGACCATCCTCCAGGGAGATGAGCGGATACTTCGCAACCCACTTCTCATAGAGGTCGATCATCTCGTCGGAGGTCTTCTCGCCTTCGCCGGATCTCTTCAGGACGTAAACCTTCTTCTCCTCATCATAGAACTCGGAGGAAGCGGAATCCATCGCGAAGCAGATGTCCTCGCCAAGCTTGTAGCCTGCCAGCTCGACAGCTTCCACCATCAGCTGCAGCGGGCCTTCGTTGCCGAGGGTCTCCAGCGGGCCATGGCCGCCCGGTACGCAGGACGGAGCGTAGCCGCCCTCATCGCCGACCGCGGTGTTGTAGCCGTACTTCTTGAGAACCTTCTTCAGTGCGTGGAAGGTCTCAGCGCCCATGCGGATTGCCTCATGAACAGACTTTGCGCCGACCGGCATGATCATGTACTCCTGGCAGTCAGCCGCGGAATCCGCGTGCTTGCCGCCGTTGAGGACGTTCATCATCGGAACCGGAAGAACCTTTGCGTTTGCTCCGCCGATGTACTGATACAGCGGAAGGCCGCAGGAATCGGCAGCGGCTCTTGCTGCCGCAAGGGAAACGGACAGAAGGGCATTTGCGCCGAGGTTGGACTTGAACGGAGTGCCATCCAGATCCAGCATGGTCTTATCAATCTTTGTCTGATCGTAAACATTCAGACCTACTACCTTCGGTGCGATGACGTTATTGACGTTGGAAACCGCCTTGAGAACGCCCTGGCCGCCAAAGCGCTTCGGATCGCCGTCGCGAAGCTCTACAGCCTCTCTCTCACCGGTGGAAGCGCCGGACGGAACGATCGCGCGGCCGAAAGCGCCGCTCTCGGTCTCGACCTCAGCCTCAACCGTGGGATTTCCGCGGGAATCGATAACTTCACGCGCATACACTCTGGTAATAGCATCCTGTAATGTGCTCATGATTTTTACTCCTTTGCTGTAATGATGGTTATTGGAAACCTTATATTATTGTAATTGTCCGGATGCCCGTTGTCAATTATTGTCGGACATTCGTCTTCGAATATTTGGTGTCCGATGCGCATCATCACGGCCTGCCGGTCTCAGTCTTTCCGGATTCTCGCCACGCCGGAGTCGATGGCCGCCTGATAGACGGCGTCTGCCACGGCTTTGCCGACGCGCTTGTCAAACGCCTTCGGAAGGATGTTGTCGGCGCGCAGCTCCTCCTCCGGGATCAGGCCGGCAAGCGCCTTCGCGGCGGCCATTTTCATCTCCTCGGTGATCCGGCTGGCTCTGGCATCGAAGGTTCCGCGGAACATTCCCGGGAAGACCAGAACGTTATTGACCTGGTTGGGGAAATCGGAACGACCGGTGGCAATCACCGCGGCACCGCCCGCTCTGGCCTCGTCCGGGAAGATCTCGGGCGTCGGGTTGGCGCAGGCAAAGATGATGGCATCCCGGTTCATGGTGGAAACCATCTCCTTTGTGACCAGTCCCGGTGCGGAGACACCGATGAACACGTCCGCGCCCTTCAGGACATCGGCCAGGGAGCCGTGCACCTTGTCCCGGTTGGTCTCATGGGACATCTCTTCCTTGATCCAGTTCATGTCCTCGGTGCGGCCCTCGTAGATCGCACCCTTGCGGTCCGTCATGATGATGTTCCGGAATCCGGCTGACAGCAGCAGCTTGACGATGGCGATCGCGGCCGCACCTGCGCCGGAGGTGACGATCTTCACCTCTTCCTTTTTCTTTCCGACGACCTTCAGCGCGTTGACCAGACCGGCCAGCGTGATGATCGCGGTGCCGTGCTGATCGTCATGGAAAATCGGGATATCGCACTTTGCCTGCAGCTTGCGCTCGATCTCGAAGCATCTCGGCGCGGAAATATCCTCCAGGTTGACGCCGCCGAAGGAACCGGAGATGTTGTAGACCGTGTCAACGATGGTATCCACATCGTTGGAGCGGATGCAGATCGGGAAGGCGTCAACGCCGCCGAACGCCTTGAACAGGACGCTCTTGCCCTCCATGACGGGCATGCCGGCTTCCGGACCGATGTTGCCTAAGCCCAGCACGGCGGATCCGTCGGTGACGACCGCGCAGAGGTTCCAGCGGCGGGTCAGGTTATAGCTCTCCTCCGGATTCTTTTGAATGGCCAGGCATGCCTCCGCAACACCCGGCGTGTATGCCAGCGCAAGGTCCTGATCCGATGCGGTCGGAACCCGCGGGGTAATCTCCAGCTTTCCTTTCCATTCGCGGTGCAGTTTCAATGACTCTTTTGCGTAATCCATACATCTTCCTCCTTCAACGGCAGTGTATTCACAGCCCGTCTGCGGGCCTGAAAAGAACGAACTTGTCCATGCAGCAGATTTGCGCAGAAATGCTCTGCGGGCAGATCCCGGAAAGCGCAAAACCGGAAGCTTCGGCGATTCCGGATTCCTCTTCCCCTGCTGCCGCGCTCAGTATAACGGCTTTTTGCCGGATTGTCTGTTGTCGTGACAACATATTGATGAATTTCACAGCACCGGCTTGGCCTTCGTCAGGGTTCCGGTCTTGTCAAAGACAATGGTATCCGACGTTTCAATGCAGCGACAAATAGCAGGCAAAAAAACACCGCAGGGGACAGAAATATTTTTCTGTTCCCTGCGGCTTTTCCATGATTGCATTTCTGCTTATTCTGTTTTGTTCAGGTAATTCAGAATATCATCGTAGGATTTGTCACTTTTCTGGATTGCTTCCAGAACTTTTTTCCCTTTTTCCTCATCCTTCTTCTTCAGCAGCGCATTCAGTTTTTCCACTTCCGTATCATACTTTTTCTTTGTCTTGCTGATAATTTCCTGCTGTTTCTGAATTTTCTCGTCGATCGGAATTGAACGTCTTGCCATAGACTCATCCTCCTGAAATATTCTGTTTCACATGATTTGAGATGAAATATTTTCAAGTTTCATCCCTTACGACAAGAATAGTATAATACAAAAGAACTTTGAAAAGCAAGAGATGTTTCTGCAAGAAAGATGATTTCGGAACTCATTTTTCCCTGAAAATCTGGAAAATGTAAAACTTTAAATAGTAGGACTCCATCTCCCCTTCCGTCCAGAGGATCGGGTGATCCGGCGCCTGGGTGCCGAAATAGACCTGGCGCAGCCGCACATGGACATCCCGGGCGGCCTGTCCGATGGTCCGGGCAAAGAGCTCCGGCTCCATGAAGTGAGAACAGGAGCAGGTTGCCAGGAAACCGCCGTCCCGGACCAGTTTCATCCCCCGGAGGTTGATTTCGCGGTATCCCTTGACTGCGTTCCGGACGGAGCTCCGGGACTTTGTGAACGCAGGCGGGTCGAGAATCACCAGATCGTACTTCTGTCCCTTCTGCTCCAGCGCCGGCAGCAGGTCAAAGATATCGCAGCAGCGAAACTCCACCCGGTCCTGGAATCCGTTGAGCGCCGCATTCTCCCGAGCCTGTTCGATGGCAAGATCGGAAGCGTCCGCCGCCAGCACCTCCGCCGCTCCGGCAGCCGCCGCGTTCAGCGCAAACGAACCGGTGTGGGTGAAGCAGTCCAGCACACGGGCGCCCCGCGCCATCGGGCGGATCGCCAGACGGTTGTTTTTCTGGTCCAGAAAATAGCCGGTTTTCTGTCCTTCCGCCACATTGACCCGGTACTTCACGCCATTCTCGACGATCTCCACCATCGGGTCAAACGCCTCCCCGAGGAAGCCGTCGGAGGGCTCCATCCCCTCTTTCCGGCGCACCTTGGCGTCACTGCGCTCATATACGCCGCGGACGGGCATGCCGAGTTCCGCCAGCTGTCTCCGGCATTCCGCCAGAATCTCCATTTTCAGCCGGTCGATGCCCAGCGCCAGCGATTCCACCACCAGCACATCGGAAAACTTGTCTACGACCAGGCCGGGCAGAAAATCTGCCTCCCCGAAAATAAGCCGGCAGCAGTTCATGTCGGTGGTATGTCTCCGGTACGCGATCGCGTCCCGCACCCGTTCCGCCAGAAATGCGTGGTCAATCGGACGGTTCGGATCACGCGACATCATCCGCACGCGGATCCGGGAATGGCTGTTGATAAATCCGGTTCCCATCGGATAGCCGTCAAAGTCCTTCACGGCGACCAGGTCGCCGTCTGCCGGTTCGCCTGCCACCGATGCAATCTCATTGTCATAGATCCACGCCCCCCCTGCCTTGAGGGTGCGGCCTTCTCCTTTTTTCAGTGTTACTTCTGCCATGCGCACCGCCTGTCTGTCCCTCGTGATTTCTTCACGAACTCAGAGCTCCTGAATCATTCAGAAGCGAAAGAGGATTCTTTCTTTTCACTGCCTGATTTCCTGAACCTGAGGCCAAATTTTACGCCAGATTTCACGAGATCAGGCAGCAAATCTGATTTTCTTAGCCTGAAGCCTTTTCTGAGGCCTCATTTTCCAAAGCTTCATCACAGTCTGCATTCGGGGAAAGCTCGAATCTCCTGTGCCCCTGACAAGGGGGGGACCATTTGTTCCCTGAAGTTTATTTTACCAGATATTTCTTCAGATACTGTCCCGTATAGGATGCCGGCACGGCGGCAATCTCCTCCGGGGTACCCTGGGCAATCACCGTGCCGCCGCCGTCGCCGCCCTCCGGGCCCATGTCGACGATATAATCCGCGGTCTTGATGACATCCAGGTTGTGCTCGATCACCACAACCGTGTTGCCGCTCTCCGTCAGCCGCTGCAGAATCTCCGTGAGCTTGTGCACATCCGCAAAATGCAGTCCGGTCGTCGGCTCGTCCATCACATAGATGGTGCGCCCGGTGCTCTTCCGGGAGAGCTCGGTGGCCAGCTTGACGCGCTGTGCCTCGCCGCCCGAGAGTGTTGTCGCCGGCTGTCCGAGACGGATATAGGACAGACCCACATCGTACAGCGTCTGCACCTTGCGCCGGATGGAGGGCACGTTCTCGAAGAAGGTCAGCGCCTCCTCCACCGTCATATTCAGGACATCATAGATGTTCTTTCCCTTGTACTGGACTTCCAGGGTCTCGCGGTTGTACCGTTTTCCGTGGCAGACCTCGCAGGGCACGTAGACGTCCGGGAGGAAATTCATCTCGATCTTGACAATGCCGTCTCCGCTGCAGGCCTCGCAGCGCCCGCCCTTGACGTTGAAGCTGAAGCGCCCCTTGGTGTATCCGCGCATCTTGGCGTCCGAGGTCGACGCAAACAGATCCCGGATCATGTCAAACATGCCGGTGTAGGTCGCCGGGTTGGACCGCGGTGTGCGGCCGATCGGCGACTGGTCGATCATAATAATCTTGTCCAGCTGCTCTGTCCCGTCCATCCCGTCAAAATCTCCGGGAATGGTGCGCGCCCGGTTGAGGGTGCGCGCAAGGTACCGGTACAGGATCATGTTGATCAGGCTGCTCTTCCCCGATCCCGAGACGCCAGTCACGCAGGTGAAGACGCCGGTCGGAATCCGCACCGTGATGTTCTTCAGATTGTTCTGCCGCGCGCCGCGGATTGTCAGCCACGCGGCCGGGGTTCTGCGGTGATCCGGCACCGGGATCTGCAGCTTTCCGGACAGATACTGCCCGGTCACGGATTCCGGCACCTTCATGATTTCTTCCGCCGTGCCGATCGCCACGACCTGGCCGCCGTGCTCTCCGGCGCCCGGCCCGATGTCCACGATGCAGTCCGCCGCGCGCATGGTATCCTCATCGTGTTCCACCACGATCACCGAATTGCCCAGGTCGCGCAGATGCCTGAGGCTGGCTAGAAGCTTGTCGTTGTCGCGCTGGTGCAACCCGATCGAGGGCTCGTCCAGAATATAGGCCACGCCGACCAGGCCGGAGCCGATCTGGGTTGCCAGGCGGATGCGCTGCGCTTCCCCGCCCGACAGAGTCGCCGCGCTGCGGGCCAGCGTGAGGTAGTCCAGGCCGACATCGATCAGAAACTTCACCCGCGCGCGGATCTCCCGGACAATCTGGTCCGCGATCTGCCGCTGCATCGGCGTCATGCCGAGATCCGATTGCAGGAACGCGTAGAATTTCGCGACCGAGAGCATGGTCACCTCGTAGATGTTCTTATCGGCGATTGTCACCGCCAGCGAACTCTTTTTCAGCCTCTGCCCGTGACAGGTCGGGCAGGGTGTGATTTTCATGAATGTCTCATACTCGGCCTTGGCCGTGTCGGACGCCTCGCGGTACCGGGTCTGGAGATTCCGGATCAGCCCCTCGAACTGAATGTCGTAATCGCCGACGCTATGCTGGCCCCGGTAGTGCACCTTGACCGTGCGGTCGGACCCCTGCATCAACATGGTGCGGACTTCCTGTGGCAGGTTCCGGTACGGTTCCCGCAGGCTGAAGCCGTAGGATTCGGACAGGGCCAGCAGGAGGGCGCCGGAAAAGCTCTCCGGATCTTTCGAGGAAACCCATCCCGGTGCCTGAATCGCACCCTCCGCAATGGACAGGGAGGGCTCCGGAACAATCAATTCTTCATCAAACTCCATCCGGTATCCCAGGCCGAGGCAGTCCGGGCAGGCACCGAACGGATTGTTGAAGGAGAAGCTGCGCGGCTCGATCTCCTCGATGGAGGTGCCATCATAAGGGCACGCATAATTTTCCGAGAAGGTCATTGTCTTCCCATCGACGATCTGCACCTCGGCCAGCCCGTCCGCCAGATGCAGGACATTCTCCAGGGAGTCGGCCAGGCGCTTTTCGATGCCGGGCTTCACGACCAGACGGTCCACCACAACCTCGATGGTGTGCCTCAGGTTCTTGTCCAGCGTGATCTCCTCATCAAGGGAATAGATGCTTCCGTCCACCATCACCCGGGTGTAGCCGCTCTTGCGGGCCTGCTCCAGCACCTTTTCATGGCGTCCCTTCTTGCCGCGGACCACCGGCGCCATGACCAGGAGCTTCGTGCGCTCCGGCAGCGCCATCACCGCATCCACCATCTGGTCCACGGTCTGGCGGCGGATTTCCCGCCCGCAGACCGGGCAGTGGGGAATGCCGGCCCGGGCGTACAGAAGGCGCAGATAATCGTAGATCTCTGTCACCGTTCCCACCGTGGAGCGCGGGTTGTGGTTGGTGGATTTCTGGTCGATCGAGATCGCGGGGGGAAGCCCCTCGATGCTCTCGACGTCCGGCTTTTCCATCTGCCCGAGGAACTGCCGGGCGTAGGAGGAAAGGGACTGCATATAGCGGCGCTGCCCCTCGGCAAAGATGGTGTCAAAGGCCAGCGTGGACTTGCCCGAGCCGGAGAGGCCCGTGAGGACGACCAGTTCGTCGCGCGGGATGTCCAGACTGATGTTTTTCAGGTTGTGTTCCTTTGCCCCGCGGATTCGGATGTAATGTTTCCTGCTGTTTTCTTCCATTTTCCTGTGGTATCTTCCTGCTGCCCTTATGGACGGGCATTTTATTCCTATGCGGCGGTTGAACTGCCGCTTCCGGTACGGCTAAGCCGCACCGCCTCAGTCGTGCAGTGCCTTTTTCAGCTCGATGATCTGGTCGCGCAGATCGGCGGCGGATTCGAAGTCCAGTTTGGAGGCCGCCTTGTTCATTTCCTTTGTCAGCTTTGCGATCAGCTTCGTGATCTCGGCACGGCTCATCGACTCCGGATCCTTCTCCAGCTTCTGTCGGACCTGCTCCGCCGATTTGGAGATGGAGATCAGATCGCGGACGGCCTTCCGGATGGTCGTTGGCGTGATGCCGTGTTCCTCATTGTATTTCTGCTGGATCGCACGGCGCCGCTTCGTCTCATCGATGGCAGTCCGCATGGAATCCGTGATGGTATCCGCATACATGATGACGCGGCCCTCGCTGTTGCGGGCGGCCCGGCCGATGGTCTGGATCAGGGACGTGGCCGAGCGGAGGAATCCCTCCCGGTCGGCGTCCAGGATGGCGACCAGCGCGATCTCCGGGATATCCAGCCCCTCCCGGAGCAGGTTGATGCCGACCAGCACGTCGAATTTGTCCAGCCGCATGTTGCGGATGATCTCCGAGCGCTCCAGCGTGTCAATGTCGGAGTGCAGGTAGCTGACGCGGATGTCCGCCTCCCGGAGATAATCCGTCAGATCCTCGGCCATCCGCTTGGTCAGCGTGGTGACCAGAACCTTGTTTCCTCCCTTGACGGTGTTGCGGATCTCGGCGATCAGATCATCGATCTGCCCCGCCACCGGCTTCACCTCGATGTCCGGATCCAGGAGACCCGTCGGGCGGATCACCTGCTCCGCCCGGGCCAGCTCATGGCTTTCCTCATACTCGCCGGGAGTTGCGGAGACAAACATCATCTGATTGATGTGCTCCTCGAACTCCTCGAAGGAAAGCGGCCGGTTGTCCAGCGCGGAGGGCAGGCGGAATCCGTAGTCCACCAGCGTGGTCTTGCGCGACCGGTCCCCGAAATACATGCCGCGGACCTGCGGGATGGTGATGTGGGACTCGTCCACCATGATCAGGTAATCCTCGGGGAAGTAGTCCAGAAGTGTATAGGGCGGTGCGCCCGCCGGGAGGCCTGACAGGTGTCTGGAATAATTTTCAATGCCCGAGCAGAAGCCGGTCTCGCGCATCATCTCCACGTCATAGCTGGTGCGCTCCTGAATTCTCTGGGCCTCGATCAGCTTGTCCTCCCGCTTGAAGCGGGCGACCTGCTCCTTCATCTCATCCAGGATGGCATCCGTCGCCCGCATCATTTTCTCATTGCCCACCACATAGTGGGAGGCCGGGAAAATCGCCACATGACGCAGGCTGTCCAGGATGTTTCCGGTGACCGGGTCAAACTCGAAGATGCTGTCCACCTCGTCGCCGAAGAACTCGATCCGGACCGCTTTGTCTCCCCAGTCCGCCGGGAAGACGTCCAGGACATCGCCGTGCACCCGGAAGGTTCCGCGGTGAAAGTCCAGGTCGTTCCGGTCGTACTGAATCTCGATCAGTTTCCGCAGCACCTCGTCCCGATCCTTCTGCATGCCAGGGCGGAGGGAGATGACCATGTTCCGGTAATCCACCGGGCTGCCCAGCCCGTAGATGCAGGATACCGAGGCGACGACAATCACATCCCTGCGCTCCGTCAGCGCGGTGGTGGCGGAAAGTCTCAGCTTGTCGATCTCATCGTTGATCGCCGAATCCTTCTCAATGTAGGTATCGGTCTGGGGGACATAGGCCTCCGGTTGGTAGTAATCATAGTAGGACACGAAGTACTCGACCGCATTTTCCGGGAAGAATTCCTTGAACTCCCCGTACAGCTGCGCGGCCAGCGTCTTGTTGTGCGCCATGACCAGGGTCGGCCGGTTGAGCTCCTTTATGATATTGGCCATAGTAAAGGTCTTGCCCGAACCGGTGACGCCCAGAAGCGTCTGGAACTGATTGCCGGCCCGAAAGCTTTCCACCATTTTGCGGATGGCCTCGGGCTGATCGCCGGTCGGCTGATAATCCGAATGCAGCACAAAATGATCCATCTGTGTACTTTCTCCGTCCTCCCGGCCCTCTGTGCCGGACGGTCTCTCTGGCTCTGCGGGATACAGTTTTATAGTATAGCACAGAAGTTCTGACCATGTGCAAAAATTCCGGTCCCGGGGAAAAACATTTCCCCTCAGGGCCGGAATCTTCTGTCTCCATTTCAAAAATCATCGGCGCAGAAATGTGCTTTCTTTTCTGCGCGGATCGGAACCTTATTGCTGTCCCGCAGTCAAAACCGCACTGCGATTCCGCGGGGCAACGCACATCACCGCGGAATGGAAGACAGATCCGTTTACTCAACCGGAGTCGGGCGGCTCCAGTCGAAGACCGTGCGCGCATCGAACAGATCCGCGATGCGGTCTGTGGCGCTTCCCGGAACCGCATAGGACTCGATGGACTCCCACATGCGGGTTCCGTCCAGATCCCGACGGCCCATGCGGAAGTAATCCCCCCGCTCGCCGATCTGAATCCAGTACTGGCTGGAATCGACGTTGCAGAAGTAGTCAAATCCCAGCGACTTCAGGTACTGGTATTTCTGGTTGTCCTCCGCGTAACCGCGCCAGCTGTCGATATCGGCGCCCTTGGGGAAGATGATGATGTCGGTGTCGCCCACCAACGGCTGCACCTCCTTCTCCCACATATCGGAATCCCAGACAAAGTCCTCGTAGCTGATGGTTCCCATGTCGCGGTGTCCCCAGCTGTGGCTGGCGAACGTCCAGCCCAGCGCCTTGATGGCATCCGCGACCTGTTTTGCCGTCGCTTTGTCCTGCTCGATGTTGTCGTTGTTATAGTAGAGCCGTTCCCTGGTTTCCAGGTTCTGCTCGCGGAAATAATCGCAATTCCAGTTGTACCAGTAATCACAGGTCCGGTAGCCGAGAATTCCCTCGTAGCCGGTCAGCGCAATCGTTCCCCGCGCGCCGCGGTAGCTGAAGTCCGGATGCGCCGCGATGAAATCCTCCAGAATCGGAAGGACATCGTAGGACCCGTAGATCACCGAGCCGTCCGGATTGTCGTACTCATTCGTCACTTTGCCATTTTCATCAATCACCAGCTTGCTGGGATACCCGTGGCCGGTCATGTATTCATAGTAGCTGACGTCATCGACGGACAGCACGAACGGCTTCTTGCCCGCCGGCAGCAGGATTTCCTTGTACTGCATCGTCTGCGTGCCGTCCCCGTTGTCTGCAAACCCCGCGATGTCATGGATGCCGACCAGGACATACCCCTCCTGGTACATGTCGCTGATGATCCGGCAGAATTCATCCGTCGTCGTCATGACTTCATTGTACGCCTGCACCTTGTTGGTACCGTCCTGCTTGCTGATGGCGATCGTTTCGTCAAAGGCACGGCTGGTATCCACCACCAGGGAGTGGAAGAAGATGTGCGTGATGGTGTTCATCGACGCATAGGGCGTGCACTGTGCCTTCTCATTCTCATATTCCGCGATCGCGTCGGTATACGCCGTGTTGCTCTCGTACCCGGACACAGACTGCAGCAGGCTGATGGCGCTGTCATAGTCATAGCCGGCCGCCAGCCGGTTTGCCTCATCCAGCGTCGCATCTCCCGAAGAGACCAGCGTGTTGTTCCAGTCCGGCTCCGTCTCAAAGGATCCGGCCTGCCGGGCGGGGATCACAAAGTTTCCGGCCTCATCGGTGCTGTAGGTCTGCGCTTCGGTTTCGGCCGCGGCGGGCGCATCCCCGGCGAAAGCCGCCTTGAGGGAAGCCAGCGCCTGTCCGGCACTGCCGCTTCCTTCCTCCGCGTCCTCCTGACCTTCCAGGCTCTCCGCGGCTGCCTCATCCGCGGAATCCGCAGCCTCCTGTGTCGTATTGGCCGTGGCTGCCGCGGTCGTCGGAACCAATGGTGCCTGTGTCGGCGCCTGCGTCTGTGCAGCATTTTCCCGGCGAGTCAGCGAGGGAAGGGAAAATACCAGCCGTCCGCCGTTCTGCAGATAGATCATCCCGAAAATACATACTGCCAGGAGAACCAATACGGCGATCAGCGCTGCCGTCAGCGCCGTGATCAGGCCGGAACCCTTTCTGTGCTTCCTGCCCTTTTTCCGGCGTCTGCCCGATTGTTTCCGGCTTCGCTCTTCCTCCTCCATCTGCCTGCGGCGCCTTTCCTCTGAGTACCGGCGCGCCTGCACCCGTCCCTCCCGGGCCATCGCCGCCCGCTCCTCCCGTCTGGTCCGGACGCGGTCCTCCATCGGGAGCTCCTCCTCATCCTCGGGATTCAGGCTGTCTGCGCTGCCATCCTCCCCGCTCTCTTCCTCACTCTCTTCCTCGCGCTCTTCCGCGATCTCTTCTTCCTCAAGGGCTTCCTCATCCTCGGAATCCGGGTCGTCAAACCCCTCCTCCTCCGATGCCTCTCTGCCGTATGCCTCATCGTCCGGGTCTGCCGAAGCCGCTCTCTCCTTCCGGTTCTCCCGGGAATCAGGCTCCTCTTCCGGGCGGTCGAAACCGTTCCCCGGATCCGCCTCTTCTACGGTAAAATCATCGGTTTCCGGGTCCATTTCCCACTTTTTCGAATCAAATGAATTGTCTGTCTGATTCCTGTTCTTTTTCTCTTTCATATGCCTTTCCGCGCTCCCGCTTCTTCTCCTCTGCTGTCTGTCCCCTCTGCTGTTCCGTCCGTTTGATCAATCAAAAAGCGGCCGTTCCCAAGACGCGGCGCAGCCCCCTTCGGCACTGCCCGCTCAGGCGCAGCGCCTTGCCGTGTCCGGGTTTTCCGCCAGGATCTGACCATCCCCGGCATCTGTCAGATCCGGTGTATCCGGATTCTGGCTCTGCGTCTCCGTCTCCGGCACCGTTTCCCCGGATTCTGTGCCGGAACTGCCGGACTGAACGGCATCCTGAATGGCTTTTTCCGCGGCCCGCAGCTGGTTGTCGCCCGCATGGGACGCATCCGACAGGTCCGCGTCCTCGGAGAGCTCCACTTCCACATCGGGTGTGATCCCCGTTCCCTGAATGGAGACGCCGGAAGGCGTGTAATAATTGGACACGGTGATCTTCAGCGCACTCCCGTCGTCAAGTGGGAACAGGCTCTGCACAATTCCCTTGCCATAGGTCGTTGTCCCGACAATGGTGCCGGCGCCCCGGTCTTTCATGGCACCCGCAAAGATCTCGGACGCAGAGGCGCTGCTGCCGTTGACCAGCACCGCAATCGGCAGATCGACGGTGTGGTCGTCGGTCGAATCGTAGGAGTCGCCCTCGCCGTACTTGTCTTTCGTCGTGACGATCACGCCCTTCGGGAGGATGTAATCACACATGTTGATCACCGTTGTCAGAAGACCGCCCGGATTGTCGCGCAGATCAATAATGAGGCCCTCTGCGCCCTGGTTCTGACAGCTGTCGACCGCCGCCTCAAACTGGCTTGTCGTGACCGCATCGAACTCCGTCACCTGGATATAGCCGATTCCGCTGTCGAGCATCTCTGCGGAGACGGTGTCGATATTGACCTGGCGGCGCTCCACATCCGCCTCCATGGTCTCCTCCGCGGACGGGCGGTACCACGTCAGATGCACCGTTGTCCCCTCCTCACCGCGGATCAGGCTGACCGCACTCTGGATATCCATGCCGGACAGATCCGTTCCGTCCGCTGACTGCAGAATATCTCCGGCCTTCAGCCCGGCTGACTGTGCCGGTGAGCCGGAGAACACCCGCAGAATGGTGAGCGTCAGGGTGTCGGGATCCTGCTGGATTTCCACGCCGACCCCGCAGTATTCGCCGTTGGTGGACTCGGTCAGGCTGCTGTACTCATCCGCCGTATAATAGACCGTATAGGGATCCCCCTGGGAATCCATGTACGCCTTGTAGATTGCATCCCGCGAGGTCTGCGCGTCCGCCTCATCAAACAGATAGACCTGATCCAGATAAGCCTGCATCAGCTGCAATTTTTCCATCAGATCCGCATTCGCGACGGTCTCTCCGGCGGTCTGCGCCGTGCTGCCCTCTGTGCCGGAGCCATTGTCTTCCGTCGCACCGGTATCGGCCGACAGCGCTGCCATCGCCACATTCTTCCGAAATCCCGGAAGGCAGAACCACGATATCGCTGTCCCCGCGATGACGCCGGCCAGCCCGACGGCCAGTCCCTCGATAAAACCTGCTGTTCTTCTCTTCATCCTTTTTCCTCGGAAATTTCACCCTGTTCCGCCAGGGATGATCGGTGCATTCTGCCGCACTGTACGGAAATGATCCTCTTCCGAAAATCACCGGAAAGCCCGGATCCGTGCACTCTGCCGCCGTACGGGTCAGACGGTCGGCCCGCGCCGGAAAACTCCCGGCAGAAAGCGGAAAGACCTTTCCGCTGCAGGCGGCAGATCCTGCCGCGGCAGAAACCCAGAATCCATTGTAGCACAGGAATGCAACAATAAGCCACGGGGCCCGCTGTCTGTGCAGCGGACCCTCGTGGCTTATTGGCTCTGGATCCATGTATTTCTTTTCCGGCACCGGTTTTCCCGGCCGCGGCGCTTCCGCCGTGTATTGATCCCTCTCAGCGGTTCTGATTTTCCATGTAGTGCATATATTTCACCACCATCAGCGCGATCTTGAAGGTAATCGCATCGTCAAAGACCCTAAGGTCCAGGCCGGTGGTTTTCTGCAGCTTGTCCAGACGGTAGACCAGCGTATTTCTGTGGATGTAGAGCTGGCGGGACGTCTCGGAGACATTCAGGCTGTTCTCAAAGAATTTGTTGATGGTGTTAAGCGTCTCATCGTCAAAGTCGTCCGGGGACTTGCCCTGGAAGATTTCCTTAATGAACATGTGGCAGAGCGGAATCGGGAGCTGATAGATCAGGCGGCCGATGCCCAGCTTGTTGTAGGCGGCCACATTCTGCTCACTGTAGAAGATCTTGCCGACATCCAGCGCCATCTTGGCTTCCTTGTAGGACCGGGACACATCCTTGAGCTCCGGCACGATGGTGCCGTAGGCCACATGAACCTGACTCATTGCCTCGGTGTTGAGCATGTCCACAATCACCTGGGCCGTCTTGGTCAGATCCTCGTAGTTCTCGGTGGCCTTCAGCTCGTGCACCAGGATGATATTCTTTTCATCGACAGCGGTGATGAAATCCTTCGTCCGTCCGGAGAAGAGGCTGCGCACGGTCTCCAGCGCGTTCATGTCTTTCTCATTCTTGGTTTCGATGACGTAGACAACCCGGCGCGCCGTGGTCTCAATGTGGAGCTTTTTCGCGCGGTTGTAGATATCAATCAGCAGAAGGTTGTCGAGAAGCAGGTTCTTGATGAAATTGTCCTTGTCGAACCGCTCCTTATAGGCCACCAGCAGGCTCTGGATCTGGAAGACCGCAATCTTTCCCACCATATATACGTCGTCGCTGGCACTTTTGATGAGGAGGACGTACTCCAGCTGGTGCTCGTCAAAGACCTTGAAAAACTGATAGCCGGAAACGACCTGGCTGTCCGCCGGGGAATTGGCAAAGTTCAGGATCGTATCCTCGGAGATATCATTCTCCTCCATGGTGGTGGCAAGTGTTTTTCCCTCTGTATCGCAGACACACAGATCTACCTTCGTGATCCCCTTGAGGCCATCGATCGTATTTTGCAGAATCTGGTTTGAAATCATATCTGTCCTCTCCGTATAAGAAATATACCAAAACTGCTGCATCCGAACGCATTTCGAATGTTCAGTACCGTTATTTTATCTCATTTCACGGGGATTGAAAAGACCGAAAGAGAAAAAAGCCCCGCGGATTGAAATCCGCGGGGTTGAATCATTGTCGATTTTCCTCTGTGCCGCTCGCCGGGAGCTCACACAGAAATCTTTCTTCGGTCAGAAAGGATTAGTTTGCGATCGCAAGCTCGGTATCCTTGTCAAAGATATGGCACTTGTCAACATCCAGGCCGAAGGTAACGGTATCACCCGGTCTTGCGGAGGTTCTGGGGTTGACTCTTGCGGTGAAGTTGACGTCGTTGACATCGAAATACAGGAATACTTCTGCACCGAGCATCTCGTAGACACGGATCTTCTCGTCGAATGCAGCTCCCTCTTTCTTTGCCTTCTCGACAAACTCTTCCTCATCGTGCACATCCTCCGGACGAATACCGAAGGTGACTTCCTTGCCGACATATCCCTTGTCGATCAGCTGCTTGGACTTGGCAGCGCCGAGGATGATCTTGTGTCCTGCGAAGTTGACTGCTGCGCGGTCACCTTCCTTGGAGACCGTTGCCTCGATCATGTTCATCTGCGGAGAACCAATGAATCCAGCGACGAACTTGTTGACCGGCGTGTCATACAGAGCCTGCGGCGTATCGCACTGCTGAATGATACCATCCTTCATGACGACGATTCTGGTACCAAGGGTCATAGCCTCAGTCTGATCGTGCGTGACATAAATGATGGTTGTGCCGAGTCTCTGATGAAGCTTGGAGATCTCGATTCTCATCTGAACACGAAGCTTTGCATCCAGGTTGGACAGCGGCTCATCCATCAGGAAGACCTTCGGGTTACGGACAATTGCACGTCCCATTGCGACACGCTGTCTCTGACCACCGGAAAGAGCCTTCGGCTTACGGTCAAGCAGATGCTCAATGTCCAGGATCTTTGCTGCGTTGTGAACCTTCTCGTCGATCTCAGCCTTCGGAACTTTTCTCAGCTTCAGGCCAAATGCCATGTTGTCGTACACGGACATGTGCGGATACAGAGCGTAGTTCTGGAAAACCATTGCAATGTCTCTGTCCTTCGGCTCGACATCGTTGACCAGCTTGTCACCGATCCAGAGCTCACCGGAAGTGATCTCCTCAAGTCCTGCAATCATACGAAGAGTCGTGGATTTTCCGCATCCAGACGGGCCGACGAAGATGATAAACTCCTTGTCAGCGATCTCAAGATTGAAGTCTTTGATTGCCACAAAACCGTTCGGATAGGTCTTGCAGACGTTCTTCAAGCTTAAACTTGCCATTGTGTTTCCTCCTGATTTTTTTGAACCACACTTCTTGGCTCTGATGGCTAGAGTATAAAGCCGCACCGCGGATTTTTCCATATTCAGATTGACCAAAGTGTTTCAATCATTTTCAGCATTTTTACTGAACCGCAGGGGCCGCCTGCGCAAGAGCACAGGATTCTCCCGGGATTCCCGTCTTTCGTATGGACACTTTTTTCGCGGATTTCCTGCGGGTTCTCAGGCGCAGGGCCGATGGCATGGAATCTGTGACCGGTTGCGGGAGAAGTCAGTCCATGTTATGATAGCTGCCGCAGGATTTAGAGCGTACTTTTTTCATGCCGGGCAGCGGCGCAGAACGACGACAGGGGGCAGCAGCACTGTCCTGTGAACTTCGCCGATGCCATCAGCGCATAGAGCATACACAGAGGACGGCAGGCCGGTTTCCGGAACTTTCTCCGGGAACCGGCCTGCCGGAAAAC
>OMZJ01000015.1 GCA_900315495.1 uncultured Lachnospiraceae bacterium
GAATTCGGGAGTTTTTCTACACGGCTATTGGTCTCCAAATTAAGGTGAAGATATGGCGGCAAAGCTCGGAACCAATACTTCCGCCACCACCAGTAACGAGAATTGTTTTGCCGGTAAGATTGTCGGTAATTTCTTGGTTGTTTACGACGATTTGGTCACGACCAAGGAAATCTTCGTACTTGATTGGGCGAATGTATTCTGTGATGTTTTCGGTTTCTTGGTCGCTCTGGAGATAGAGTGCTGGAAGAATATTAATCTTGCAATCGGTCTTTTGACATTCGGTAACAATCTTTGAGATTGTTTCCTTGCCGGCGGAAGGAATTGCAATAACGATTTCGTTGATGTGGTATTTGTATGCGTAGTATTCGATGGTTTGACGATTGCCCACAATTGGAACGCCGCGAATAACGCTACCAATCTTGGCTTTGTCGTCGTCAATGATGCAGGCGATGCGGGCGTCATATTGTTTGTCGCTACGGGAGTATTCGTCAATGAGGAGCTTTGCGGCGTCGCCACCACCAACAATCATGATAATGCGGCTGCCTTTTCTGGACTGAAGTGTATGAAGAATATAGCGTAAAATGCGGTAAGAATAGCGAATTGCGCTAGCGGATAGAATCATGAGGATGAGGTGAATAAAGAAGTATGTGCGTGGAACCTGAAGTTGCAATAGCGCCTTGAACGCGGTGCTGAGGAGTTCTACCCAAACGCAGCCCGTGATAATACTAAGGAGTTCGGAGATTGATGCATAGCGCCATACGCTCGTATATAGATGGAAGCCAGAGAATATGACGACCATAAAAATAAAATCTACCGGCAAGCAGTGCGCGACGTTTGCTAGAAATTCGTGTGGGATTTCGTGAAAGTCGAAGCGGAGCCAGAGCGATAGAAATGCAGTGAGTATAAGGGCGCAAGTATCAAGAAATATCAAAAAAATGATACGCGGAACCTTCTTATTTACCAACTCCTTTGCTTTTGATTTCATATATTTTTTTTAGTCTAGAAAAAACTAAAATTCTCGCGGTTTTAGTCTGAGCAAATTATACGACTTTTTGAGCGAAAACTCAAGGTTAAGCGTGTTTATATTAAATCATTGACCATTGTGGCGAGATAGGATAGCGGTCTAGCATAATTTCGAATTATATTGTATAATATATATAGTGCAAAACAACGGCACGGCACTTTTTTATCTGCAAATCTTTTCTCGTTGAGGAAAATTTATGAAATGGGGGTGAATACCATGAAGAAAGGATTTGAAATTGCTGTAGCATTCATCATGGTCGTCGTACTCTGCCTTGCCCTCACTGGCTGTGGGCAGAATACGAGCAAACCGGCAACGTCGAATAACGACGTAACTCAGCCCGATGTGGGCGGTGGCGAAAACCACGAAAGTGACACCACGGCTACCCAGGAACCGACTGCGCCTTCTGCGAGTATCGACAACAAGAACCCGCAGCAGGACGCCAACGGCATGTGGATCTTCGAGGTTCGCGGCCACGAGGTAAAGCTCCACACGAACGTCTGGGATTACATCGGCACGGATGACACGGCGAACTTTTTTAGGCTAACGTCGCTCGCTAGAAGTCTTGGTTATACCGAAAGGTACAACTACGATGGCCTTCATATGAATAAGCGTAGCGATGGCAGTCTTGTGTTCGTCGGTTTTCAGGAGCATGACTTTGGCGCCTCTACCGAGATTATGGTGGGTACCGAGACGGGCATCTGGTCTTCTGTGAGATATCAGAGTTATGATGCGAGCAAAATGGAGTATGTATATGAGAACGGTGAATTTCCGGTGAGCTTTGAGTTCATTGTACTCTGCACCTATGCGCTCGAATATAACCAAGATGGAGCCCATGACGACACCTTCTCCACGATCCTTGAAGACTACTCTGGTGCTGGTCCCGGATATGTTCTGCCGGGTCCGGAATAATACTGCAGCAAAAACGCCCCCGGGCTTCCCGAGGGCGTTATTTTTTTGCCTTTTGTTATGCGGCGAAAAGACTGGTGCATAGCCGTCTGGATTGTAATTCTGCGAGAACGCGATGGCCTCCATAACGTCTAGCGTAGCTATGACCTGGTCTTTGGTAAGGCCAGAGCGGCGTGCTAGGACGCCTTCGTAGGAATCGTCAATTGGGTGATCCTTGTAGTAGTCTTCCAGGAAGGCTGTGACGGAAGATTTTTCGACGACGCCCATGTTTTCGGCGAGACGTTGATCTTCGATAAAGCGCTGATAGTATTTATTTTCGCTCCAGTCGCTGGTCTCAATTGAGGTAGTGCCATCGTCGCGCTCTGTTTCTTGCACGGCTACGGCGTTTCCTGTGACGCAGGATTCTCCCGATACGTAGCCGAAGTTCGCAATAACACGAGCTTCGTTATAGACGTCTACGAGGCTGCCTACGACTGGAATGGCACTAATGACGGTATCGCCGATAGTGGAGTGCGTAGTAAGGGTCCGGAAGTCGTTTGCGATGTTTTGGTCCGCAAGGCCGAATGGCGATTGGCGCTGGCCGCAATATAGGATGTAGTGACCTAGGCGGCTATCGGGCTTAATAACAGGTGCTGCTGTATCTGTGGTGGATAGATCAAAGTTCCTACTATCAAGCTTGGATACCATGTATGTAACATCGGCTGGGTCCATGCCAGTAGTTCCGACATCCGTAATGATATATGGATTACAGAATGCATCTGCAACGCCGCCGATATCTGCTATGTTGGAGCAGTTTGCATCGGTCGCGTCCGCTGCCTCCTGTGCGGTAGCTTGTCCGCACACAGACGTTGTCGGACGGCAGCCGCCCGGCTTATGTGTACACC
>OMZJ01000088.1 GCA_900315495.1 uncultured Lachnospiraceae bacterium
AATCCGACCCTAACAGAGGGACGGGCTATCTACCCACAGAGATGCCCGAAGCCTCATAAAAAATCGCCTCTTCAGGCGTTTTACGAAGTACACCTTGTTGTATGGGTACACTGGTTTCAATGGATAAGTCTTGTTTTATCCCATTCCAGAATATAGAGGAGATCTTTGCCATGATGAGAAGAATCGTTTCAATTGCGTTATCATTGGTGCTCTGCCTTGCTCTCGCAGGATGCGGACAGTCTGCATCAACAACAGTGGGTAGCGCATCAGACAAACTTGAGAACGCTACAGCATCAAGTGAATCAGAAAGCGAATCAGTTTCAGAGACCCCTGTAGATGCATTTGAAGCAGAATCCAACCAGGATGGAGAGTACTTCATACTTGATGGTATGGATATCCAAGGTATGGGGCCGTTCGTTAACGGAATTGGCTGGGTGCAGTATTACGAAGGATCAGAGATGTTTACCGCTGCGGTGGAAGCTGATGGTCATGTTCTGTTCAAAATGCCTGGCCCAATCTGGTACGTATCGCCGTTTGAAGATGGAACAGCATTTATGGTCGTCTCTGATAACGCCTCGCATTTTACAGAGGACTCCTATGTATATGACCAGAAGCAGGACTCCGGTTGGCATGAGGTAATTGTCGATACTGCTGGAAATGAACTCTATTCTACAGCGCTGATTGAAACCGCTACGAGCACCGAAGAGGAACATATCCTGTGTGCCGGAGACGGCAGATTTGTAGTTATGCGCCATTCATCTGGGTTGCAAAGCAACGAATGGACGCTGGGAACAATTGACAAGAACGGAAATGTGATCGACGATTTCAATAGTTATAGCATTGCCGTTCCACAGGCGAGCAGCATGCAGCGAAAGCTTGACGAGAAACAATTACCCAATTGGAAAAACAGCAGAACTTTACCAAACTATTACTACTATAGAGAAGACGCCGGTGAGTTTAGTAACAATGGATTCCCGCGTTATCTTGGCGATGGCGTGTTCTTCCTGCCGGGAATTCTTGGCTCAGGTACATCCAGTATTCTGTATCAGCCCGAAAAGAAATTAGCAGTACCGTTAGTGGGCGAACTCCTTATGAGTTACGCTTTTAATGGAAAAGTTATTTCCAAGTGGAACACGACGTACTATCTGCAGGATATCAATAGCACAGATGCAGAAACCGCAGATGTTTTGAAAGAGACACAATATGCGGAGTTTAGCTATCAAGATGCATCCACTGGCGATATTTTCCCTAACATCATGATTGATAACAAGCTATATCATGATCATGCCTATTTCGATACTGGGCTTAATCGGACGATCAATATCGCTGACTATACAGATCTTCCTATGGAAGGATCCTGTTTTACAGACGGGTATGCCCTTCTGAGATTGAAAGGGGCTGATGGAAATTTCTACGTGACAGTCATAGACGAGACTGGTGCCGTGCAGTTTGAGCCATTCAAGGTGGATACCTATGCTGGAACCTCCCCAAGAATTTCCGAGGGTTATTTTGTAGCGAATGACGGCAACGACTGCGTAGTTTATGATATTCATGGCAATTATATTCGCCGTCTTTGCGATGGCAGTGATATCTTCGGGATCCCCATTATATCTGGCAACTTTGTCATGATCAGTTTTGACGGCATTCACAGTCGTCTATATGAACTAAATCCAGAGAAATAACGCATCAATCACACATTTTATGAGATAACGGGTTCCCGAATAAAGGAGAGAAGACACATGAAAGCAAAGCCAGTTTTATTGATCGGATGTATACTGCTTCTCATGCTCAGCGTGTCTGCATGCGGAGACATGAAGGAAGCAGCTACTCAAAGAGAAGAAGCGGCTGTGACAGAAGTCCCTGCAGAGTCGGATGGACCGGTAGCTGACGCAGAGGATACATCTGCGGCTGAAGACGGCACTGGAGTACGATATTGTGAAGATGAACTGTTCCGGTTTCAGATCCCAGAAGGATCCTTCCAGCCGAAAAACTCGACCGGCATATGTATGAAACCGAGTGAAGAATACCAGATGTATCTGCGGGAATTAGGTGCCGCGAACGGAATGGAAGACATAGCGGAACAGGATATCGAACGCATGATGAAATCCGGCTACAACTATCTTGGATGGATCGACGACGGGCGGAACGGGTTCAAGCTCGTTCATAACGTCGAGATTAGCAGTGCGTATGAGGGGGTTGAGGTCCTATATCAGGAAGCCATTCAGAGCGGATTCCACGATTCGGAAAACCCTGAGCCATTTAGCGTGACCCGTATGGAGACTGAGATCGGAGGATGCCCGGCGTACATCATAAGGCAGGTGGGCGACCCTGAACTTATGGGTAGTCAGGAAAACTATGTGGCACTCATCGACGCCCCGACCGGCGAAGTAGTCAGGTTCAACTATTATATTGTCGATCTGGCTACGGAAGACGCCGTAGAGGCTATTTTTGCAAGCTTTGAGTTCAAATGATGCTACTGAGGTGAATTAGCCATGAAGAAAGGAATATTTATTTCAATTGCGTTACTGATGATTCTCTGCCTCGCCCTTGCCGGCTGCGGCCAGAGAGGAAGCAACACCAATGATTCGAGCAACCACACGGCCAGCCAGAACGAGGAAAACACAACGGTAAATAACACCGATGTGGAAACCGAAGAGCCGACCGAAACGGAGACCGAGACCGAAACCGAAACGAATCCGTCTAATGGCGATTCCGGCATGTACACCTACGAGCTGCATGGCGGTATCACAATATCCTGCAAGACGAATGTCTGGGATTATATCGATGGAAACAGTTTTGATTTCCGCACCATGGCGCATGACTTAGGGTTCATCGATGATCTCAACGATATGCCCGAGTGCCACGGATTCAGTAACGAATTCAATGGACAGACGGTAGTAATAGGCTTTGCAGAAGACGAGAATCCGGATCTCTCAAATCCATACTATAAGTATGTCGCAATTACCGCTTACGACGGTGGCGTTAGAGAATTGGCCGTTAAATACTACTTCGATGATAACAATTTCTATACTATCAACGGAAGTGGACCGAAACTCTCATTCGACGCCATTCCAATAGTGGCCTATGCTCTGGAAAACTTTAGTTCGGATAATAAAGATCCTTACAAAACCCTCTTCGAATCCTACGAAGCACCGAAGGATAGCAAGCAAGCTTCCTGGAGGGAGTATCATCTTCCTTAAAAAACAGCGCAAAAAGCCACGCCTACCTGAGAAATTCCTATGAGAAGTACATGTCTGGATTCGCAACGATAAAAATCCGCAGTCGCTCGGAAAATATGTTCGAACGATGGTGCGAAAGTCATGAAGATATTGATTGGATTTACAAAAATGGCGACTCGGGACATAACTACTTTTCTATTGTCTATATAACTGGTTCTGGTAAGCAGCGTCTGTTCTACCCTGACTAAATTGTGCGGAAGCAGGATGGTTCCGTCTGGCTCTTTGAAGCGAAAGGTAGCGAGGGTGCGGATGGCGACACGCAGAATATTGATGATCAGGCTGAGAATAAGTTTAATGCGTTACGCGACTATGCGACAAAACACGGTTTGAACTAGGGCTTCGTGCGCAACTATGATGGGCAATTGTTTATCAATAATACTGAATGGTATGAAGATATGAGTGATCCGTATTTGGTGATGTTTGACGGGGGCGTTAAACTCTAATAAGTATCATGTCATTCTCCGAATGTAATATGCTATATTATTCATAGTAGTCCATTATTACTTAGCTTTCCTTTCCTTTCCTAAATTATTTTTGCAAAAATTAGTAAGAATGGGCTATATTTAAGACAAAATGAAAAAATTGAAGTATCACGCAAAATATTAATTTGTATTAAAATAGATATGGGTGAATATATGCTCATTTGATGCTCCGTATATGCTAAAAAACTTTTGTGGCTATAATTGAGTAATTAATAACTAAATTCACCCTTCCTTCCTACACCAAGCCCGTACTTTTATTTACATAACAGAGTGTTAATATATGTAAATAATAGCGCGGGCTTGGTTTTTATAATAAATAGGTAAAAACAAGCAGAAATAATAAGGTCGTTTAAGCGTGCGTAAAAAGTATCTTATCAAAATAAACGGAAACAAAGATTCTGATTTAATAAATAACATAAGTGTGATATTTTTATAATAGTTATGCATATCAAACTCACGCGAAAAGGTTTTACAATCATCGAAGTCGTACTAGTATTGGCGATAGCTGGACTTATATTTTTAATGGTGTTTGTTGCCTTTCCAACTTTACAGCGCTCTCAGCGCGATGCTGCGCGTCGCAATGATGTGTCAATTATCGCCGCAGCAGTTAGAAATTATATGAGTAATAATCATGGACAGGGGCCACCTAGTAGTGGGAGCGTCAAATCGAGCAGTCAATTCGACGACGATGAGCGTAAGGGGATCGAATGGGAAGATGGTAACGATAGCCCAGAACTACGCAGATATTTAACAGATT
>OMZJ01000016.1 GCA_900315495.1 uncultured Lachnospiraceae bacterium
TGTGGAATCAGCCGGCAGAGTCACCGGAATTCCGGGATACCGGCACCTGGTAGAAGGAGAGCGGCGGGAGAAAGGTGACCTCGTCCGTCGGCGGGCAGCGGGTCGGATCCGCCTGCCAGGCAAAGGAGATGCGGGCATCTTCTCCCGGCGCCCGGGACGGGGTCAGATAGATGTGGTTCAGATCTTCCCGCGCGGCCTGGAAACCGGTGAGGGGAATCTCGCCGGAGGCGTCCTCCAGCGTAAATCCGTTCATCGCCGGGTCGAGACTGTGGTAGACAAAACCGAGCTTCATGTGGGCGAATGTCAGCCGGATTCTTCCGTCTTGCAGAAGGAGCGCCTCCGAGAGATCAGGCGCGGCGTATTCGGGTGCGCCCGCCAGCACATGGGCGGCCTGCATCGCCAGCTTCTCGCCGAGGAGGAGATTGGCCCCGGCGCTGTTGTGGATCCCGTCGGACATGGCATTGTTGGTCGTGGGAAGAACGGTGACGCCGGGAATCCGCAGGGCAGCCTGGCGCTGGGCTTCCCGGATCTGCCCCCAGGAGACGTCCTCCCTGCAGTCCACAAACCGGTTCAGCTGGCAGGTGAAGAAGGGAATCTCGTAACCCAGGGCGGTGCGGAGCGCCTTTACCATCCGCTCGAAGTTTTCATAGTAGTACGGCGCTGCCGTGGGGTCGCCGTCCGAGCATCCCTGATACCAGAGCACGCCGGCGTATTTTCCGTGGGTCAGACGAATGCGCTCCATCATGCAGGCGTACAGGTCTCCGGTCTCCGGATGCCAGCGCGACATCGGGGAACCGCCGAGGGATGCCTGAACCAGCCCCACCGGCAGATGCGTGATCCGGGAAAAATTCTTGCCGAAGGAGAGATAGGGGGAAACACCGGGCACGCCCATCTCCTCGTTGGCGGGGGAGCCGGCGTCTGTGCTCTCGTTCATCGGGTGGCTGGCCAGATCCCACCGGCACCGGTTGCGGAAGAGGTGGACCGAAAGATCCGGCGGATCCGGGACAAAATCCCGGCCATAGCCGGAGGAATTGGACTGGCCGGCGATGAGAAAGACATTTCCCACACCGACGTGAAGCACGCAGTCCCCGCGGTAGAGCCAGGTCAGATGTGGCACCGTGCTCTGCGTCTCCAGGCTGGTGTCGATCCGGTACAGGCCTCCCGCCGGGATGACGATGGTATCCTCAAAGGTACCGGTGAAATCCGGCCGGATATTCGCCTTCAGGGGCGTCCACGGGACAACCGCGTAGTTGTCCTCCTCGCGGACGATCCGGTAAATGGGGCGGACCTTTGCCACCCCGACCTGAATGGCCGCCGGATGCACCTGAAAATGACCGGCCAGAACGGCCCTGGCACTTCCATCCTCCTGCTGGAGAATTTCCCAGTCGGACGGTGCCTTTGTAAGCGTAATTCCATGCATAGTCTGCTGCGGCCGGCAGGCCGGAATGCCTGCCGGCTCCTCCTTTCTGCGTTCCACAGCCGGTTCCTGCAGCTGCAGAAACTGTGATTGTTCCGCTACTGCGAAATCGTCGGTTCTTCCGCAGTTTCTTCCCCGGCCCCGGTCTTTGAACTTTCGGATACGGTGGTATCCCGCTCTCCCTGCCACGCGCGGTAGGCTTCGTTCTGCCGTTCGATATATTCGGCCAGACCGTCCGCACGCATCTGGTCCAGCGTGTCCTCCCACATCTGCACGGCATCGCCGGTTCCGATGATGCATTGGATGAAAGCGGAGAGTGCATTGCTGGTAGAGAATTCCTCGCTCGGCTCCTTCGGGAAAATCTGGAATTCCACCGGGCGCTCCACGGCGATGGTATTCTCCCGGTTCCACGCCAGATCCTTGGCGGCCAGCTCCACGCAGTGCCTGCCGTACAGCGTCTCATTGATCTCGCTGTCATCGAAATCTGCGTCGGTTCCGCCCCAGGAGACCAGACTCGGGAAGAGGGCAAGGGAGGGATATTTTTCCTTCAGCTGTTCGGTCAGCGATGTACGGGAGGTGTCCAGAAGGCAGGTGACGCTTCCGTCTTCCGCAATCTCGTAATCGACGCCCTCCAGCCCGTACTTGACAAGCCGCTGCCCGGATTCCGAGAGCAGAAAATCGTACAGCGTGAGAATCCGGTCCATCTTCTCCGCGTCGACATGGGAGGAAATATAGGATTCCGACCAGAACGGCGCACTGGTGTTGCTGTAGTGCTTTCCGTCCGGCGCGGCAAAGATCGGCAGCACGTCCACACAGGTATCAAAGTTATCCGGATTTCCGGCCGCCTCCCAGGCCTCCTCCAGCTGAAGAAGGGTGGAGGGGGAGGACTTGTACTCGAGACAGCCGAGCTTTCCCTCCGCAAAATCCTGCACGATCTCCTTGGGATTCTTGGAGTAAAAATCCGGGTCCAGGCCGCCGCTCTCGTACATGCGGCGGTAGGCGTCGACAACGTCCCGGAACTGGTCCGTGGTCCAGGAGGGGATGAAGTCCCCGTCCGCGTCCTCAATCCAGGAATAGACGTTGCAGTCGGGCGCAATGCCCAGCATCACCCATTTGCCGAGGGCATTCAGGGCGTTGACGTTGTAGCCGATCGTGTCATCTTTCCCGTCGCCATCCGGGTCGTCCGCCGCGAACGCGGTGGTCATATCGATGAATTCATCGAGGTTCGTCGGATTCTTCAGCCCGAGATTCTCCATCCAGTCGCGGCGCACGATCATCGCTGCATCCGAGGAGGAGAGGGTCGGATCGAGGAAGGCCATCCGGGGAATGGCGTAGTAATGCCCGTCCTTGTAGCGCGTGTATCCCAGCTGTTCCATCAGCGCCTGCAGATGCGGCCAGGCTGAGAGATCGTCGGGAAGCGGCGAAATGCTGCCGGATTCGATCATGGTCTCATAGAAGGCGGAGTCGTTCGAGTCGGAGGAGGAGATCGTCACGGTGGCGAACACGTCCGGCAGGCTGTCGGTGGCGGCGTGCATCTGGTAATAATCCTTGTAATTGTTCCAGTCCACGGAGATGGGATCGATCCGGATGGCAAACTGCTGCTCGATGAGGTCGCGCAGGGGATCGCTCTCTCCGGTGGTCATGGCGCTGATATCCCAGTAACCGATGGAAATCTCAAGCGGCGTCAGGGCGTCAGGGTCCGCATAGGGCCAGATGGTTTCGCTGCCTGCTGCGGTGCCGCTGTCGGAAGATGGGGCCCCTGCGGCATCCCTGGCGCCGGGGTCCGATCCGTTCTCCGCAGCCTCTGTCAGAGCGGAGCCGCTGCTGCGGAGACTGCCGGTTTCGGCGCTGTCCGCGCCGGCCTGCTCCCCGGGCGATTGACAGCTGGCAGACAGGAAACCGGACAGAAGGAGAATCGCCGCCAGACCG
Source organism: uncultured Lachnospiraceae bacterium (assembly GCA_900315495.1). Lineage (GTDB taxonomy): Bacteria > Bacillota > Clostridia > Lachnospirales > Lachnospiraceae > Anthropogastromicrobium. Next base: position 3,347 of record OMZJ01000016.1, read on the forward strand.
GCAGCCCGCTTCCGGGGAGAAAAATCGGTTTTTCTCACGGCTTCTCCTTTCTCCCCTGAGGTCCGCAGGGTTCGTCGGACAGCGCTGCCGATCGGCCCTCCTGCCTTTTTCCTTTCTGTTTCCAGCCGGCTGTGTCAGACCGGACCGCGTCGGAAACACCCGTCTCAGACATGCCGGCATCTCCGCCGCACAGGGATTCGATTTTCTGCTCCTCCGGGGAAAGCTCCGCATCCTTCCGGTAGCTGGAGGGAGTCCTTCCCGTCACCTTTTTGAATACCTTGGCAAAATAGAAATAGTCCTGATAGCCGACGGAGGCGGCGACCAGGGAGATCGGCATGTCGGTATCCCTGAGAAGCGGGACCGCATGGTCGATCCGGATCTGCGTCAGATAGCTGGAGAACGTCCGCCCGGTTTTCTGCCGAAACAGCTGCCCCGCATAGTTGGCGTTGATCGCGCAGAGATCTGCGAGGGTCTGGATGGAAATGTCGTCCATGTAGTGGTCCTGGATGTACTCAGCCATGCGGGAGACGGTTCGGTTCCGGGCTGCCGCTTCCGGGATGGGAGCGGAGGGAACCGGGGCGGCGTCCCGGGGAGATCCGGCCTGGGTGCCGTCTTCTTTTTCCTGGGCCAGAATGTCGCGGGCTTTGTCCAGCGCTTCCGTGAGTTCCCGGCGGGAAAACGGCTTCAGACAATAGCCAATGGCCGAATTGAGCATGGCATTCTGCGCATAGCTGAATTCCGCGTAACCGCTGATGACAATGAAAATTGTCGGGAGCCCTTCTTTCCGGGCGGTCTGCAGAATCTCCAGCCCGGTCATGCCGGGAAGACGCACGTCCACAAATGCCAGATCTGGCTTTTCCTCCCGCAGAAACGCCATTCCCGAAATGCCGTCGCCGAATTCTCCGATGATTTCGATGTCGTCGGGATGCCCAAGGCTTGCAATCAGGCTTCGGATGACCCATTTTTCGTCGTCAATGATCACTGTCCGGATCACTTTGCCCGTTCTCCTTTCCGCCCGGAAGGCCGGAGGCAGCCTCTGCTGCCTGGACCTTCTCCGGGATGGTCAGTTCAATATTGGTTCCGGCTCCCTCCCAGGAGCGGATTTTCATCGCGTATTCCTTTCCATAATAAAGGATGATGCGGCTGTTCACGTTGTACAGCCCGATGCTGTCGTGGTGGGCAGCGTTGTAGCGCTTCCAGTCCTCCCCGGTGCGTCCGGTGCTCCGCGCCAGGGATTCCTGGAGGATCCGGAGCTTCTCCGGACTCATGCCGACGCCGGTGTCCATGATGGAGATGACCAGAAGGTTTCTCTCCGCGTCCACCCGGGCGGAGAGCATCAGCTTTCCATGCCGCATGCTCGGCTCCAGCCCGTGCACAATGGCGTTCTCCACGATCGGCTGGATGATCATCTTCGGAATTCTCCAGTGCAGCGCGGCTTCTTCCACGTCGATCTGGACACCGAAGCGGTCCTCGAAGCGGTACAGCTGGATCCGCAGGTAATCCCGCACGATATCCATCTCAGCCGCAAGGTCCACCATCTCACTGCCCCGGATGCTGTACTGGAGGATGCGGGACAGGGCCACCGTCACCTCCTGAATTTCCTCATCCTGGCCGGAGGCGGCCATCCCGTTGATGGTCGTCAGCGTATTGTTGAGAAAATGCGGATTGATCTGGCTGCGCAGAAAGGCGATCTCGGTCTGCCGATTGTTCATTTCCATCTCATACATGCGGGTATAGTTGCTGTAGATGGTCACATTCAGCCGGTTGATCTCTTCCATCATGCTGTTGTAGGCGTGATAGATGTCCCGGATTTCGGAGGATCCGTAATCGCCGTCCGACGGGCGGACAGGCACATGCATCGGCCGCCGCTCTCCGCCGGAGATCTCGTTCATCACCTGGGTGAGGTGCTGCAGCGCGCGGGACAGGTGCATCCAGCGGTACAGGGCAATCACAAACAGCAGGATGAAAATCGAGAGCAGGAGGGCAGCCTGCCCGGCGGCGGACGCAAAGAAGGAGTGCAGGTAGGCGTCGCTTTCAAACAGCACGTAGAGCGTGCCGTTGCCGGAGGAGAGCGTGAAGGCCTCCGCCACATAGTTCACGCCGTCGATCCGGACGTTCCCGGCCGATTGCTCCGGAAGACCGTCCAGCCCTGCCAGGAGGGTGCTGTCGCCGTAGATCACGGTGCCCTGCCCGTCGAGAAAGACGACGACCGGCGTGATGCTGTCGTCGCCCGAAGCCGCGGAGGACAGGCTGAACGAGAAAAAACGTCCGGTATTGACCGCGAGATACGCGGTGCCGAGCCGACGGCTGCTGCCGGACAGGTTGAGCTGCCAAACGGGCATGGCCAGAATCTGACAGGAGATGCCGCCGATCTCCTCGGTTCCCAGGGAGAGCAGGGAGTAGCCCGACTCGGAGGTCTCTTCCTGATATTTTTCGTAACTGGACGGGGAAGCCGTGAGAGAGATGCTGCTTCCGCCGGGGGCCGAACTCAGCACGGCGATGTCCTGAATGAACGTGCTCAGCTTGGCGGTATTGTTCAGAAAATTGAAGACACTCTGATAGGCCTCGTACTTTTCACCGGGATCGGTGATCTGCACATAATTCTGTACCATCGAACTGTATGCTGTGCTGTAGGCGATGTTCTCAAACGTCGTATAGGAACGCGAGGTGGTTGCCATCAGCTGGGAGGCATACAGGGAGAGATAATTCTTCAGATTTTTCTGCTGCAGGCGGATGGTACTCACAGCGCTGCCCAGTGACACGCCCAGGGAGCAGATGAGAAAGGAACAGATGATGATCAGAAGCTGCGTGCGCAGAGAGGGGAGTCTTTTTCCGGATTTCTTCATAGGCTCGTCTCCTCCCCCCCCCTGACCGGCGCCGGCAGGCCGTACCTCCGGATTGCTCCGGGTTGATTTTTCCACAGTGTTTCCCGATTGTTCATCTTGTCTATTCTATCACATCTCGGGAAACAGCCTTATGGAAGGATTCTCAGCATTTATGGAAAAAGTGAAGCAAAACCCCGGCAAAACAGTGGAATCTAACCGGCTATATTATGGAAAGAAAATAAAACACTGTGAAATTATCCATAAAAATATGAGAAAAGTCCATGGAAAATGGATATTTCGCTGGGTATAATGCGGCCAGTGGAGACAAAGAAATAAAACCGAAAGGGAAAACATTGGAGCGCCGGCAGAGCACCTGTTTGTCTTCTGCCGCCCGGAGAGCGGGCGAATAGACCGGTGCGGCCGGAGCAGGGAGGCATAGATGGCAAAGACAAAGAGCACTGCCGCAGGAGTACCGAGAGTACCGTTTCGCGTGCGCAGGCACCGTTTCGCACAGAGGCTTGTGAGACAGCGGACACTGCTTCTGATGGCGGTTTTTCCGATGGCACTGCTGATCATCTTCCGGTACGTTCCGATTTACGGAATTCTGATCGCCTTCAAGAAATACAAGCCGTCGAAGGGTGTCTGGGGAAGCGAATGGCTGGATCCGTTCTGGAAGAACTACACCAAGTTTTTCAAAAATGTAAACAGCGAATATATTATCTGGAACACCGTGCGCATCGGTGTGCTGACGCTGCTGTTTACCTATCCGATGCCGATTCTCTTTGCACTGCTCCTCAATGAACTGAAGGGGAACGCGTACAAGAAAACGGTGCAGACCATCTCGTACATCCCGCACTTTATTTCCATTGTGGTCATCTGCTCGATGCTCAACAGCTTCGGATCCCTGTCCGGCATGTTCAACGATATCCGGGCCCTGTTCGGACTGGCGCGCGTGGACATGAACAACGGAGATACCTATTTCCTGCGGGAATACATCGGATCCGCGATCTGGCAGGGCATCGGCTGGGGCTCCATCATCTACCTGTCGGCACTCTCCAATGTGGACACGGCACTGTATGACGTGGCGAACCTGGACGGTGCCAACCGCTGGCAGAAGATCCGCCATATCGCCTGGCCGGCGATCCTTCCGACCACGACGGTCATCCTGATCATGAATGTCGGTAACGTCATGAACTCGGACTACACCAAGATCCTTCTGATGCAGAACGACAGCAACCGCAGCAAGCTGGAGGTGATCGGAACCTTCGTGTATCACCAGGGCATTGAGAGCGGCCAGTTCAGCTATTCCACGGCAATCAACCTGTTCGCCTCCGCCATCAGCTTTGCACTGGTGTTCGCAACGAACATGATTGTGCGGCGGATCAGCCCTGAGAACAGTCTGTGGTAAAGGAGGAAGTCATGGCAGCCGCAGCAAAGAAAAAGAAAGTCAACAACAAGATTTATATCGGGAGCAGGGCGGCGGATGTTCTCCTTTGGATTTTTTTCGCCGCAGTATCGGTCATCTTTCTTTATCCGTTCCTGAATGTCCTGGCGGTCTCCTTCTCATCCAATGAGATGATTTCGCAGGGCCGGGTAACCATTTTCCCGAGGGGCTTTAACGCGAACGGATATAAGCTGCTGTTCCGCGAGGCGCATATCTGGCAGGCCTACCTGAACACGATCATTATCTGCGTGGGATTTGCCGCTTTCAATCTGGTCTCCACATCGCTTCTGGCGTATGTGATGATGATCCCGGATTTTGTGTTCCGGAAGCTGTTCTCCATTCTGCTTCTGATCACGATGTTCTTTTCCGGCGGAACCATTCCCACCTACCTGTGGATTCAGAAACTGCACCTGATCAATACCTGGTGGTCCCTGATTCTGCCGGGATGCCTGTCCGCCTACAACGTATTCGTCTACCGGGCGTTCTATCAGGGCATCTCGATGGAGATCCGCGAGGCGGCCAAGATTGACGGCGCCGGGGAATTTCAGATCCTCACGCGCATCTATGTGCCGCTCTCCAAGGCGCTGTATGCGACCTTCGGCCTCTTTGCGATTGTCGGAATGTGGAACAGCTACTATGAGGCATTGCTCTATATCCATGATCAGGCCAAACAGCCGATTCAGATGATTCTTCGAAAGATCGTCTTCACGGCGCTGGGCAGCGACATGACCGAGACAACGCAGATGATGCAGAACGGCAAACTGAACCGCCTGAATCTGCAGTACGCCTGCATCATCGCCACGATGCTCCCGGTGATGGTAATCTATCCGTTCCTGCAGAAGTATTTTGCGCAGGGCGTGCAGCTGGGTGCGGTGAAAGGATAAGCGTCTCGAGACATCCGAAAAAGACGGATACCGCACAGACTTTGTCCGGACAATCATCGCTCTGGCAGTCATTCAGAGCATTCGATCATTCCGATCATCGGACAATCATGCACCTGATGGCCGAAAGGCCGGTCTGGCGTCTGGCGGAAGATTGCTTCCGCGCCGGCGGCGGGTCTGCCCGGGCCATTCACAATACAAGGAGGAAACCAATGAGAAAAGCACGCAGAATTCTCGCGGCGGCAGCGGCGGGAGCAATGGCACTGTCCATGATGCCGATGGCGGCACTGGCAGAGGAAACCACAGAGGCGGCATCGGAGAATGAGCCGGTCATCGATCTCGGTGACATCGACTTCTCCACCTGGGCGACGGCCAAGGACAACGGGATGGATCTTCCGGAGCTTCCGGACGGAACCCTGCACATCACGGCCAACATTCCGGATTTCAATATGACATCCGAGGGAACGCAGATCCAGAAGCTCTGGACTGAGGCGATGGAGCACTATCTGGGCGTCAAGGTGGATGTGACCTTCAACCGCACCGCGTGGGCAGACTACCGGACCAATGAGATGACGCTTCTGGCGGCGGGCAGCGTCGCGGACGCCAACACCTACTCCCAGGGCCCTTCTGCCATCGTGGAGTACGGTGATGACGGTGTGGTGCTGAACCTGGCGGATTACAAGGACTACATCAAGTATTACTGGGATTATGTGGACGGGCATCCGAATGGCCGCGCCGTGGCTTCCACTGCGGACGGCAACATGTACTACTTCATGGACGGCATGAACAACGAGGACAACATCCAGGGCGCCCAGTCCTTCACTTCCTTCGCATACCGTTTTGATGTCCTGCAGAAGCTCGGCCTGCAGCCGGCGACAACGCTGGATGAGTTCACACAGCTGTGCGCGGACCTGAAGGCAAAGATCGACGACGGAACGCTGGATTCCGACTATGTTCTTTTCAACTCCGACAGCAACTACGCGTTCTACCGCGGCTTCGTCGGCATCTTCCACACCTGGGATACGCTGTACTGGAACGGCACAGAGTGGGCATTCGGACCGATCGAGGACAACTTCCGCGAGATGCTGAAGTATCTGAACCAGCTGTATGCGGCGGGCTATATTGATCCGGAATTTGCAACCGCGGACGGCAACACCGAGACCGAGAAGGCGACTACCGGCAAGGTTCTGATCTGCCCGACGCTCTGGTCCGGCATGGCAGCTTCCTGGAATACAGCGGTCGGCGATGACTCTGACATCCAGTGGGGTCTTGCATACCTTCCGGAGAATCCGACCTACGGTACCGCGTGGAAGTGGGGCTCCAAGCTTCCGGGCAAGAGCCTGAATACCAACATGGGTATCTACATCAGCGGAGATACCGAGTATCCGGAGTACATGGTTGCGATGATCGACTACCAGTATTCGGATGAGATGACCACGCTCCTGAACTGGGGCATCGAGGGCAAGACCTACACCGTGGATTCAGACGGCAAGAAGACCTATGTCGATGCCATCGCAAAGTCGGACAACCCGTCCAACACCAGCGGCGAGCTCGGCCTGATGGCTTCCGCAGTCTGCCGTACCGGCATCCCGTTCACCCCGCAGAACTTCTCCGCAATGCTGCAGGTTGCTTCTCTGCCGGAGCCGTGGTGGAGCGCAAGCGACGGGTATTTTGAGAGTAAGTACTGGATCGAGTCTGACCGCCAGGGCGGCGCGGATTCCGTGTCTCCGTATGACAGACCGGCAGTGACCAACCTGGATGTCGATCAGTCGACCGCAAAGGCGCAGCTGCAGACCGCATGCGAGACCTACGCCAAGGAAGAGGCCATCAAGTTCATCACCGGCGAGTATGATCCGAACGATGATGCAGCATGGGAGTCCTATGTCGAGGGCGTCAAGTCCCAGTCCGATGAGGATTTCGATGATACCCTTCAGATGCTGGATGACAATTCTGTGACGGACGAAGAAGAATCCACTGCCGAATAATCATCTGGTAACGGACACCGAAGGATCCGCCGCCGAGTGACCATTCTGTAACAATAGCGGAATCATTCATTGCCGAATGACAATTCTGTGACAGCCATGGAAGAATCCTTCTGTGACCGTCACTGTCAAGCGCGGTACAGGCGCGCGGTTCCATAGTACTGCAGGGCTGGAGAAGCCGGCGGGTTTGGCCGGTTCCTCCGGCCCCTTTTCAAAATCGGAGGACAGGGGGCCGGAAAGGTGGAGGAATGTTTGAAATAGGAGACCTGCGATGCGAAAACCGGAGAGAGCCGCTGATTCTGGCGGAAGAGCATCCGGTGTTTTCGTGGAAAATCGCGACAGAGGAGAGAGACTGGTTCCAGAAATTTTACCGGATCCGCGTCCGGGAGGAGGACGGCCGGACTGTCTGGGACAGCGGCCGGGTCCTTTCCGGGCAGCAGAACCAGATCGAGTACCGCGGGGAGGCTCTGCGCCCGGATACGCGCTATCTCTGGGATATTGCCGTGGAGAGTGCCTCCGGGGACCGCGCCTTCGCCTCCGATTATTTTGAGACGGGGCTCTCGGAACCGTCCGATTGGCGTGCGGCATGGATCGGGGAAGACCAGGAGAAAATCTACCATCAGTATCGCCGGGCGTTCTGCGTAGACGCGCCGGTTCGCCGTGCAAAACTCTATCTGTGCGCGCTGGGGCACGGAGAGTGCCGGATCAACGGAAAGTCCGTGACGGACGCCGTGCTGGAACCGGGCTGGACCGATTACCGGAAGACCATCTTTTATACGGCGTATGACGTCACTTCCCTTCTTCAGTGCGGAGAGAACGCTGTCAGCGTCCTCACCGGGGACGGCATGTACAGCGTGCGGGGCGGACGGTATGTGTATTACCCGAGAACGTACGGGAAGAGAAAACTGATTGCCTCCCTCCGGATCCTCCTGGCGGATGGCCGGAGCGTGGAAATCCCGTCCGATGAGAGATGGGAGGAAGGGCCGTCGCCGATCCTCTTTTCCTGCATCTACGGCGGGGAGGACGCCGACGGGAGAATTTCCCGGACGGAGCCGTCCATTCCCGGGCAGGGCACCGCGCAGCCCGGATGGCGGCCGGCGCGCATTGTCCCCGCACCGGAGGGCAGGCTGACCGCGCAGGAGATCCCTCCGGTCCGGGTAATCCGCCGGTATGAGTCGGTCGGGATCCGCCCCTTCGGGGAGAACGCCGTGATTGTGGACTTTGGGAAAAACTTTTCCGGAAGGCCCTGCCTTCATATCCGGACGGACGGAACGATGGCGGGAGCGCGCATCCGGATGGTGCCCGGGGAAATCCTGCGGCCGGACGGGGATGTCGACACAGATCTCTGGCACGGGAACTTTTCGTGGAACTATACCTGCGGGAGCGAAGCGGAACAGGAATGGACGCCGTCCTTTTCGTATACGGGATTCCGGTATCTCCGGGTGGAGGGAGCGGATTTTTCAGAGATGACGCAGGAAACGGTGCAGTCCGCCGCCGGGGAACATTCTCCCGCAGCGGTACCGGCGGGAAAGCGGCCGCAGATTTCCGCCCTCTTCGGGGAATTTCTGAGCCTTGATCTCGAGGAGACCGGATCCTTCACGTCTTCCGACCCGCTGTGGAACCAGATTCACGGCCTGATCCGCCAGGCCATGCGGTCCAATGCCCAGTCCTACCTGACGGACTGCCCGACCCGGGAGAAATTCCCCTGGCTGGAACAGACTCACCTGATCGGGCCGGCGCTGATGAAAAACTGGGATCTGACGAATCTATACGAAAAGATTGCGCAGGACTGCGCGGATTCGCAGCATCCGGACGGGCTGGTCCCGGATATCTGCCCGGAGTACGGCACCGGGTTTGAACAGTGGCACGAGGGATTTCTGGATTCCCCGGAGTGGGGGAGCGCATTGATTCTTAACGCCTGGCATCTGTATCGGACGGACGGCAATACCCGCGTCCTGCGGAAGTTCTACCCCGCCATGAAGCGGTATGCCGAGTATTTGGCCGAAAAGAGCTTTCACGGGATCTTGCACCACGGCCTGGGCGACTGGCTGGATGTGGGCCCGACGCCGCCCTATTCCCAGAATACGCCGCGGGCGGTGACGGCCACCTGCATCTATGCCCAGGATCTTGCGGTACTGCAAGAGGCGGCGAAGCTTTGTGCCCTGCCGGAGGATACGGCTCTCTGGAAGAGCCGCCTGGAGGAGACAAAGGAGAGCTTCCGCACCCTGTTTCTGGATCCGCAGAGCGGGTGGATTGCAGACGGCAGCCAGACGGCGCAGGCGATGTCGTTAATCTGCGGCTTGGTTCCCCCGGAAGCGGAAAAACAGGTGATCCGGCATCTGCGCGAATCCGTGGAAGCCAGAGACGGCGCGGTGACCGCCGGCGATGTCGGACATCCCTATCTGGTGGCGGCACTGCACCGCTTCGGGATGGACGATCTCCTGGCACAGATGGCGGATGTGACGGACAAACCGGGCTATGGCTATCAGGTCCGGTGCGGTGCGACCTCCCTGACCGAGGCGTGGGATGGGCCGGATCCGAATCATCCCCACGGCTCGCAGAATCACCTGATGCTGGGAAGCCTGGACGAGTGGTTCTACACGGGCCCCGGCGGCCTGCCCTCCGTGCGGGATCAGAACCTGACGGGGGAGATTGTCATCCGCCCGTATTTTGCGCCGCAGCTGGATTTCTGCCAGGCGGAGGAAACCTTCCCCGCTGGCCGGGTGATCACGGCGTGGAAGCGGCAGGAGGACGGCAGCGTCCGTCTGTCCGTCCGGATCCCACCGAATCTGTCCGCTTGGATCCCGGATGAGACCGGGAAGCCGGTGCACCGGGTGGGTTCGGGCACGTATGAAATGCAGATTCCGGCGGAAGCGGCGCGTGAGGGCACAGGCCGGTGAACGGCCTTGACGGGAGGAACTGAGCCCGTCAGAGAAGGGAGAGACAATGGAGAAGAGATCGATCGTGCCGGTGCGGGAGGAAGATGTGACCAGTCACATCCTTCCCTTCCTCTGGATGAAGGGGGAAGAGGAGTCCGCCGTTCTGGAGGAGATGGACAAAATCGCGGCCTGCGGCATCCGGGAAATCTGCCTGGAATCGCGGCCGCATCCGGACTTCTGCGGGCCGGCGTGGTGGAAGATCGTATCCGCAGTTCTGGAAAAAGCGAAACGGTGCGGAATGCGGATCTGGATCCTGGATGACAGCCGGTTTCCCACCGGACACGCGAACGGGGGCTTTGCGAAACATCCGGCGCTTGCCAAATGGTACCTGGCCGAGCGCCATATGGATATCCTGGGCCCCTGCCGGGAATCGGCGGTCCTGATTGCGCCGTTCCTGCCCTCCGATGCCCGGCTGATCGGCGTGCTGGCGTTCCCGAAGCCGGACACGGAGTCGCTGGATATCTGCCCGGAAGGGGTGCTGGACCTGACGAACCGGGTCCGGGACGGCTTTGTCTATTTTGACCTTCCCGCGGGAAAGTACCGCCTGTTTGTGCTCTTTGCCACCCAGACCGGGGGCGGCCGCCCGCAGTACATGAACCTGATCGATGAGGCGTCGGTCCGTGTCCTGATTGACGAGGTCTATGAGCCCCACTACGCGCATTTTGCGCCCTATTTCGGGAATACCCTGGCCGGCTTCTTTTCGGATGAGCCGGAATTCGGCAATGAGCCCGGATATCCGTTTGACGCGGTTCTGGGGCGGCGGGATGTCCGGCTCCCCTGGAGCCGGCAGCTGGAAGAGCGGCTCCGGGCCCGGTACGGATCGGATTTCCGGAAAAATCTCCCGGCGCTTTGGTATGATTCCGGCGCGCAGACCGGCCGGATCCGGGAAACCTACATGGACGAGGCGACGAAGCTTATGTATTCCTGCTTTACCGCACAGGTCGGGCAGTGGTGCGCGGATCACGGAGTGGAGTATATCGGCCACATCATTGAGGACGCGAATGCCTCCTCCCGCCTGGGGTGCAGTATCGGCCACTACTTTCGCGAGATGCATGGCCGGCAGATGGCGGGCATCGACCTGGTGCACGAACAGATTGTGCCGGGATTCACCGGAAAGATCCACCAGTGGATCGCGGGCGATGAGGACGGGGAGTTTTTCCATTACGGCATGGCAAAGCTTGCCGCCGGGGAGGCGCATATCGACCCTGTAAAGAAAGGGCGGGCGCTGGTGGAGCTGTTCGGCAACTACGGATGGGCGGAGGGCGTATCCCTGATGCGCTGGCTGTCCTGCCACATGCTGGTGTCCGGCATCAATGAATTCGTACCCCACGCTTTCTCTGTGACCTACCCGGATCCGGACTGTCCGCCGCACTTCTACGCGCGGGGGAACAACCCCCAGTACCCAGATTTCGTCTGGCTGATGAAAGGGCTGCAGCGGGGCGCGTCGCTCCTCTCCCGCGGGATCCCCGAGACCGAGGCCGCAGTGGTCTATCACGCAGAGTCGGAGTGGTATGAGGGAAAGGAGGAAGGCGCGGGTCTGTTCCAGCGGGCGGCGCGGGAGCTGCTTAGAAGGCAGATCGACTGCGACGTGATCCCCGCGGATATCCTGGAAGAGGAGGAACCTTCCGCCGCGGCACAAAAGACAGATGCCGGGGAGGACGGGGCCGGAAGCGGCGATTCCGCGGAATCCGGCAGCGCAAGAGTCCGGCTGGACAGCGGCTACGGCACCCCGGGCGGCCCGCACGCTGCGTGCAGGGACGGCCGGGTGACCTGCGGGCAGGGATCGTATTCCAGCATCATCCTTCCCGAGGCAGGTGCAGTCTCCCGCAGGACGGCAAAGTTCCTGATCCGTGCCGCGGCAGCCGGCGTGCATGTGTTCTGCCTGAACCGCCTGCCGGAGACGGATTTTGACGGGCAGCCGCTCCCTGCGGCGTTTGCCGCAGCTGTGGTCTGCGTGCGGGAAAGCGATTTGGCAGCGGCGGTGGCCGGAGCGGCCGCACCGCCGGCCATGGTCCGGGATTTCTGCCCGGATCTGCGGTTCTTCTGCCGCCGGGAGGGTGACAGGCGGATTGTGATGTTTTTCAATGAGAGCACGGATCAGCCGGTGGACACGGAGGTGATCTGGCGGCCGGAGATAGGAAGCGCTGTGCATGCGGCGGTTCTCTATGATGTGTGGAGCAATTCCGCGGAGACGGTACCCCTCAAGGATGGCCGGATGCCGCTTCGGCTGGATCCGGGTCAGGACCTCTTCGTGATCCTGTCGCCGGATACCGTTTCGCCGGATGCGGTCTGGGAGACGGCGGAGGAACGGGAACTTGCCGGGGAGTGGAAGGTTTCCCGCGCGGGGGAGCGGAATTCCGGGGAATTCCAGCCGTATGCGCGGGTGTCGGGACATCTTCTGCCCTCGATGAACGGCCCGGCGTATGATCCGGGGTTCACGGGGTGGTACCGGTACGAGCAGAGCTTCCCGCTGAAGAAGAATCCCGATGCGCGGTACCGGCTGCGCATCCCCGCCGGCGGAGATGCCGTCCTGGTCACAGTCAACGGAAAGGAAGCGGGACGGCTGGCCGGTTTCCCCGCGGAAATCGAGGTCACGGAAGAACTCGCAGACGGCGCCAATACGATCTGCCTTCAGTTCTCCACCACCCTGGTGTGGAAGAGAAAGGACGGCGCCTCCACCCATCTGCAGCTTTTTGGCACAGGGCTTCTGCAGGCGCCGGTCCTGAAGGTCCTCCGCCGGGAGAAGAATCCCGGAAGCAGATGACCGGGGGAGATCCGCCTGTGATACAGGCACAGGACTGCCAGAAGGCCGGCTGCCGGCAGCACGGCCGGATTGGAAACAGCTGCCGTCTGATTTCCGCAGGCCGCCGGCATGCCGCGGCCGGGACAGAAAAGGAGGGGGAATGGAAAAGAATCTGGTTTCAGAGGAAGAGATGCGGGAAGTGTACGAAAGCCTTCGGACACCCTGCAAGGTCGGCATGGTTCTGGCGGAGGAGGGCGTCCTGATGGACTGCCCGAACGTCTTTGCGCGTCCGGACGGAATCTTCGGCATGATCTATGTGCGTTTCCGCCCGGACAGCAAGATGCCGGGCTATGAGACCTGGCTTGCGGTTTCGTCGGATCTCATTCACTGGGAGCCGCAGGGGAAACTTCTGACACAGAATCTGCCGGACAGGGAAACGGCGGATGCCCGGGGCGGGAAGACTGCGGGAGACGGAAAAACAGCAGGGCAGGAGAGCGCTCTTTCCGGGACGGAACTTACGAGAAACGGCATCCGGCCGGGATGGGACTGCTGCCAGAAGGACGGAAGCCTCTGTCTGATCGACCCCGCATGGGGCGGGACGCTTGCACCGGAGCGGTGGGACGGAAAGTACTGGATGTCCTATATCGGCGGGGCACTGCCCGGATATGAGACGGACCCCCTGCGGATCGGCATGGCCTCCGCCGATGAGATCCGGCCGGACGCGTTTTCCTGCCTGCCGCTTCCGGTCCTGGCGGAGAATGATCCGGATGCCAGGGCGTTTGAGCGGACCACGCTGTACAAAAGCTGCGTGGTCCGCGACCGCGCTGAGACTCTGGGCGCCCCCTTTGTGATGTTCTACAATGCGAAGAGCCAGCCGTTCTCGATCGAGCGGATCGGCATCGCCGTCAGCCGCGACATGGTGCACTGGCAGAGAGTCGGAGGCGGCGCGGTGCTGGAAAACGGCATCACGGACCGCTGGAACATCGCCGGCGATCCGCAGCTGCTCCGGATGGAGGACTGCAGTCTCTGGGTCATGAATTATTACTTTGCCGGGGACGGCACGGCATACGACACCTTTGCGTGCTCCCGGGATCTGATTCACTGGACAAAATGGGACGGGGCGCCGCTTGTCAGCCCCTCGGAGGACTATGACGCGCGGTTTGCCCACAAGCCATTTGTCTTCCGTCATAACGGCACGGTATACCACTTTTACTGCGCGGTTTCGGAACAGGGCCGGGGAATCGCGCTGGCGGTGTCGCAGCTGTAAAGCCGCGCATCCGTGCCGCCGTCCGCTTCCGGAGCGTATACCGGTGCGGCGAAACATCGGCGTCCCGCCGCTGCCGGTCTGGCCGCTGTTTTCGCATAGCCGTTCCGCGGCCGCGTTTCGAAAGCCGCTCCGGCGCGGGAAAACTTGACAACACATGGGAAAATACCTATACTTGCGTCACAAAGGCTGTGATGGAGAGAGTAGCCATGTCCCGAAGGCAAAGCGAGCCGGCGGCGGTGTGAGGCCGGACCGCGGGACATGTGTGAAGATCACTCCGGAGCCGCAGGCTGAAAGCCCGGCGGGAACCCGCAGGTTTCCCGGGAAGGTGTGTAAGCTGTGCCGTTCTCCTGGCGTTACAGGGAAGCGTATCACTGTGCTTGCCGCACAGCCGTATGCCATGACAATAGGTGGTTGCGAGGCCTCGCCCTGTTGGGACGGGGCCTTTTTTATCACAGGTTCATTTTCCACCGATGCCTGGCTTCAAGAGAAGAAAGGAGCAGCCCGATGCTTTACAGCAAAGTCGCCACGGACCAGAAATTTGTGGACCGTGAGAAGGACGTGATCAAATTCTGGAAGGACAACCAGATTTTTGAGAAAAGTATGGAGGAACGGAAGAAGGGGCCGGAATATATGTTCTACGACGGCCCGCCCACAGCCAACGGCAAGCCGCATATCGGCCACGTCGAGACCCGGACCATCAAGGACATGATCCCGCGCTACCGCACCATGAAGGGATACTGCGTGCCGCGGAAGGCCGGCTGGGACACCCACGGACTGCCGGTGGAGATTGAAGTGGAGAAATCCCTCGGCATCGACGGCAAGGACCAGATCGAGAATTACGGAATCGAACCGTTCATCCACAAGTGCAAGGAAAGCGTCTGGAAATACAAGGGCATGTGGGAGGAGTTCTCGGACCGCGTCGGCTTCTGGGCCGATATGGAGCACCCCTATGTCACCTATGAAAATTCCTACATTGAATCCGAGTGGTGGGCGTTAAAGCAGATCTGGGACAAGGGCCTTCTGTACAAGGGGTTCAAGGTTGTCCCGTACTGCCCGCGCTGCGGAACCCCGCTTTCCACCCATGAGGTCGCCCAGGGATACAAGACGATCAAGGACCGTACGGCGGTGGTCCGCTTCAAGGTGAAGGGCGAGGATGCCTACTTCCTGGCATGGACGACGACGCCGTGGACGCTGCCCAGCAACATCGCCCTCTGTGTGAACCCGGAGGAAATGTATGCGAAGGTGAAGGCGGCCGACGGATATACCTATTACATGGCGGAACCGCTTCTGGACAAGGTTCTCGGCGGTCTGGCGAAGGACGGCGGACAGGCGTACGAGATCCTGGAGGAAATGAAGGGATCCGCACTGGAGCACCGGGAGTATGAACCGCTGTACCAGTGTGCCGCGGACGCGGTGGAAAAGCAGCACCGGAAGGCTTTCTTTGTCTACTGCGATGATTATGTGACGATGACGGACGGCACCGGCATTGTCCACATCGCGCCGGCCTTCGGTGAGGACGATGCCCGGGTCGGCCGCAAGTACGACGCGCCGTTCGTGCAGATGGTGGACGACAAGGGCCGGATGAAGCCAGAGACCGGAAAGTTTGCGGGTATGCGCTGCAAGCCGACCGAGCACGAGATCCGGGACGAGGGCGCTGTATCCGCCGATCCGGAGGTCCTGAAGGATCTGGAGGAGCGCGGGCTGCTGTTTGCCGCGCCGAAGGTGGAGCACGATTATCCGCACTGCTGGCGCTGTGACACACCGCTTCTCTATTACGCCCGGGAGACCTGGTTCATCAAGATGACGGCGGTGCGGGACGACCTCGTGCGCAACAACGCGTCGGTCAACTGGATCCCGCAGTCCATCGGGGACGGCCGCTTCGGCAGCTGGATTGAAAACGTGCAGGACTGGGGCCTCAGCCGCAACCGCTACTGGGGGACGCCGTTAAATATCTGGGAGTGCCCGGACTGCGGCGAACGCGTTTCGATCGGAAGCATCAAGGAACTGAAGGAGCGCGCGGCAGACTGCCCGGAGAAGATCGAGCTGCACCGCCCGTATGTGGACAAGGTGCATGTGCGCTGCCCGAAGTGCGGAAAACGGATGAACCGGGTGCCGGAAGTCATCGATGCGTGGTTCGATTCCGGATCCATGCCGTTCGCGCAGTATCACTATCCGTTTGAAAACCAGGAGGAGTTCCACCGGAACTTCCCGGCGGATTTCATCAGTGAGGCAGTCGACCAGACCAGAGGATGGTTCTATTCCCTGCTCGCGATCTCGACGCTCCTGTTCAACAAAGCGCCCTACCGCAATGTCATCGTGCTGGGGCACGTGCTGGATGAGGACGGCGTGAAGATGTCCAAGTCCAAGGGCAACGCGGTGGATCCGATGGATGCGCTCAACAAGCACGGAGCAGACGCGGTGCGCTGGTACTTCTATGTCAACTCCGCGCCGTGGCTGCCGAAGCGCTGGTCCGACAAGGCCGTGACCGAGGGGCAGAGCAAGTTCCTGTCGACGATCTGGAATACCTACGCATTCTATGTGCTGTACGCCAACATCGACAGCTTCAACCCGATGGAGCACACGCTGGACTATGACCGGCTGGGCGTCATGGACCGCTGGATCCTGTCCCGCCTGAATTCCACGATCAAGGCGGCGGATGCGGACCTTGCGGATTACAAGGTCAACGAGACCGCCCATGTGCTGCAGGATTTCGTGGACGACCTGTCCAACTGGTATGTCCGCCGCAGCCGCGAGCGCTTCTGGGCCAAGGGGATGGAGCAGGATAAGGTCAACGCCTATATGACGCTGTATACCTGCCTGTCCGAATTCGCCAAAGCGGCAGCACCGATGATTCCGTTCATGACGGAGGAGATCTACCAGAACATCGTCCGCTCCGTGAATCCGTCGGCACCCGAATCCATTCATCTGGCCTTCTATCCGACGGCGAATGAAGCCTGGATCAATACCGATCTGGAGCAGCGCATGGCGGAGGTGGAGAAGATCGTCGTCATGGGCCGCGCGGCCCGCAACGCGGCGAATCTCAAGAACCGCCAGCCGCTGGCCGGCATGTTCATCCGTGCGCCGTTTGCGCTGGAAGGGCTGTATGACGACATCATCGCGGATGAGCTGAACGTGAAGAAGGTCACCTTCACGGGCGATGTGCGCGATTTCACGACCTATGAGTTCAAGCCGCAGCTGCGGACCGTGGGTCCGAAGTACGGAAAGCTTCTGGGAGCGATCCGTCCGGCCCTTGCTGCGGTCGACGGGAACGCGGCGATGGATGAGCTCAAATCCGCCGGAAAGCTGCACTTTGACTTTGACGGGCAGCCGGTGGATCTGACCGAGGACGATCTCCTGATCACCTCCGTGCAGAAGCCGGGCTATGTCACAGAGAACGAGGGCGATGTCACGGTGGTTCTGGACTGCAACGTCACCGATGCGCTCCGGGAGGAGGGCTTCATGCGCGAGATCATCAGCAAGGTGCAGACGATGCGCAAGGAGGCGGGCTTTGAGGTGATGGACCGGATTTCGATCACCTTCGAGGGCAGCGATCAGATCTGCGGTATTTTCGAAAAGTACGGCGATGAAATCCGCCGGGTGACCCTGGCCGATACAGTGGAGGCAGAGACGCCTGCGGGATACACGAAGGAATGGAACATCAACGGCGAGACCGTTACGCTCGGCGTGAAGAAGAACGGATGAGGACGGAGCAATGATTGAATCGAAGATCGACAAGGCCGAATTAAAGAAAAAGATTATCTACAACGTGCGCACGCTGTTCCGCAAGACGATGGATGAGGCGACCGAGCAGCAGGTTTATCAGGCAACCTGCTACGCGGTGAAGGACATCATCATCGACGAATGGATCGCCTCCCAGAAACAGTATGAGAAGCAGGACGCCAAGACGCTCTATTACCTCTCCATGGAGTTTCTGATGGGCCGTGCGCTCGGCAATGATCTGATCAATATCGGCGCGCGGGATGAGGTGGCGGATGTCCTGAACGAGATGGGATTCGACCTGAATGCCATCGAGGATCAGGAGCCGGATCCCGCACTCGGAAACGGCGGCCTCGGCCGGCTGGCCGCCTGTTTCCTGGATTCTCTCTCCACCCTGGGGTATCCCGCCTATGGCTGCGGCATCCGGTACAAATACGGCATGTTTGCGCAGAAGATCGTGGACGGCTATCAGGTGGAGGTCCCGGACGACTGGCTCCGGGACGGCAACCCCTTTGAGATCCGCCGCTCCGAGTACGCCTGCGAGGTCAAGTTCGGCGGGTATACCTCGGTCTCCATCGGGGAGGACGGCCGCACCTACTACAAGCAGGCGGGATACCAGTCGGTCCGCGCGATTCCGTATGACATGCCGATTGTCGGCTACGGCAACAACGTGGTCAACACCCTGCGCGTGTGGGACGCGGAACCGATTGATACTTTCAATCTGGATTCCTTTGACCGCGGCGATTATCAGAAGGCGGTGGAGCAGGAGAACCTGGCAAAGACGATCGTCGAGGTCCTGTACCCGAATGACAATCACTATGCCGGCAAGGAACTGCGCCTGAAGCAGCAGTATTTCTTCATCTCCGCCAGCGTGCAGACCGCGGTGGCGAAGTACAAGAGAATGCACGGCGGCGACGTCCACCATCTGTACGAGAAGGTGGTCTTCCAGATGAATGACACGCATCCGTCCATGACCGTGGCCGAGCTGATGCGGATTTTCCTCGATGAGGAGAAGCTCACCTGGGACGAGGCATGGGACATCACGACAAAGTGCTGTGCCTACACCAACCACACGATCATGTCTGAGGCACTGGAGAAATGGCCGATCGAGCTGTTCTCCCGCCTGCTGCCGCGCATCTACATGATCATCGAGGAGATCAACCGCCGCTTTGTGCTGCAGATCCAGGAGCACTATCCGAACGATCAGGAGAAGATCGCGAAGATGGCGATCATCTATGACGGACAGGTCCGCATGGCCAACCTTGCCATCGTCGGCTCCTTCTCGGTCAACGGCGTGGCGAAGCTTCATACCGAGATCCTGGAGAAGCGGGAGCTGAAGGACTTCTACGAGATGTGGCCGAAGAAGTTCAACAACAAGACCAATGGCATTACGCAGCGCCGTTTCCTGCTCCACGCAAATCCGCTCCTTGCAGACTGGGTGACCAGCAAGATCGGCGACGAGTGGATCACCGACCTGCCGCGGATCTCCGCCCTGAAGGTGTACGTGGACGACGAGAAATGCCAGCACGAGTTCATGAACATCAAGTACCAGAACAAGCTGCGCCTGGCCAGATACATCAAGGAGCACAACGGGATCGAGGTGAACCCGCGCTCGATTTTCGACGTGCAGGTCAAGCGGCTGCATGAGTACAAGAGACAGCTGCTCAACATCCTGCATGTGATGTTCCTGTACAACCAGATCCGCCAGCATCCGGACATGGATTTCTATCCGCGCACCTTCATCTTCGGTGCGAAGGCAGCAGCAGGATACCGCCTGGCGAAGCTGACCATCAAGCTGATCAATAACGTGGCCAATGTCATCAACAATGACCGCTCGATCGGCGGCAAGATCAAGGTCGTCTTCATCGAGAACTACCGCGTGTCGAACGCGGAGATTATCATCTCTGCGGCCGATGTGTCAGAGCAGATCTCCACGGCATCCAAGGAGGCTTCCGGCACGTCCAACATGAAATTCATGCTGAACGGCGCGATCACGCTGGGCACCCTGGACGGCGCGAATGTAGAGATCGTGGACGAGGTCGGCGAGGAGAACGCCGTGATCTTCGGCCTGAAGGCGGACGAGGTCATCGAGTATGAGCAGTGCGGCGGCTACGACCCCCACGAGATCTTCAACAGCGACATGGAAATCCGCCAGGTCCTGATGCAGCTCATCAACGGCTTCTATTCACCGGAGGATCCGGAGCTGTTCCGCGACCTGTACAATTCTCTGCTGAACGGTTACAATGGAAGCCCTGCGGACCGGTACTTCATCCTCAAGGATTTTCGCCCGTACCACGAGGCACAGATGAAGATCGAACAGATGTACCGCGACGAGAAGGGCTGGGCGCGCTCCGCGATGCTCAACACAGCCTGCAGCGGCAAGTTCACTTCGGACCGCACCGTGCAGCAGTATGTCGACGACATCTGGCACCTGGATCATGTCACGGTGACCATGCCGGAGGAATAAGGGAAGAGAGCAGATCAAAGAAAAGCCGGCCGCGGGACGTTTATTGTCCCGCGGCCGGCTTTCTCTGTCTGTTTTCGGTCCGGATCCTGCAGTCAGATCCGGAATACCGGTGTTTTCGGCCTCATTTTCTGAGGTTCGTCCTGACGATCCGGCTGCCTTCGATCCTTTTACCGGTTGATTGATCGATCGTTCCGTTGCTTTCTTTCTCTCTCTGACGGATTCTGCCGGGGCATTTTCAGCTTCCGCTTCCCGACGCATTGTCCGCCGCCGTTTCACTGCCGGTCAGGGGGTTCTCCGCAGCCTCGCTGCCGCCTGCCGCCTCAATGGCGGTGTGGCCGCCGTCCGAACTGCGGGTGTCCAGGTCTTCCAGGCCGAAATTCCAGATGATGAAATCAACGGCGGTGTCCAGGCGCTGGGTGTTGACGGCGATGCCGATGTAGCTTGGCGTGATCAGAAGGCCGCCCTCGTTTGTGAGCCTGGAGTTCTCGATGTTGATCGCGGCCGCATACTTGCCGGTCACATTGCCGTCCTTGTCCGTGTATTTGGACCAGTAAATGCGCCCGTCGGCATTCAGCCGGTTGAACACGGCATCGGGCAGCACCTCCTGCAGGTCTGCGAAATAGACACTGTCTTCCTGCCCGTATCCGTAATCATCCAGGAAGGTGCGGTCGCCTCCGATGATATCCAGTTCCTGCGCGGCGATCTGCGCCGAAAACTTGGTGACTGTGGCAATCTGCTGCTCCGACATCTGATCGGGGTTGTAGTAGCTGTCCGCGGAGAAGAGGATCTGGTAATCCTTCAGGCTCAGCCCTTCTGCCTCGGCAAATTCCCTGGAGAGGGCATCCAGACTGCTGTCATCGTCCACGGCATTGTTGTAGATGGAGAGTTCCATGATCCAGGGCCGGCTGTTCATGCGCACCGAATGGACGATCGAGATCACCGCGATGACGGCGATGATGACAATGATGACCGGCCATTTATAGTAATCCAGGAAGTACTGGAATCCGGCCTTCCGGCCGAGAGATTTCATCTTGGCGATCTCGGATTTGAACGTCCGCTTTTCATTTTTGACCGGTTCCAGGCCGTCCACCAGTTTATCGATGGCATCTTCCTTCCGATTTGGATCTTCCAGTTCTATCCGCATGCAGCAGTTTCCTCCTCTTTCTTTGTTTCCCGGGACTCCTCGGATCAGCGGGTTTCCCGCATCCGCGGAAAAGATAACCGTATGCCCGCCGGGCCTTCCGCGCGGCCGGTGCGGCGGGGGCCTGCCCTGCAGGGAAATGATTCGTGTATGTCCGCCAGGCATTCCCGGCGGCGGTGATGCCCTGTATTTTAGCATTTTTCCCAACGGCTGTCACGGGAATTGCCAGGCGATTCGGATACGCTTGGCTGAATTTG
>OMZJ01000166.1 GCA_900315495.1 uncultured Lachnospiraceae bacterium
TTTTTACGCCGTACTGTGGTGGATCCTTGACACTACGAAAAGAATTTGATAAATTATAAATGGAGTTTATATGTTGGAATAAACAATAAAAATTGAGGGAGAGGGAGATAGAGAAATGTCTTATATCAGAGGTGACGAAAACGATAAAAATAAATGGGGGGGGGTATAAAAAGTGATAAAGTTTGGCATAAAAGAACGTAAAAGAGTTTTTTTATCTGCATGCATTATGATGATGGCATCTGGAAATATTTCAGCCGATCCGGAATACCATGAAACACAGGACGTGTCAGAACAGACATCTGTACCAGTTGATGAAACACGTGCTCCCCAAATCAGAGATTCAGAGGGATATTCATCGGTATATGAAAGAGAATACGAAAAGAGCAACAATACGGATCGTATAGAATCTATATCAAATGATTATAATTACAAAAATATAAAAGAAAATGTCATTGGAGGAAGCAGTGATGATGATTTCGACAATGATACAAGTGGCATTGACAGCGTAGAAAATGCGCAGAGTGCCCCTGATCGGACAGAAACGGATTCTGCTGAGGAATATGATTTATCGATCTATGACACATCGTTTCATAATAAAATAACAAGTTTGCCGACCAGAGAATCAATTCTGAAAGATGATGAACTGATGATGAATCTGAATCAAGAAAAAGACGATATCGAACAAATGTCGGATGGAGAGATCGTCGATGTCAGTCATTATACGGAATTGGCAACGGTTTATCCGGAATTATTTTCTGAAAGACAGATTGTTTACGCAATTCCAACAGAAAGGCCTTTGAAAGAGGTAATTTTATCAGTTTACCATAAAAATGGCTCTTATTATTCACTGATTTCGGATGCGAATGATCCGGACAGGGAGACTGCAAGATCAAAATTCATTTCGAAAGTGAATCACGTGAATTTTGACAGCAGCACGAATGCTGGTAATATATACTATCTTACATTGTCCATGTCATTTTATGGAACTTATTATGAAGCAGGATCACCGCGAACAGGACTAAAAGGAAAATACGAGACAGCATTTTATCTGGAAAGAAATATCATGACGGATGGTAACTACGATCAATGGATCGTTAATGATTCTAACTATATCGACCCTTATTATGGGATTGCCATGGTCACAACGCGTTATTCTCATGGAATAGCTCCTTATTATCAGGGTTCGATCATCGTTACGGGAGCACCTGAGACCTCCATTGTTGATGCTGCTGAGTACAGTTACAGCATTTCTGCTGGATTCCCACCTGCTGTAGGTTTTTCGTTTGGATGGACTGGGAGCGTCGGTACAAAAATTCAGGCTGGCATAAGGCAAACGATGCATGATATCATTTTCACAAATCCGCAGGGAATCTATCAGAATCATCCGGATGGCTCGCTTCAATTTCGTTATGATACCTCAACTGTTTTTATATTGCCCAAAACGGTTTCATCGTCATTTATGTTTCAGTTTAATCAGGTTTTTTTTAATGCCGTATACGGAAATCAGTCGGGAATGGTAAAACATGGAGATTTCTGGCGGGTTGTGATTCCAACAACAAGTGATCCCGACACGTACGGCGGCGATCCACCGATTGATGATTCCACTGTATCTGTATATTATAAGGATGGAATTGACTATAGCCCTGTCTTTGACCCTGAATACTATTCAACGAAATATGCAGATCTGAAGGCTGCTTTTGGAAATAGTGTAGATGCACTGTTTGAGCATTTTATAAATAACGGAATGGATGAGGGACGTCAGGCATCCGCACAATTTAACCCTGTAGCCTACAAAAACCGTTATCCAGACTTACAAGCAGCATTTGGTGATCATTGGCGGCAGTATTACCTGCATTATCTGAATCATGGAATCAAAGAAGGTCGTACGGGGACTTAAAGTGTTTCAGCCTTTATTCGGTGTCATGAAAGAATGGTGCAGTGGACGAAATACCGAGAATACATAAAATAGACAGAGCCGCCCGGAAGGGAATTCCCCCTCCGGGCGGCTCTGTCATTTTCAGAACAGGAAGCAGTACAGTCTGAATTCTCATCGCGGACAGAAAACAGATCTTCTCTTGCAGGTTTGTATGTGCGGAGTGCTTCGGATTTTTTAGCCTGCCGCAGCGGCACCGGGCTTCGGATTTCGATGTCCGGACCCCGGCCCGCCAGCCTGTGCCCGGCTCCGGCGGTACTGGATCAGGAGCCCTGCGAACACGAGCAGGAGGCCGATCACATCAGTGACCGTCTCCGGTGCGATCAGAAGAATGCCGCCGAGGGCGAAAAGCGGCCGCATCCAGACCGGTGTCCGGGTGAAGACATATCCCTCAAAGGCGGCGGCCAGTGCAAACAGGCCGATCAGCGTGGTGCAGAAGACAATGACGACCTGCAGCGGCGTGCTGTCCACCAGAATCAGCGCCGGGTTGTAGCAGATCACATAGGGCACCATGAACGCCGCAATCGCAAGCTGGGAGGCCCGCAGGGCGGTCTTCATCGGGTTGGACTTCGCGATGGCGGCTCCCGCATAAGCGGCCAGGGCGACGGGCGGCGTGATGTCTGCGACGATGCCGAAGTAGAAGACAAAGAAGTGTGCCGCGATGGCCGGAACGCCCATGCGGATCAGAATCGGTGCACAGGTCGCCGCCATGATGCAGTAGGTGGCGGTCGTCGGAACGCCCATGCCCAGCACGATGCAGCAGAGCATCGTCAGCAGCAGCGCGATGATCAGATGAGATCCCGCGACGGCGATGATGCCGTTGATCATCTCATTGGCCAGGCCGGTCATGGTGATGGATCCGGAGATAATGCCGGCCACGCCGCAGGCAGCGGCGACGGTGATCGTCCCCTTACCGCCCGCCTCCAGTGCGTCGAAGAACTTGCGCGGCGTAATCCGGTTGTCCTTGTCAAAGAGGCTGACCAGAATCGAGAGGAGGATGGCATACGTCGCGGCTCTCTGCATGGTCATGAAATTGCCGGATACCCACACGACCAGCATAACGAGCGGCAGCAGAAGGTAGATCTTTTTGGCCAGCCGCCCGAAATGCGGAAGCTGGTCTGCCGGGATGCCGGACAGTCCTTCCTTCTTGGCCTCCAGATGCACCGAGATGAAGATACCGATAAAATACAGCAGTGCCGGGATGATGGCCGCAACCAGAATCGTGGAATACGGCACGCCCAGAAAGTCTGCCATGAGGAAAGCCGCGGCGCCCATGATCGGCGGCATGATCTGCCCGCCCGTGGAGGCGGCTGCCTCAACTGCACCGGCAAATTCGGGACGGAAGCCGGTCTTTTTCATCATCGGGATGGTTACGGAACCGGTGGTCACGGTATTGCCGACGGAGGAACCGGAGACCATGCCGCAGAGCGCGGAGGAGATGACGGACACCTTGGCCGGTCCGCCGGAATATTTGCCCGCCGCGCAGTTCGCCAGATTGATGAAGAACTGGGAGATTCCGGTCCGCTCCAGGAATGCGCCAAAAATAATAAAGATCACGATGTACCGCGAGCAGACATTGATCGGGGTGGAGAGAATACCCTCCTTGGTATAAAAGATGTTGCGCACAAAGTAGCGCACGCGTCCGAAGAAGGATGGGTTCGTGAGGCCGATTCCCAGGGCGTACACCACGAAGATCAGCGCGACGATCAGAATCGGGATGCCGACGCAGCGCCTCGTCAGTTCCAGAAGGATGATGATGCCTACGATGCCGATTGCAATCTGATACGGCGCAAACCGGGTTCCCTGCTGAACAATCGCATTGGCGTTGAAGGTGAAGTAGAAGAAGGAGCAGACGCCGAGAGCCATCAGCACCATGTCATACCAGGGCATGTGGTTTTCCCGGATGTCCCCCTTCTTTGCCGGATAGACTAGAAATCCCAGCAGGATGATCAGGCCGAGGAAGGAGGTCAGCCGGATTTCCTCCAGGAAAGTGGCAAACAGTGTGACGTAGATGCACCAGACGGAGAAGGCGATCGTGATGATTTTGACAATCAGGCCGGGCGTTCCCGTCCAGATCCGGGTGTTGGATTCCCGGTCGAATTTCTTCATGACGGCATCGACGTCCGCAGCGGCGTTCGAACGCGTCTCGGGATTATTTCCGTTTTCGCTCTTCATTTGGTGCCTCCTTTTCCGGCGGCTGCCGTGCTGTCTTCCGCGGATTCCACGACAGGTTCAGCGATGCTCACGTCCGTTTCCGTGTCCGCTTCGTCCGCGGTCACGGACTCTGCCTCCTGCGCATCCTTTGCCGCGTCGCCGGAATTCCCGCTGCTTTCGGCGGTATTTCCCGAAGCATCCGGATTCAGAAGCGGATCGTCGGCCGGATCCAGCATCTCGACGGTGATTCCGTGCTCCGCGTAATATTTTGCGGCGCCCGCATGGAACGGAGCGGCGGAGATACTGGTTGCCCCCTCCAGGGAGAGCTCGGCGCCCTTGGCGTTTTCGGCAGCAATGTCGTCCGCGTGGTCGAAAATCGCCGCGGTCATCTTGTAGACCAGGTCATCGGACAGGTTTGCCGAGACAATGACGGTTGCCTTGACCGTGATGGTTCCGACATCCTCGGTCTGGCCCGGATAGGTGCCGGCAGGAATGTCTTCGGCGGTATAGTAGGGGTGATCGGCCAGAAGGCTGTCCCGGAGTTCCCCGTCGATCGGGACAAAGCTGACGCCGTTGGTGGTAGCCAGCTCCGTGATAGCGGGGGTGGGCGCGCCGGCGACGATGAAGGCGGCATCAATCATCCCGTCCTTGAGCGCTTCCTTGCTGGCGTCAAAAGACTGATACTGAGGGAGAATGTCGTCGACGGTCATTCCCGCGGCCTCGAGGACATCCAGTGCGTTGAAGTAGACGCCGGATCCGGCTTCGCCGATGGAAACCCGCTTTCCGCGCAGATCCTCGACGGAGGTGATGTCAGAGTCCATGGAGAACAGCTGGACGGTTTCATCGTAGAGGGCGCCGAGAACGCGGAAATCGTGGGTCGCCCCGTCCTTGGCAAAGGATTTTTCCCCGTTCCAGGCATAGGCACAGACGTCAGACTGCGTGAAGCCCAGCTGGAAATCGCCGTCCTGTATGGACTGGATATTCACCTTGGAACCGCCGGACGATACTGCGGTCACCTTGGCGCCCGCGTAGTTTGTCATGTACTGGGCGAGAACGCCGCCGTACGCGTAGTAGGTGCCGGCCGTGCCGCCTGTGCCGAACATCATTCTTGTTTTGGAACAGCCGGCAAGAACGGAGACGGCGAGAACGGCCGACGCCGCCAGCACGGCCGCCCGCTTCAGCTTTTTGGTTTCTTTCACACAACCACCCTCCCTCAATCAGATGACGATATGTGCTGCAGGGTGCGGAACTCCCGGAATCACAGAGGTGCTTCCATGATCTGCGGCGGAAGCTCTGAGACAGCCGGTGCGGATCCCGGTTCGTCACGGACGCTCCCATCCTCTGCGGGGAGAAGTCCCGTCGTCTGCAGGTCTGTCAGATACAGGGACTATTTTATAATAAGAAGGTGTAAAAAAACAGTTCTGAAATTGGTGAATTTCAGCGTGAACCAACGGAAATACACGAAGTGAATTTAACATTTTCCGCACAGAGCGGGAGAAAAATTAATGTGCCTCCCCGGGCTGCCGGAGAGGCGGCGTTCTCTGTCATACGGCGGGTGGGAGAGCGGAAGGGGATTTTTCCTGCAGGCGTGAATTAACAGCTGTGCGAGTTTCGCGCAACCGGAGGTTTATGAGGTATCATGATCAATGACTGAAGCCGCGGGCAATCCTGCCCGCGGCTCCTCTTGCTTTCCGGAAAGTCATCGAATAAAATGAAACGGAACAGAAGGATGTCGGCTCCCGGCGGGGCATGCGGGCGGATGCGGACCATCCGGCTCCGGGGGGAATCCGATCAGGCAGGAGGGGGATAAGAGGATGAGTACAGAGAAGAGAATTCCGGTCATCACGATCAACCGGCAGTACGGCGCCGGCGGCAGAACCATCGCGCGGGGCCTGTCCGAAAAATTCGGCATTCCGTGGTACGATAAGGATTTTGTGAAGAAGACGGCGGCTGAGAGCGGCTATTCGGAGGAAGATATCCGGGCGGAGGGCGAACAGATGAGTTCGGGAAGCCGGTTCCTGGTATCCATCCTGAGTAATTCTGCGGCCTATTTCAGCTCCCATGACGGGATTTATCAGGCACAGCGTAAGGTGATTCTGGATCTTGCCAAGTCTCCCTGCATCATTGTCGGCCGCTGCGCCAACTTCATCCTGCGGGAGGAGCACATTCCGGCGTTCTCCATCTTCCTGTATGCGGACGAGGAGCTCCGCATCCGCCGGGCGGGCGAGCTGAAGGAAAACGGAGGCATGGAACTGCGCAAATATGTGGAAAAGATCGATGCGGCCCGCGACATTTACTATCGCAACTATACGCACCATGACATCGGCGATTATCATCTCTATGATCTGATGCTCAATTCCGGGCGCATGAACACGGCGGAGAACGTGGACGCGATTGCGCAGATGGTGGAAAAGACGGCCAGATAAGAAATACGGCGGCCGTGTATATGATCGGCGGCAGAATCATTTTCCGGCGCCGTGCGGAATCTTAACAGAAGGCGCTTTTTCCGACTGCCGCAAGTCGAATTGCGGAGAGCTGGATAAGGCGCTTTTGCTGTTCTGCCGTTTTCAGCGGGTGACAGCGCTCTGTCATTCGGACCGGCAGAACAATTTTTTTATCATTTTACAGCCGCATGCGGCAAGATATGGAAATGATGCGGCAAGATGTGATACAATGGATCGCAGACGGAACCGGGGAGGTTCCGGGAAGAGCGGCCGAGGGAGAAAATTTTCGCGCCGCCAGAGTCAGCAGAGGAGAACTATTTTGTCAGAGCAGAAAAAGAAAATACCCACCCGGATTGCCGGCGCCATCATTCAGTCTCTCAAGGGCGGCGTGGTTCCCCGGATTGGTCTTCCCTATATTACGGTTGGCAGGAAGAACGAGATCGACGCGTTGCTGTCCGACATTGATATGATTGCGGACGGCGGCGCGTCCTTCCGCTTTATTGTCGGAAAGTACGGAAGCGGAAAGAGTTTCCTCCTGCAGACGATCCGCAGCTACGCGATGGACCGCGGATTTGTTGTGGTGGACGCGGATCTGTCGCCGGAGCGCCGCCTGGTCGGCAATCACGGGCAGGGGCTGGCGACCTACCGGGAGCTGATCTCCAACATGTCCACCCGCACCCGGCCGGAAGGCGGTGCACTGCCGCTGATTCTGGAGCGCTGGATCACAGAGATCCAGTCGCAGACGGCCGCTGACGGGATCGCCATGGATTCCCCGTTCTTCCAGACAGCGGTGGAGCAGAAAATCTTTTCCGTGATCCATGCCATGAGCGACATGGTCCACGGTTTCGATTTCGCAAAGCTCCTGACCCTGTACTTCCGCAGCACCATGGATGGTGATGACGAGAAGCGGGCCCGGGTGATCCGGTGGTTCCGCGGGGAATATGCGACGAAAACCGAAGCCAGAAATGATCTGGGCGTGAGTGTGGTCATCACAGATGACACCTGGTATGAGTATCTGAAGCTCTTTGCCTGGTTCCTGGTCCAGGCGGGATACCGCGGCATGATGATCATGATCGACGAACTGGTCAACATCTACAAGATCCCGAACACGATCACGCGGCAGAGCAATTACGAGAAGATCCTCACAATGTACAATGACACGCTGCAGGGCAAGGCCCGGTATCTGGGATTTCTCCTGAGCGGCACGCCGCAGTGCGTGGAGGATACACGGCGCGGGGTGTACAGCTACGAAGCGCTCCGCTCCCGGCTGCAGGAGGGAAAGTTCTCGCGGGAAGGCATGCGGGATCTTCTGGGGCCGGTGATTCATCTGGAACCGCTTACGGCGGAGGAAATGCTGGTCCTGTGCGGCAAACTGTCGGAGATCCATGCCCAGCTGTATCACTATGAGCCGCGTCTGACCGATGAAGACCTTGCTATTTTTATAAAAATAGAGTATAGCCGGATCGGTTCGGATTCCCATATCACTCCCCGGGAGGTGATCCGCGACTTCATCGAGGTAATCGACATACTATATCAGCGCCCGGAGCTTTCGGTGGGAGAAGTCCTGCAGTCCGACGAATTCACCTATGCGAAGGATGCACTGTCCGAGAGCGCCGATGCCGCGGTGCTGTCCGCCTCCGCAGATCCGGACGCACAGAAAACCGATTATTCGGAATTTACAATATGAGTTGCCAAAGCCGCAGCGATGGACTCACGGCTGTGAATCTGCAGTCATGGATTTGCAGTCGAAAACCTGCGGCGGGACAAGATCGAAACACGATGGAAGCGAAACGTTATGCAGACGAATCAGGGACGGGTTAGGGTAGAGAATGATGGATGTTTTTAACCGGTATGCTCCCTTTATTCAGGATTTCATCTATAAAAATCATTGGCAGTCCCTGCGCGCCATTCAGGTGGCGGCCGGGGATGCAATTTTCAATACCGACGGAAACCTTCTGCTCTGCGCGTCCACAGCCTCGGGCAAGACGGAGGCTGCCTTTTTCCCGATTCTGACGCTGCTGTCGGAAAATCCCTCTGCTTCGGTCGGCGTGCTCTACATCGGACCGCTCAAGGCCCTGATCAATGATCAGTTTGCGCGCCTGAACGATCTCTGCATGGAGGAAGGAATCCCCGTCTGGCACTGGCACGGGGATGTGTCGCAGTCGCACAAAAACAAGATGATCCGGCATCCGTCTGGGATCCTGCAGATCACGCCGGAGTCGCTGGAGGCACTCTTGCTGCACAAGCACTCCGTGATCGGGAAGCTCTTCTGCGATCTGCGGTTTGTCGTCATCGATGAGGTGCATTCCCTGATGCGAGGGGACCGCGGCGGGCAGACACTCTGCCTTCTGGAGCGGCTGAACCGTCTGGCGGGCTGCAGTCCGCGCCGTGTCGGGCTTTCAGCGACGATCGGGGACCTGGAGGCCACGGGCCGGTTTCTTGCCGCGGGTACCGGAAAAGGGACGGTGATTCCGCGCATTCACGAATCCAGGCAGATCTGGCGGCTGTCCATGGAACACTTCTTTGTGAGCGGGCCGCAGGCCGCCGATCCGAGTCGGATGGAATCCGTCAGAAACCGGTCTGAAGAACAGGGCGGAAGCCGGAACGGGGAATCCTCCGCCGACCGCAGTCCGTCGCATGGGGCGTCCGGCGGCTCTGCGGAAGGCGCGGAAGGAAGCGTCATCGACGCGCTCCTGATCCCGACCGTTTCCACGGAGGATCCGGGTGCGGCAGCGGGTCAGACGTCAGCCGATCGGGCATCGGCTGGTTCGGCACCAGATTCTGCATCAGGCGAAACGGCAGGAGGGGCATCTTCCCTTCCTGCGGGAATTTCCGTCGGAGGACAGAATTCCGGCACGGCGCCCCTTCCGGTGCTGGAAACCGCGACTGACCAGGCGCCGGTGGCGGCCGATCCGGGAATTGGTTACATTTTTGAGCATACGCGGGGCAAAAAGTGCCTGGTGTTCTGCAATTCCCGCGAGGAGGCGGAGGAGGTGACCACCACGCTCCGCCAGTACTGTGAGGCAAGGCACGAGCCGGATCGTTTTCTGATCCATCACGGCAATCTGTCTGCGTCCCTGCGTCAGTCCGCCGAGGAGATGATGAAGGACGAGGAGGTGAGCCTGACAACAGTCACCACCTCCACGCTGGAGCTGGGCATCGATATCGGCCGGCTGGAGCGGGCCTTTCAGATCGGGGCGCCGTTCACGGTCTCTTCCTTCCTGCAGCGGATGGGCCGGACGGGTCGCCGCGGCGCCCCGCCGGAGATGTGGTTTGTGATGCGGGAAGAACCGCCGGAACCGCGGGCCATGCTCCCCGAGAATATCCCGTGGCAGCTGATTCAGGGGATCGCGCTGGTGCAGGTCTACCGGGAATCGCACTGGGTGGAGCCGCCCCGGCTGGACCGCCTTCCCTACAGCCTGCTGTATCATCAGACCATGAGCACGCTGGCCTCCGGCGGGGAAATGTCCCCCGCGGAGCTGGCGGGCCGCGTTCTCTCACTCTCCTATTTTCATCGAATTACAGCAGATGACTACCGCGTCCTTCTGCGGCATCTCATCGAAATCGACCACATCCAGCGCACCGAGCGGGGCGGCCTGATCGTGGGTCTGGCGGGAGAGCGGATCACCAGTTCCTTCAAGTTCTACGCGGTCTTTCAGGAGAATGAGGAGTACACGGTGCGCTCGGATTCCGAGGAACTGGGAACCATCGTCCAGCCGCCGCCTGCCGGAGAGAAAATCGCCATTGCGGGACACGTCTGGGTGGTGGAAGAAATCGACCACAAGCGCCACAACGTGTACTGTCACATGGTCAAGGGAAAGGTGCCGGCTTACTTCGGCCTCTGCCCGGGGGATATCCACACGCACATCCTGGAGCGGATGAAGAGCGTTCTGGGGGAGGACCGGACGTATCCGTATCTGATGCGCAATGCAGAAGTTCGTCTGGCGACTGCCAGGAAGATGGCGCAGCACTCCGGCCTTCTGGAGACGCCGCTGATCTCCCTGGGCGGAAACATGTGGGTGCTGTTCCCGTGGCTGGGCACCTATGCCTTCATGGCACTGGAACGGTTCCTGCGCATCCGCTGCGGGGCCGTACTGGGACTGAAGGGCTTTGACAGCGCAAAGCCGTATTACATGCAGTTTACCATGAAGGCAGACCCGGCGGAATTTTTCTGCGTCGTGACCGACATGGCACGGCAGCCGCTGAATCCGATGGATCTGCTGTATCCGAATGAAGAACCGTATTTTGATAAATACGACGAATTTGTGCCGGTGGAACTTCTGCGGAAAGGGTTTGCCTGCGGCGTCCTGGATCTGCAGGGAATGCTGACGCGGGTCCGCTCGTGGGAAAAATTCGTGCCCGGGCAGATCGGGGAAAGCCGCACGCCGGAAGACGCCGGGGACCTGACGGGACAGGTGCCGGGGATCGGGCAGCAATGATATTTGCTCGAAGGAAGCGCTCATCGACCTCGATGACTTCCTTCTCAACGATTGATCCGGCAGTCAAATCTCTTGAAGGTACTTTTTTCAGGAAATTTACCTGGATCAGCTCTGATCCGATCCGAATACGTGTTTTTCGGAAGGGTCGGAAGCTGGGGCAGGCAGCCCGATAGGAAGGAGAAAAACAATCGTTATAAAGCTGCGAGCGGAAAAGCTCACGGCTTCGCTGTTCTACGAGAGCAGTTCCTTCACGTCATCCCGGTAATCCTCGATCAGTTCGGGTGCCTCCCCGTCCATCTCCAGGATGCTGTCGCCGATTTCATCGTAGAAGGCCTCATTGATGCTGTCAGTCAGGGCTGAGAGCATCAGATGATTGGCACGGGCATATCCAACCGCATCTGCCCCCTGCAGGAGCAGGGTGAGAAACTGCCGCTGCTGCGGGGTAAGAGCAGAAACGGCACCGGCGGAAGGCTTGGAATCTTCCGGATCCTGAGGCCTGCCTGCCGGCATGGAAATCGCGGCCGCTGGCTTTGAAGAGATATCTGCCTGCGGGGACATTTCCTCCGCGGGATCCTCCACAATCAGCCGGTCTCTGGTAACCGCTGCATCCTTCCGGATGGCGTCCAGCCGCGAGAGGTCAATCCGGACTTTCGGTTGTTTCGCTTTCTCCCGGGCTGCCAGATAGGCGTCCACGGCCATCGGGATCAGGGCGGATTCCAGCGCAGTAAGCCGCTTTGCGGCAATCGGACGCCCCAGTTTCAGCCGTTCGCGGAGAAGCCGGTCGGTTTCGCGGCAGACATTACCGAGTCCTTCACTTTTCGTGTCCGCCAGAGGATAATCCTGCGTGTACCAGCTGCCGCCCCGGCACAGATAGATCTCCCCGTTCCCTGCATTGTACTGATATTCTTTCTTCGGATGGCTGTCAATGAAAATCGCGGATTCAAACAGACGGTACGGAACCCATCCCCGGTTCCCGAAATGCAGGGAGATCAGCGTGGTGCGTTTTTCCATCCAGAGATAGCGGCAGAGAGAGGCATACACCCAGGCGGATGCCGTCTGCAGGGTGACGGGATCCTTCTTCATCAGGGCAGATTTGGACGGATCCGGCTGGGAAACCTGGCAGAGCGCGGAAAAAATGCGGGCGGCGTTTTCCGGCTGCAGTACAAACGCCGCAGCGGCTTCCGGAAGGCGGCCGCGCGCGGTCTGCGGCGAACCGGCGCCGCATCCGGCGGGGATATCGGAAATGCAGCGGCTGTCAAATTCCGTCAGAACATCCAGCGGATTCTCTGCGTGTTTCGGGAACAGATCGCCGGCCTGTTCCGGCGGGATGTCGTGACAGACCGCGTAATCGCGCGCCCAGCGGAGAATGCGGTCATACAGTTTCTCCGCCTCATCCCGTGTGTCCGGAGAAAGCCCGGGAAGCGTGTTGAGCCCCTCCGTGCGGAACAGGCGGGCGGCCGCCGTCAGCTTCTGCAGACCGTCCTCCGGGGAAGAAACGCCGATGCCGTTGATGATTTCATACAGCCAGATTGAGAGATAGGACGGCGTTTTTTCCAGCGTCTGCCGGAGAAAATCGGGCGGCACATTCCCGGGGAAAACCGCGCGCATCCGGGTGCGCCAGGTAAAATACCCGCGCAGCTGTGCCGTCGTCATGTCCTGATAGGTCGGAAAGTAGCGGCGAAAACACCCGTCATACGGCTGGTCATCCGTGTAATCCGCCATCAGGCGCGCCTGCTGCAGGAAGGTACTGCGCCGGGCACTGATATAGTCGCCGAAATTCTGCATCTCCCGCATCCGGCGGATTCTCTCAGGGACAGACTGGTCATAGGCAGCCTGAAAATCATCGAAAAAGGTGCTGTAATCCACATAGGTACGCTGGGGTGCGGCATCCTGCCGGAACCCGCCGGAAGCCGGGCTGCCGCTCCACCGGGCCCCCTGTTCGGCGCGTGTCGGATCGGCATCCTGCCGGAACCCGCTGGCAGACGCGGCACGGCTGTTCTGCGGATTTCCTGATCCTGAGGCTTGTGGCCCCCGCGCCTGTCCCGTGCGCAGCCGGGGACTTGCCGGAATCTGTTCCTCGTCGTACTGGCCGGTAAACCAGACGTCCTCCCTGTTCTCATTCCTGTCCATCTGCGGCCTCCTGTGGCGCATGCTCTTCTTCCCCTGTCAGAAAATGTCCGGAAAACAGGGAGAAGAAGGTCTCCTCCAGCGTTTCCTGACTCATGGGCTCGGCGGCCTCAATATAGGTCAGCGCGGCGCCGGAGAGTCCGCCGGCCGTGAAACGTGCGGCAAAGGTGCGCTTCGGATCGGGAACGCCCGGCAGAAAATGCGTGCACTCCAGAAAGGCCTTCGAAAGCCCGCTGCTGACAAAGTAGAAGATATGGTTCCGGGCGAGGAGGGACAGAAACTCTCTTTTTTCTATAATATATTCACTGTATTCCCGGCAGAGCCCCCGCAGGGTCAGGCCGGCGCCCTCGCAGCGGCAGGTCTGTCCCGGCGTAAAGCGGTGTTTCCGGCCGAGCTCGTACAGGATGATGTTCTCCTTCGACGCGAAGAGCGTATAGAATGTCTGACGCGAGACCTCCGCCTCCTGGCAGATCGCGCTGATCCGGATGGATTCATAGGGTTCTTCCCGCAGCAGCCGAATCAATGCGTCCGCGATCTGTTCCTGCGAACAAAGCGCCTTTTTATTGGTTCCGCAGTACATAGGTGCCACCTCCGAAAAAATCGTAAAAACCTTGACAACTGTCAGGACTTTTGCTATCTTATCCTTAACCTGTACAAATGTCAAGGAAAGGCATTCGCGCAGGGCAGAAGAACGGTCCTTGCGGACCTGTTTTTTTGAAACGACATTAGCACTCACCGAAGTCAACTGCTGACAATTTCCCGCGCTGCTCCCTGCAGAAGGGGTCAGTGTGCAGCAGATCGGTGCCGTGCAGACATGTCCCTGCTGAAACTGCGGGACAGTCAGATTGGAGGAGAACATTATGTTAGTGATTCCAGTATATAACCGCATCATTCTTCCGGACAGCGAAATCTATTTTCAGTCTGCGGAATTCCGGGAACTGGCGGGCCGCGGATTCTCACTGGGCGAGAACGTTGTGCTGGCGGTCACCCGTGAAAAGCAGCAGCGCGACCAGCTGACAGCGGACAGCTTCTGCCCGGTCGGTGTTTCGGGATCCATTGCCGAGATCAGCCGCCAGGGATACGTGATGATCCGCACGGCGCAGCGCGTGAACATCAGCGAGGTCTTTGTCAGCGCGGACCATTCCGTTGATCTGACCATGACGCTGCGGCCGGATACCGATGTGGAATCCACACAGGACAGCACGTCCCGCATGGATTCCCTCAAGGAGGAAATCCTGAAGATGTCCGACCGCTTCCAGGGCGGCGAGTGGCTCAAGAGCGTCCTGAACAGCATTCATTCGCTGGGCACGCTGGCATGCTTCGTCTCCCCGTGGCTGTCGGTCTCCAATGAGGATCGGTATCAGCTTCTGGAGGAGGACAGCGCGCAGAAACGTGCGGAGGGCGTCGAAAAGATGCTCTACGGTTTCCTGGAAGTCGCAAAGGTCACCGGCGAGGCCAGCGCCTCCCAGAAAAAGCAGGTGCAGGACGCTTACCGCGAGCAGGCCATCAAGAAGCAGATGGAGTATCTGCAGAAAGAGCTCGACGGGATGCACCCGGAGAACCTGACGGATATCCAGCGCCTCGAGAAGAAGATCGAGGAGAGCGGGATGAACGCCGATGCCCGCCGTGAGGCAGACAAGGTGCTCAATCGCCTGAAGCAGGAGGGCCAGCAGAGCCCGGAGTCCGGCATGCTGTACGACTATCTGGACTTCCTGACCAGCCTGTCCTGGAAAAAAGAGGATATGAAGCACATTGACCTCTCCGAGGCCAGAAGAATCCTGGACGAAGATCATTACGGGCTGAAGAAGGTCAAGGCACGCATCATCCAGCAGCTGGCGGTGATGAACCTGAAGCATCAGCAGCAGGGCAGCATCCTGCTCTTCGTGGGTGCGCCCGGCACCGGCAAGACGAGCATCGGGCGGAGCATCGCGAAGGCCCTCGGCCGGAAATATGTGCGCGTCAGCCTCGGCGGTGTGCGGGATGAGGCGGACATCCGCGGGCACCGGCGCACCTATATCGGCGCGATGCCCGGACGGATCATGGACGGCATCGCCAAGAGCGGCGTGTCTAACCCAGTCATGGTGCTGGACGAGGTCGACAAGCTGTCTTCCTCCTACAACGGGGATCCGGCCGGGGCGCTGCTGGAGGTTCTTGATCCGGAGCAGAACAGCACGTTCACCGATCACTACATGAATGTGCCCTACGATCTGTCCAACGTGATGTTTATCTGCACGGCCAACACGACCGATACGATCCCGGAGCCCCTGCTCAACCGGATGGAGGTCATCCGCTTCACCGGGTATACGCCGGATGAAAAACTGCAGATCGCAAAGAAGCATCTGCTGCCGAAGTCCGAGGAGGCCATGGGAATTCCGGCGGGCAGGCTGGAGATTCCGGACGAGACGCTCCGGGTGATGATTTCGGACTATACGATGGAGGCGGGAGTCCGCGGCCTGCGCCAGCGGATCGACACGCTCTGCCGGGAGGTGGCGGTGAAGATCGCGGACGGGGCCGAGGCCGGGGACAAAGCAGCAGATGCGGCGCCCGGCACAGACAATCGGACGGCAGACGCGGACGAGGACAGCGCCATCGTCATCCGGCCGGAACAGCTGCGCGAGGAGCTGGACCTTCGCCCGGTGCATCACGACCGGATCCTGGAAAAGACGAAGCCGGGTGTGGTCACAGGGCTGGCCTGGACCCAGGTGGGCGGCGAGATTCTCTACATCGAATCCCTCTTTACCAAAGGGAATGGAAAGCTGATCATCACCGGACAGCTCGGCGATGTCATGAAGGAGTCCGCGCAGATCGCGGTGAGCCTCGTCAAGTCGCTGTTCCCGGAGAAAGCGGGTGATTTCAGCGAGAACGACCTGCATATCCACGTGCCGGAAGGCGCGGTTCCGAAGGACGGGCCGTCGGCCGGCGTCACGCTGACCACGGCCATCGCCTCCCTGGTGGCTGGGCATGCGGTGAGCCCGGATGTGGCGATGACCGGGGAAGTGTCTCTGCGGGGCGCGGTGACGGCCATCGGAGGACTTCCCGAAAAGCTGATGGCGGCCCAGCGGGCCGGGGTGAAGAAGGTCTTCATCCCGAAGGACAACGTGGAAGACCTGCGGGATGTCGCGCCGGAAGTCCGGGATGCCCTGACCATCATTCCAGTTTCCGACGTCACCGAGATCCTGCAGAATCTCGGCATTCTGGAGGAGCAGAAGCTGGCAGAGACGGCCTGAAAGCCGAATCTGTACGCCCACTGGCGGCTGCAGCGGCATGACGGCCGAATTGGGGAAGCTTCCTTCTGCAGGCGGCGCGTATTGTGCGAATACATGGAACAGCAGGGCGGCAGGAAAGATCTGCTGCCCTGCTGTTTGGGGGCGGGCAGAATCCTGCCCGCCCCTGTGCGACAGATTTACGGATGGATTGATGATATGAAAAAGTGCGGCTGGCGCATCCTGTGCGCCGGCCGCGCTCTTTTTATTGCAAAACCCGCAGGAAGCGCTTGACTTGCCATGGAAGTTGGTTTAATATAACTGATGCTAGTTATTATAAACTAATCTTGCCGCGGGCCTCCGCTTCCGGGACCGGGTTTCCGCCGTGTGCGGAGGCCTTTCCGCCGGCAGAAACGCAGCAGAGAGCATCCAGAGGAAAGGAGAGTGAGCGTTTCAGCATGCTTCCATTGTCTTTTGCAAAAACGGGAGATACCGTGCTTGTCGTCCGCGTCGGTGGAAATGACGCAGCCAGACAGCATCTTTCCGATCTCGGATTTGTTCCTGGAGCGGTGGTGCGTGTCGTATCCTCACACAACGGGGATCTGATTGTTGTCCTGAAGGATACGAGGCTTGCGATCACCAGGGAAATGGCCGAAAAGGTCATGACCAATGATGAGACCGGCAGATAAAGGCGGGGAATGGATCCGAAAAGGATCCCGCCGGCCGGTCCGCACAGACGGCACCGCTTTCGGCGCAGAAAAACAGGGCAGAAAACAAAGCCCGGAGAGGGAGGAAATTCCAGGATGACACTGAAGGATATTCCCGTTGCGGGAACAGGAAAAGTGACAAAAATCCACGGTTCGGACAAACTGAAGCGCAGGATTATGGATATGGGGATTACGAAGGGGACAGACATCTACGTCCGCAAGGTGGCGCCTCTGGGAGACCCGATGGAAGTGACCGTGCGCGGCTTTGAGCTTTCGCTCCGCAAGGACGAGGCTGTCAACATTGATGTAGAACCGGTTTAACGCATCGGAGAAGAGGGAGAAGAAAATGGCAATCAAGATCGCACTTGCCGGAAACCCCAACTGCGGCAAGACTACGCTGTTCAATGATCTGACCGGAAGCACTCAGTTCGTGGGAAACTGGCCCGGTGTCACGGTGGAAAAGAAGGAAGGAAGGCTGAAGGGACACAAGGATGTCATCATCCAGGACCTGCCCGGCATCTATTCCCTTTCTCCGTATTCTCCGGAAGAAGTTGTCTCCAGAACTTACCTGGTTGAGGAAAAGCCGGACGTCATTCTGGACATCGTCGATGGCTCCAACATCGAGAGAAACCTGTACCTGACCACACAGCTTCTGGAAATCGGAATCCCGGTGGTTGTCGCCGTCAACATGATGGATGTCGTCAAGAAGACCGGGACGACGATCGATCTGAAGGCGCTGGGCAGGGAGATCGGCTGCGAGGTCGTCCCGATCAGTGCCCTGCACGGCGAGAATACGAGAAACGCCGTGGAAAAGTGCCTGGCAGTGGCGGAAGAGCAGAAAAGCCGCGATCCGAGGGTTCCGCATGTTTACAGCGGTCCGGTGGAGCATGCGCTGGCCCACATCGAGGAGTCCATTCAGGACAAGGTAGAGCCGGAAAGCGTTCACTGGTATGCGATCAAGGTGTTCGAGCGCGACAAGCTGATCCTGGAGAAGCTGAAGCTGGACAGCGCGACGCAGGCCCACATCGAGGAGCACATCAAGGACTGCGAGAAAGAACTGGACGATGATGCCGAGTCCATCATCACCAATGCCCGCTATGAATACATTCAGCGCATTGTCTCAAAGATGGTGCACAAGAAGGGATCGAAACAGAACCTGACCGTCTCGGACAAGATCGACCGGGTGGTGACCAACCGGATTCTGGCCCTTCCGATCTTTGCCGTGATCATGTGGGCGATCTACTACGTCTCCGTTACGACGATCGGAAGAATTGTGACCGACTGGACCAATGATGTGCTGTTCGGCACCTACATCAGCGGCTGGGCATCCGCCGGACTGGAAGCCATCGGCGCCGCACCCTGGGTGGAAGGCCTGGTGGTCGACGGCATCATCGGCGGTGTCGGAACCGTCCTCGGCTTTGTCCCGCAGATGATCCTGATCTTCCTGTTCCTGAGCATTCTGGAGGATTCCGGATACATGGCCAGAGTTGCGTTCATCATGGACCGTCTGTTCCGCCATTTCGGACTTTCCGGAAAATCCTTCATCCCGATGCTGATCGGTACTGGATGCGGTGTGCCTGCAATCATGGCGTCCCGTACCATTGAAAACGAGAAGGACCGCCGCATGACGATCATGCTGGCGACCTACCTGCCCTGCTCCGCAAAGATGGAGATCATCGCCATGATGGCGATCACCTTCTTCTCCGGAAACGCATGGTTTGCACCGATCATGTTCTTCATGGGGCTGGCGATCATCGTTCTCGCTGGTATCGCCCTCAAGAAGGTCGGCTACTTTGCCGGCGAGCCGGCACCGTTTGTCATGGAGCTTCCGGCTTACCACGTGCCGACCGTCAAGGGGGTTCTGATTCACGTGTGGGAGAGAGCAAAGGCCTTCATCATCAAAGCCGGCAGCATCATCTTCCCGATCACCGTGGTTCTCTGGTTCCTGATGCACTTCGGTCCGTCCATGCACATCCTGGAGGATTCCGAGATGGAGCAGAGCTTCATCTATTACATTGGAAACGCACTGGCCTGGATCTTCAAACCGCTCGGATTCGGAACCTGGCAGGGAGCCGTGGCATCCGTGTCGGCTGAACTTGCCAAGGAGCAGGCCGTCAGTACCCTTGGTATGCTGGCACACGCTTCCAGCGATGCGGAGGAGGTTGTCTCCGCCGCAATCTCCAACCTGTTCGGCGGCAGCGCCCTGGTAGGCCTGTCCTTCACCCTGTTCAATATCTTTGACGCACCGTGCCTTGTCGCCATCGCGACGGCATTCCGCGAGCAGGGAGACAGAAAGTGGGGCTGGATCACGTTCGGTTTCCAGATGGCTGTCGGATACGGCATTGCACTGGTGGTCTACCAGCTCGGCTCCTTCTTCACGGGCGGCGGATTCAATGTCGGAACGCTGGTCGGATTTCTTCTGGTGGCCTTCGTCGTGTGGGCGGTTGTTCGTCCGGCGCCGAAGAAGACAGCGTCCGGCGAGACCGCTGCCGCAGTGGCCTGAAGGCAGCCATCCTGTACGGACGGCAGGCCCTGGAAACAGACCTGGCCCGATGACAAACACGATGAACATTCATAAGGCCGTATAACAGGCAGGAGGTGACGAATGATGACAATGAATTTTTCCAGTGCAATTGTGCTGATACTCATCCTGGCCGCTGCGGTCGGCGCGGCGGTGTACGGAATCCGGAACGGAGATTCCTGCGGCGGAAGCTGCGCAAACT
This sequence comes from uncultured Lachnospiraceae bacterium, assembly GCA_900315495.1. Classification (GTDB taxonomy): domain Bacteria; phylum Bacillota; class Clostridia; order Lachnospirales; family Lachnospiraceae; genus Anthropogastromicrobium. The sequence goes on from OMZJ01000166.1 coordinate 19,731, forward strand.
GCAGAAGAGCCTGCAGGGAGGCGGCAAAGGTGCGCCGTAAGCTGGCGCAGGCGCAGAAGGACAAGACGAAATCTTCCCTCGCGGTCAGCAGTGTCATCTCCGCCAGAAAGGAAAAGCGTCGCAATGGTTAAGAATATTGCCGGAGTGGATGGTATGATGTGCGGCATGTGTGAATCGCACATCAGTGATGCGATCCGTAAGGCGTTTCCGGATGCGAAGAAAGTAAAGGCATCCCGGAGGAAAAAGGAAGCCGTGTTTCTGACCGAGGAACCGGTGGATGAGGAAACGGTTCGAAAGGTCGTCGAGGCAACGGGGTATCATTTCACCGGCCTGACGACGGAAGAGGCATAAAAAAACCTGCAGACCTTGGTATGGATCAAGGCCTGCAGGTTTTTTGTTCTGCAGCAGCGATATTGTCAGACTGCGGAATAAGTCTTTGCAGTTTCCTCTTGCCGGTCTGTGCGTTTCACAAACTACGAACGGAAAAGCCCACGGCGATAACCGTGGGAGGATATCAGGGAAGTACTTTCTTCCCGGTGAACGGCAGAACTCAGCGGAACCAAAGCACTTCCGATGTCATCTCGGAGAGGTTCCGGATACCCGTGTACCCCATCAGCTGCTTCAGCTCCTGGTTCATCTTCTGGATTTTCTTCTCAACGCCGGCGGTTCCCTCGGACAGCAGGCCGGGCAGAATGCCTCTGCCGACCGAGACGGCGTCCGCGCCGAGCGCGAGGGCCTTGAAGGCGTCGCGGCCGTCGTCAATTCCACAGTCCACAAAAATCTTCAGGCGGCTGTTCTCGCCCAGGGCGTCAGTGATGTCCGGAAGAACCAGAAGCGGAGGCACCGCGAAAGGCATCCGGCCGTGGTGGTGGCTGACGAAAATGCCATAGCACCCCGCCTCGGCGCAGATTTCCGCGTCCGCCGCGCTGAGAACGCCCTTGGCAATAAAGGGGAGATCTCCCGCCGCGTCGATATAGGATTCCAGATCCTTTGATGTGACCGGTCCCATCGGGTGTCCGTCCACAACGTCATAGGATCCGTTCTCCCCGAAGACATGGTCGATGTCAATGCCGACTGCGACAGCGCCGCATTCCCGGGCGGTCTCGATCTGCTTTAGAATTTCATCGTGATCGGCAAACGGCTTGATGATCCGGACGGTGTCCGCGCCGACGGCCGCAATCGAACGGTATTCGTCATCCGGCTCCATGCCGACCCAGTTGACAAGGCCGAGATCCTTTGCCGCCTGCGCATATTCCTGCATCGGCTTCCGGTCCGGCTTGCCCGCCTTGTTGAGATGGGAGAAGGCAGGCATCATGATGGGGGAGGAGTAGGTCCGCCTGAAGAGCTCGAAGGTGAGATCCGCCTCCGCGGCGCCGATCAGGTGTTCCTCAATCAGGATGCTGTCGAGATACTGACGGTTGATGATGTTGGCGTCCGCCGGATTCTGCTCCGGCTCGGGAATCATTCCCGCGGGTCCCGGCCAGGGACCGCGGAGTCCTGTCTTACTGGTTCCGCTCATGGATGCTCCTTTCTGTCCGGACGGCAGCGAACAAACCGCTGCGTCTGTTTGTGCGGGCTGCACAGGCGTGTTCCTGTATCTTCCTCCGGCACGCCTGCAGCGCGGAGTGGCTCCGCTGTGTGGGCGAGATGCCCGTCCGGAAATTTCCCATAGTCAAATCGTGAAGACAGCCGACGGCCGCCCAGTGCTCGGGATCTTCGCCGAAATGTTCCGCCATGGCTTCCATGCAGGCGGAGACGTTGGCTGCGTGGAGCTTCCGGTGCTCTTCGGTTACACAGGTATCGTTGAGGCGTTTGGCCTCATCCAGGATCAGTTTATCCAATGCAGGGCATCTCTTTTCTGATTACGGAGATATTATAGCACAGACCCGGCGGCCGTGGAAAAATCCGCTCTGTCACCCGCGCGTCAGATGGCCCTTCGACACAGTGCCGGTGCCGTGACCAAACCACGGAGATCGGACAGCGGCGCTTTTTTGTACTGTTGCCGAAACCTTCGCGGGGGGTCGGCAACAATTTTGCCATCTGCCAGGGACGGCGTCGGCCAAAGAGTGGCAGAATTTCCGGGATGTGAAAAGGTCCGTATCCGTGCTATCATTCGGGTTGCGGTTTTTGGAAGCCGTCCGTCAGGCTGTCCGGATTACACAGAATCTGCGGTCAGATCGGCGGAATACATCGATGGAAAGGGAGGGTTCTGTGATGAAGATTGTAAGGGAGTTTCTCATCATTTTGTTTATCACCTGCATCGGCGAAGTGTTGCACTATCTGCTTCCGCTCCCGGTGCCGGCCAGCATTTACGGACTGGTACTGATGCTGGTACTGCTTTCAATCCATGTCATTCCGCTCGACGCGGTGGAGAAATCCGGGGACTTCCTGGTAGAAGTCATGCCGGTGATGTTCATCCCGGCGGGAGTCGGGCTTCTCGTCTCCTGGGCGGATCTGAAGTCGATTCTTATTCCGGTCCTGGTCATCACGCCTGGGGTAACCCTGATTGTCATGATCGTCACCGGCAAGGTGTCTGACCGGATCCTGAAATTCACGGAGAAAGAGTCTGAAGTTGGGGAAAAGACCCGCGGATGAAAGAGAATTCCTTGTGTAAGAAAACAGCAGCCCGAAGGCAGGTACTCTCAACTGGTTGAGAGAGGATGGAAAAATTCCCTGGGAAGAATCAACCGCCGCAGACTCCGTGGCAGAAGGAGAGTGACTGATTTCTGCACCACATTGTGCTGCCGGACGCAGAATGCTTCGTGCCGGGCGGGGAGTAATACGGAATATTATTTCAGTGAAAAATGGGGAGAAAACGATCTTGGATAATCTGATACAGAATTCAGCAACCGTCGGTGTTGTCATCAGCCTGTTAGCCTATGGCTTCGGCTCCTTCCTTCAGCGGAAGACGCACTTCAGCCTGTGCAATCCGCTTCTGATCTCGATCCTACTCGTCATCGCTTTTCTGGGCATCTTCCGGATCAGCTACGATTCCTATAACCTCAGCGGCCAGTATCTGAGCTATCTGCTGACGCCGGCCACAGTGGCGCTTGCCATTCCGCTGTATCGGCAGATGGACCTTTTAAAGCACAATCTCGTCGCAATCCTGATCGCTGTCCTGGCAGGCGTCCTGTCCAGCCTCGGCTCCATTCTGGTGCTCTCCATTCTGTTCCATCTCAGTCATTCCGAGTACGTCACGCTGCTGCCCAAGTCCATCACGACGGCGATCGGCATGGGGATCTCGGAGGAACTGGGCGGAAATGTCAACATTTCGGTTGCTGTCATCATCGTGACCGGCGTCGTCGGCAACATCATCATTGAGCCGGTCTGCCGCCTGTTCCGCATCAAGAATCCGATCTCCAGAGGGCTGGCCGCCGGCACCGCGTCGCATGCGATCGGGACAGCCAAGGCCATGGAGATGGGAGAGGTTGAGGGATCAATGAGCAGCCTGGCGATCGTTGTCTCCGGGCTGATGACCGTGATTCTGGCCTCGGTCTTTGCCGGGTTATATTGAACGGCATACGTTTGTCTTCTGCGTTTTTGATCGTGGAGAGGCGGTGTGCGATGACAAAGGAGGTTCTGTTTTCCATGAGTCTGTCCATGGCGGACTGGATCTGCAGCTCGGTGATGGGTTCCACCCGATCCTGGAGGAGATGGACACGAATTCATAGGTCGTGCAGATAGAGATTCGAAAGAAAAAATAGTATGCTTTTGGTGAATATATGATATGATGGTTTCAGACAGCAGGGCGCCCGCCCTGTCTGCGCAGCCTGTCCCCGCGATGCTGCGGAAATCGCGGGGAAACAGAGGAAACAAAGCCCGCCGCCGCAAGGGCGGGCATTCCGCAGGAGAAGGGAGAAGTCAATGAGAAAGAAAAGCCTGAAGACACTGCTGGTTCTCTGCACGGCCGGCATCATGGCGGCTGCGTCCATGGCACCGGTTTATGCGGATGAGGCGTCCACCGAGCCGGAGTCTTCCGCGGCACTGCAGGACGGCGAAAAGCTTCTGACCATTCTGGGAACCTCCGATATGCACGGAAATATCTGGGGCTACAGCTACGAGGACAATGCGGAGACCGACGACAGCGGCATGGCGCGGCTTTACACCTACATCCAGCAGGTCCGCGCGGAAAATCCGGATACCGTCCTGATTGACGCGGGCGATGACATCCAGGGAACCATCATGACCGATGACATCGCGAACAAGCAGCCGGAGGAGGAACACCCGGTGATCGCCGCGATGAACTACATGGGATACGATTCCATGACTCTCGGCAACCACGAATTCAACTGGGGCGTTCCCGTGATGAAGGAGATCCTCTCCCAGGCGAAGTTCCCGGTTCTGTGCGCCAACGTCAAAAATCCGGACGGAAGCTATGTGACCGGCGCCGGGTGGACGATGGTGGACCGGGACGGTGTGAAGGTTGCGGTGATCGGCGTCACCACGCCGGACATCCAGATCTGGGATGCCGGGAAGGACGGCATTGACGACCTGATCTGCGAATCCGCCAGCGACGCGGTGGGCAAGGCCATTGACGAAATCGGCGACTCCGCAGACGTCATCGTAGTCTCCGCCCATATGGGACTGCAGGCAGAGTTTGACGAGGACGGCGGTTCCGACAGCGCGCAGAAGATTCTGGACGACAACCCAGAGGTGGATGTGCTTCAGGTCGCCCATTATCACACGAAGATCAGCGAGATGCACGGAGATGTGCCGGTCGGCGGCGTCGTCAACGGTGGCAAGGAAATCGCGCGCTTTGACCTGGTGCTGGACAGTGACAACAACATCGTCAGCAGCGGCGTCGATGTGGTGGAGATGGAAGGCATCGAGCCCAGCGAGGAGATCCGCAATATCGACTGCGTGAAGAAACTCCACGAGCAGACGATCGCCTACGTGCAGGGCGGAACCGGCGCGGACGGCGAGGAATATCAGCCGCTCGGATCGACAACCGCCAAATTCCAGCCGGAGGATGAGATCGCAGGGCTTCCGGAAGGAAAGCTGGAAGATACGGCCGTCATGGACCTGATCAACAAGGTACAGCTCCAGTATTCCGGCGCGGATGTATCGGCGTCGGCCCTGTTCAAGGACACCAGCGATCTGCCGGAGGGAGACATCAACTACGGCAATATCTTCGATATCTACAAGTTCGACAACGTCCTGTACCGCGTCCAGGTCTCGGGCGCCGAGCTGAAGGCCTATATGGAGTGGTCCGCCGCCTGCTACAACCAGTGGAAGGAAGGCGACATCAACATCAGCTTCGATCCGGACCATCCGGGATACCTGTATGACATGTTCGAAGGCGTCGACTACGAGATCGACCTGTCCCAGCCGGCAGGCTCCCGCATCAAGAACGTGATGTTCAAGGGAGAGCCGCTGGCGGATGACACCGAGCTGACGCTCGCTGTCAACAACTACCGCTACAGCTCCGGACTGCAGGCAAACAACCTGATCTCCCACAAGAAGGAATGGGAATCCTCCCAGTCCATCCGTGACATGCTGGTGGAGTACCTCGGCGAGAATTCCCCGATTTCCCCGGAGGTTGACAACAACTGGTCCATCACCGGTGTGGATCTCAATGAGGATGACCCGCGCCGCCAGGAGATCATCGACTACATCAACGAAGGCCTTCTGCCCTGCCCGTACAACGAGAGCTACAACCTGAATGACTATGACGAGCTCGTCGCCGAGGCGAAAGCCGCGAAGGAGACCGCCGCTGAGGAACCTTCCGAAACGGAAACCGCGGCAGAGTAATCGGTTTCGGACCGGCTGCCTGAATCAAACCAATCCGGTATGACTGGCCGGCGCGCATCCTGCGGGATGTGTGCCGGCCTTCCTGTATTTCAGGCTGATCTGCGGGTTCGCCGTCTCGCCGTCTTACCCGACTCCGGGACTCTCCACTGGAAGAATGCCGGACTTCTGATCGTTCCGCATCCCTGCAGATATTGTATTTTTCTGCTTCCCTGGCCGCCCAGGAGCAGGGTGTAAGGTCACTGTTGCCTTCCTGAAAAGAAGCGGGGTATAATGTTTGTCAGACAGACGCACCGGAGACAGAGGGAGAACAAAAGGACAATAGTCGAAATAGAACTTCAACCGAAATAATAAGGGAACATGTACAAGCAAAAAGGAACAGAAAGCAATAAATAGGAAACAAGAAACAGAAAACGAGGAGGTTACAACATGGAACTGCATTTCAACCGCTTCCCGGGAGGGCGTGACAAGGCACTGCTTTTCAGCTTTGATGACGGCCGGATCGAGGACCGGCGGCTGGTATCCCTGATGAACCAGTACGGGCTCAAGGGAACTTTTCACCTCAACAGCGGCAATATCGGCAAAGAGAAATATGTCCGGCCCGAGGAAATTCGGACGCTGTATGCCGGACACGAGGTTGCGGGACACACCCGCACCCACGTCTTTCTAGGGCAGGTGCCTGCCCGCATGCGGCTCGAGGAGCTGATGGCGGACCGGGAATGTCTGGAGGCGCTGAGCGGCCAGATTGTGCGTGGACTGTCCTGGCCGTATGGTTCCTTTGATCCGGAGATCAGTGAAACCGCCCGCATCTGCGGGTATGAATACAGCCGCACCACCGTAGATACCAATCAGCTGCAGCCGCCGGAAGATCTTCTCGCCTGGAACCCGACAATGCACCACTCGGGCGTGACGGCCGAACTGTGGCGCCGGTTCCTGGACAATCACCGCGATGACATGCGCATGATGATGATCTGGGGGCACAGCTACGAATTTGACACCGAGGAGAAATGGGCGCATCTCTCGGAAATGTTCCGGAAGATGGGAGGCCGTCAGGATGTCTGGTATGCCACCTGCATTCAGGCGGCGGAGTATCTGAAGGCCGCCCGGCGCCTGGTGGTGTCGGCCTCAATGCACAGGGTGTACAATCCCTCCGCAGTGACGGTATGGGTCGAGGCGGACGGGAAGAATGCCGCAATCCCCGGCGGTGCGGAGATTTCCCTGTAACAGGCAGTTTTTCTATCTCATTTTCATGGAGGAATCAATGGAAACCTACTGTAATCCGCTGGATCTCGGCTACCGCTATCAGCATTTTCACGAGAACGGGAAACCGCGCTGTGACTGCCGGGAAGGCGCGGATCCCACGCTGATTCTCTTTCACGGAACCTATTACCTGTTCGTCTCCATGTCCGCCGGGTTCTGGTACAGCGAAGATCTCCTGAACTGGAAATTCCATCCGGCGGAGGATCTTCAGATCTATGATTACGCGCCGGACGTCCGGCAGATCGGGGACTGGATGGTCTTTTCCGCCTCACGTCGGGGAGTCCCCAGCCCGATCCTGCGCACAAAAGATCCCCTGCACCAGCCGTTTGAACAGATCTCGGCACCGTTCCCTTTCTGGGATCCGGACATGTTTCAGGACGATGACAGGCGCGTCTATTTCTACTGGGGCTGTTCCAACACGGATCCGATTTACGGGGTGGAGATGGATCCGGAGACGCTGACCCCGATCGGGGAGAAGAAGGCACTGATCTTCGACCATGAGGAAGAGCTGGGATATGAGCGCCCGGGCGATAACGGCATCGTCCGTCCTTATATCGAAGGGGCGTTCATGACGAAGCGGAACGGCAGGTATTATCTGCAGTATGCCTGCCCGGGTACGCAGTACAACATTTACAGCGACGGCGTGTACACGTCGGATTCCCCGCTGGGGCCGTTCATGCGGCAGAAGAGCAACCCGTTCTCGTCCGTCCCGGGCGGATTCATCACCGGGGCCGGGCACGGCAGCACGATCGCGGACAAATACGGAAACTACTGGCATGCTGCCACGATGCGCATCTCGGTCAACCACCTGTTTGAGAGGCGGGTGGGGCTGTTCCCGGCCGGATTCGACGAGGAGGGCACGCTGTACTGCAATCAGAATTTCGCTGATTATCCGCACAGAATTCTGCAGGCAAAATTTGACACAGCGGCGGTGCAACCGGTGTGGATGCTTCTGAATTACCGGAAGCCGGTCACGGCTTCCTCCTCTGTTGCGGGCAGCCGCCCGGAACAGGCCGTGGATGAAGATATCCGCACCTGGTGGAGCGCCGCGGGTGCGGAGCCGGGAGAGTGGATCTGCTCCGATCTCAGCAGAGTCAGCGACGTCCGGGCAATCCAGGTCAATCTGGCGGATTCCGGCGTGCAGGTGGAATTCCCGGAGGAAGAATATGTCGAGGGAAGACACATCGAGGTCCGCCCGCAGATTTCTCATTATACGCTGGAGACATCGGAAAACGGGACGGACTGGGTGCAGCGGGAGCAGGTCAGCCGGGAATGCAGCAACGGCTATTTTGAATATCCGGAGGGCATCCCGGCGCGCTACGTGCGCCTGACCGGCGGCAAACTGCCGTACGGACAGCCGCTTCGGGTCAGCGGGCTCCGCGTATTCGGAAACGGAAGCGGGAAAAAAACGGATGCGGCGCATGTCACTTCGGCAAAACGGAAAGGGCCAATGGATGCGGCGGTTGCCTGGACACAGGTTCCCGGCGCTGACGGCTACAACGTTCTCTACGGCAATGCGCCGGACCGGCTGTACCACAGCTGGCTGGTGTATGACGAAACCGCGGTGGATCTCTGCACGCTGATGGCGGGAGAGCACTACTATGTCCGTGTGGATGCGTTCAACGAAAACGGAATCACCGAGGGCACGCCGGCGGAAATCGGGTGACGGACGGAGAAGTTCCGCTTCCCAGGTCTGCTTTATTTTTCTGCAGGATGGAGCAGATTTCTGTGTAAACCGGAACGCCGGTCAGGCGTTCCGGGAAAAATCCGAACAGCCCCCTTGTCTTTCCCTGCCGGGTCCGGTATATTAGGTGCGATTGTGCCGCCGCATCATACAGTCCGTGCGGCACGGAAGGAGAGACCGGCCATGCAGGGCGGGAAGATCAAACAAAGCGGTCTGTTCGCAAACAAAAACTTTAATCACCGGCTGATTACGCTGACGCTGCCGATGGCGCTGCAGAGCCTGATGCTTGCCGCCGTTGCCGCGGCGGACGCCATCATGCTCGGACGGCTGGATCAGAACTCCATGTCAGCAGTATCGCTGGCGACGCAGATCCAGTTTGTCATGAACATGTTTCTCGGATCCGTCACAGCGACCGGCTCCATCCTCGGCGCCCAGTACTGGGGCATCCAGGACCGGAGATCGCTGGACGATATCTTCAACATGATGATCCGCCTCAGCCTGCTGGTCGATCTGATCTTCGGCCTGGCCTGCGTCTTTGCGCCCGGCGTCCTGATGACGATCTTCACCAATGACCCGGAACTCAAGTGCCTCGGCATGGGGTATCTTCGGATCGCCGGCTGGTCCTACCTCCTCACCGGCATCTCACAGGCGTACCTGACCATGATGAAGGTTTCGGATCACGCCAACAGCACGGCACTGATCTCCTCCGTCGCGGTGGTCCTGAACATCGTCCTGAACTCGGTGTTCATCTTCGGCCTGATCGGAGCGCCGCAAATGGGCGCCCGCGGCGCAGCCCTGGCCACCCTGATCTCCCGGATTGTGGAGATCACCCTCTGTGTGCTCTTTTCTTTCCGGAAAGGTTATCTCCGGCCGGATCTGCGGCGGCTTTTCTACCGGAACCGCCTGCTCGCGAAGGATTTCTGCCGGATTTCCTTCCCCGTTCTGGGCGCGTCGCTCCTGTGGGGCGTCGGATTTACTTCCTATACGGCCATCATGGGCCATCTCGGACAGGATGCCGCCGCGGCAAATTCCGTGGCTTCCGTGGTGCGGGACCTCACCTGCTGCATGTGCAACGGCATCGCCAACGCGGCCTCCATCATTCTCGGCGTGGAGCTCGGGAAGGGCAACCTGGACCTGGCAAAGGAATACGGGAAAAAGCTGATGATCATCGGCTTCCTGATCGGCGTAATCACCTGCGGCATTGTCATCGCCGTCATTCAGCCGGTGCGCCTGTTCTACCGGCTTACCCCGGAAGCGGACCGGCTTCTGATCGGCATGCTTCTGATCACCTCCGTGTACATGATCGGCCGCTGCGCCAATACGGTCATTATCAACGGCATTTTTGACGGCGGCGGAGATACCGCCTTCGACGTCTGGTCGCTGGCCCTGATGATGTGGGGCATCGCCATCCCGACCGCACTGCTGGGCGCCTTTGTCTTTCACTGGCCGGTACTTCTGGTGTACGCCTGCACCTGCCTGGATGAAGTCGGAAAACTGCCGCTTGTCATCCACCATTTCTACCAGTATAAGTTCCTGAAGAATCTCACCAGAAAGAACGGGAACGAGGCAGAGGTCAAGAGCCGCAGCTGATTATACCGAAAGTCATTGGAATACCCGACCGGGAAAAGGTCGGTCTGCCGCAGCACTGCATTCCGCAGTGGCTGCGGCTTTTTATGCGCGCGGAAAACCGGTACCGGTGCTTTCACGGATTCGGATAGGCTGAAGAGACGGCAGAAATAAAAATTGACATCGGACTGGTATGTGTTATGTTATATCCATATCCCGGATTTTTGAGAATGCATGGTCTCCGGGGCGGAACCTCATCCGGCAGACAAAAATTGTACAGGGGGAAACATGGAAAGTTCTTTTGAAAACGGTGTGGACCGCCGCGGTACCGCATGTATCAAGTGGGATTTTCAGCAGCTGGACTACGAGGGGAAGACAGGCCTTCTTCCGTTTTCCATCGCGGATGCGGATTACCCGACCTGCCAGCCGGTCCTGGATGCGCTGAAAGCCCGCATTGACAAAGGCGTGATCGGATATACCGATCTGAACGAGGAATACTATGCGCCGGTGAAAAACTGGATCCGGCGGCGCCATGACTGGGAGATCCAGCGTTCGTGGATTGTCCCGGTCGGCGGCATTGTCCCTGCCATGTGCAATGCCATCGAGACCCTGACCGCGCCGGGGGATGCTGTTATCGTGCAGCCGCCGGTCTATGATCCGTTTTATTCCATCGTCCGCGCATCCGGCCGAAAAATGGTCTGCAACGATCTGATTCACGACGAATCCGGATATCACATGGATTACCCCGGCCTTGAGAAAATCTGCCGAGAAGGCGCGAAGGCCCTGCTTCTCTGCAGCCCGCACAACCCGGTCTGCCGGGTCTGGACCAGAGAGGAGCTGCAGAAGCTGGCGGACATCGCTGCAGAATACCACCTCCTGGTGATCAGCGACGAGATCCACTGGGATTTAATGCTGTACGGGAACCGGCATGTCACAATGGGCCTGTTCCCGGAGATTGCGGATCACCTGATTGTCTGCACCAGCTGCAGCAAGACATTCAATATCGCGGGGCTGGAGACCTCCAACCTGATCATCCCGAACGACGAACTCCGGAAAAAACTGCAGAATTATCTGTTTGCCCGCTATGAATTTGTCCCCAACACGCTCGGACTGGAGGCGGTCAAGAGCGCCTATACCCACGGTGAGGCCTGGGTGGACGAGGAACTTCGCTTCCTCACGGAGAATGCCGACCTGGTACGGTCCTATCTGGCGGAGCATCTTCCGCAGGTAAAGCTGGCGGATCCTCAGGGCACCTACCTTCTCTGGATGGATATGACCGCCTACGGAAAGACCAGCCGGGAGCTGATCCGGGCGATTGCGGAAGAAGGCGCGGGCTTGAACAGCGGAAAAGAATATGGCGATCACTACGACGGCTTTGTCCGCATGAATATCGCCTGCCCGAAAAAGCAGCTTCGGGCAGGACTGGAGTGCATCCGGCGCGCACTGGACAGGCTGTCCTGAGGAGGAAAAAGACAGATGGAAGAAAAGAACGAACTGAAGCGGGTGCTTGGATTCGGGGACCTGATGAGCATCGGCATCGGGCAGATCATCGGCTCGGGCATCATGGCCCTGACCGGCATCTGCATTGCGCTGACCGGTGCGGGGACGCCGCTGGCGTTCATCACGGCGGCGGCACTTGTTATCTGCCCGGATCTGGTCCTGGCCATTCTGGGAAGCGCTGTTCCTGCGACGGGAGGCATGTACACCTATGTCCGGGATTACATCGGTCGGAAGACCGGATTCTACTATCTGGCCCTTCTGGTGGCCGGGCAGCTCGTCCTGGCGATGTTCGGAATCACCTTTGCGGAATATGCAGTGGGTATTTTTCCGGGGCTGAATAAGACAGCGGTTGCGTTTGGGATCCTGACCCTGTGCTTTGTGCTGAACATTCTCGGCGTGGATATTGCCGCCAAACTCCAGAATTTTCTTGTCATCGTCCTGATCGGCGCGATGATCGTCTTCATCGCCTTCGGACTTCCCAAAGTCGACTGGTCTGTCTTCTCCGGCGGTATCAAAACCATCATGCCGAACGGGTTCATCAGCTTCATGACCGGAGCGAGTCTTCTGACCTTTGCCACCGGTGGCGCGGAATTTTTGAGCGAACTGGGCGGAGAGATGAAAAATCCAGGCCGGGACCTTCCCCGCGCGATGATCCTGAGCACGGTGATCGTGGCGGTGATCTACGCGTTTGTCGGCATTGTAGCGGTCGGCGTACTCCCGCTGGACGAGGTGGCGGGCGAGAGCCTGGTCAGGGTCGCTTCCGCTATCTTCCCGCGCCCGGTCTATTACTTCTTTATCATCGGCGGCGGAATGTTTGCCGTCGCGTCGACGCTGAACGCGACATTCACCTGGTGCACCAAGGGCCTTCTGATCGCCGCGGAGGAGGGATGGCTTCCGAAACCCTGTGCCCATATCTCCCGGCGCGGCACGCCGACGGTCCTTCTGGTGATCTTCTACATCATCGGCGCCATCCCCATTCTCACCGGGATGGATATTGAGACCGTCTCCCGCCTCGGAAACGGTGTCTCCCTGATCTACGTCCTATTCCCGATCTTCACCGGGTTCCTGATTTACCGAAAGAACCCCGAAGCGATGGCAAAATCCTCTTTCAAGATGGGAAAGACGGCGCTGTATATTCTCACTGCGATCTCGCTGGCAAGCTATATCCTTGCCGCCATCCTGAATTTCGGAGACATCGAGGGCGCATGGAAGCTGATGGTGATCTACAGCACAGTGGTGATCGCCTACGCCTGGATTAGGGAAAAACATGTGCTCCAGGTGACCGGTGCAGGGAAGTGATCCTTCTGGGATAACCGAAATGCCTTGCACGGTGTCCACTGGCGGACCAGTACGGAACGATTCAGCAGTCGGTGGACGCCTGCAGCGAAAAGGGCGGCGGACGCGCGGTTGTCCCGGCAGGGCAGTGGAAGTCCCGGCCGATTCATTTAAAGAGCCATGTGGAGCTTCATCTGGAAGACGGGGCCGTGATCACCTTCAGCGACCGGTTTGAGGATTATCTGCCGGTTGTCTTTACGCGCCACGAGGGGAAGAAATGCTACCATATGGAAAGGGAGGCGATCCAGATCACGATGTTCTACGAGTACGACAACGTTCCGGCGGGAACGACCCGGCCCGCCGATTTCAGCGATATCATCATCCGCAAGGTGAGAGGAAGCGGCGCAGAGACCGCCGTCCTGATGCGCGGACTGCCGGACCGGAAACTGCGCGGTGTCACCCTGGAGGATATCAATCTAACGGCGGAGAACACGATCCTTTGCAGTGACGTCGAGGGGCTTACCCTGAATCGTGTCTCCCTGAAAGCAGCAGACCGGAAAAAGAGGGGATCGGAAGCAAAGTGAGCGAAGAAAAGAACGAAAGAATCAGCGACTGGGACCGGATGGTTGCGGGGAAGCTCTACAACTCCTCGAGCAAGGACATTGAGAAGCAGCACATGCAGGGCCTGATCCGGTGCGACAATTTCAACCGGATTCCGGTCGCCGAACCGGAGAAAAAGCAGGCAGCCCTGGAGGAACTGATTCCATCCGCGAAGGGAAATTCCCTCGGCGTGTTTGCGCCGTTCTACTGCGAATATGGCGTCAACATCCATGTCGGGAAAAACTGCTTCATCAACTACAACTGCACTTTCCTCGACGTCTCGCCGATCACCATCGGCGACAGCGTCTGGTTCGGCGCTGGTGTCATCATGGCAACGCCGAGCCACCCGTTTCTCCCCTCCGAGCGGATGAATGCGGTGTATCCGGACGGATACCACGACCTGGAGTATTCCTCGCCGATCACCATCGGGGAAGGCTCCTGGATCGGCTCCGGCGCCATCATCGGCGGCGGAGTCACCATCGGGAAGGGTTGTATCATTGCGGCCGGTGCCGTGGTGCTCCATGATATTCCGGACGGCTGCATCGCGGCGGGTGTCCCCGCAAAAGTGATCCGGAAGATTGATGAGAAGGACCGGATGAATGTCTGGAAGACCTACCAGGCAAACGCTCTGCCGCGCTCCGTGCGGGATCTGGAAAAACTGGCCGGGGAGGATACCCGTTCTTGAATCTTCGTTGACATTTGTTCCGGATATGAAGATGGTGGAGGCGGCAGAAGCGGATGCTCCTGTTCTCAGCGGACAGTGTTCTTCGAGAACAGAAGTCTGGTTCCGATAGATATGCCATCCGGCTGCAGCAAATATGGAAAATGGAAAATATTGATCAACAGATCAGAAGGAGGAACAAGATGGCAGCAATTGACAGAGTATGTGAATTCCTAAAGAATGCGCAGACCTATTATCTGGCGACGGTGGACGGGGATCAGCCCCGTGTCCGTCCGTTTGGAACGGTGAACATTTTCGAAAACAAACTGTACATCCAGACCGGTAAGGGGAAGAACGTATGTAAGCAGATCCATGCCAACGGCAAGGTCGAAATCTGCGCGATGTACAAAGGCGAATGGATCCGCGTCAGCGGAAAACTGGTTCCGGACGAGCGCGTGGAAGCTGAGGAATCGATGCTGAATGCTTATCCGCATCTTCGCAGTATGTATACGACAGGTCCGGACGGCAACACGGCGGTTTTCTATTTCGAAAACGGCATGGCGACCATCAGCTCCTTCACCCATGCGCCGGAAACTCTGACATTTTAAATGACAGGCTTATCGGAGGACGAGGAGACATTTTGGCTGCCCGAATCCGTTGAACCGGAGAGTATCCCGACAGCAGATCGTGCTTATGAATCGGAGAGTGTCCTGATCGCAGACCATGCCTTCCGGGCATTTCGGTTGTGGTGCCGTGGTCGGAAATATACCGCCGGCAGAATTGAATTCTATGAGAAATAGAGTTTGATTCTGCCGGCGGTTTTTGCGTAACAGGATGGATAGCGTAAAATATCTTGTGTCCTTGACAAGGGGTACAATTCAAACAGAGTACTAAACTCTCAGCCATCAAATGTCCAATAACACGGGTACTGAAAATGCACGTCTCCATTGGACGGGGAGCAAGAATCATAGCTGTCTAAAAAACGGGGCAACT
>OMZJ01000005.1 GCA_900315495.1 uncultured Lachnospiraceae bacterium
CTTTTTCATTGACAAAATTGTAGAGAAAGAAGGTCAGGCAGCCTTCCGGCTGCCAGGTTTCGCTGTGTCTGAAAGCTCTCAAAGAAAAGGTCCGCAGACGGACCCGCTCGCCGGTTCCGAGATCCGCCGGATCCGCCTGTCTCTTCATATGACGCAGGCTGACTTTGCCGTGATGCTCGGTATCTCGGTCTCTTATCTCCGCTCCCTGGAAAACGGACGCCGCCGCCCGTCGCTCCGCGTCCTGAACGCGCTGCACTGCCGTCTTTCCCTTTCCTATGACCAGCTGTTTGACGAAGATCGTGATTCCGCTGATATGCTCCGGGAGCCCGGATACGGGGATGGTAATGCCGTCAGTCCGCAGTCTGTCCGGCGGATGCTGGCGCTGATTCTCTCCCGCTGCAGCGACGAGGATCTCCTTCTCTGCTACGATGCCGTCTGCAGCGTGCTCCGCCGCTCCGCACAGATCCGCCCCGTGAAAGAGGCGCCGGACACGGCAGTCCGCGGAGAAAAAAAGCCGTCTTCGCGCGGTCCGGCCATGCAGA
This sequence comes from uncultured Lachnospiraceae bacterium, assembly GCA_900315495.1. Lineage (GTDB taxonomy): Bacteria > Bacillota > Clostridia > Lachnospirales > Lachnospiraceae > Anthropogastromicrobium. The sequence goes on from OMZJ01000005.1 coordinate 543, forward strand.
GGCCGCGCGAAGACGGCGGGCAGTAAAAGCCACAAAGGATGCAAAACCGGCGGACCGCAGGAGCGCGTGAACCCCGTCCGGGAAATTCAGAAGACAAACTGCATCAGGAGCAGGAATCCGGAGGGGACCACCACGGCCAGCGCCAGCGCGGGACAGGCCAGTTTTTCCCGCGGAAGTTTCCTCAAGTATTTTCTCTCTCCTCCCCGGAACAGCCACGCCATGTATTCCAGCCTGTCATGGATGCCGGCAATCAGCCAGAGGTTCAGAAGGACCAGTGCAAAGCAGATCACCGCCGCGATGAACAGGAGGCTTCCGGTGAACAAATTGACGGACGCCGACGCGGTACTGGAGAGGGAAATCTCCGCGCTGCCTCCCTCCGTCAGCTGGCGCAGGGAAAGGACGGAGAAGAAATTGATGCAGAAATGCGCCATCACAGAAGACCAGAAACTGCCGGTTGCCTCGCGGAGCAGACAGAACACCATGCCGAGGACAAACGCATAGGAAAACTGGTTGATATTCATATGAAGCAGGCCGAAGAACAGCGAAGAGATCAGTGCTGCCTTCCAGAAGCCATGCTTCCGCAGCCCGCGAAACAGGATGCTCCGAAAGACGGTCTCCTCCACCAGGGCCGGGAAGACGGCGAAAGTCACAACATTCAAAGCTGTCGGCCAGGCTGCCGCCTCCTTCAGAGAATCCGCCGCCCCGTTTCCAAACGGCAGCGCAGTGATAAAGCTGATGAAGCTGACCGTGACCGCCAGGAAGAACGATGTGGGAATCATCAGAAGAAACGACAGAAATTCAAGATGCCTGTCGGGCCGGTTGACCTGATGCAGGGAAAGATGCCTGCGGCGCAGGAAAAACAAAGACGGCAGGACGACAAAGGTTTCTGACAGCACCAGCCGGAGGGGCAGCGGAACCGGAAGAAGGCCCGCCGTCCATGCGAGCAGGAAGGAAGCCGCGAGGAAAAACAGCACGGTGCCCAGATAGAGCATGCACATCTGTTCTGTCTGATTGAACTTTCCCTTTTGTTTCACGCAGTCTCACGCTCCTTTCCGCCGCAGCACGGACATTTCAGATTTTCCGGACGCGATCCGGCAGAATTTCGATTTTTTTCTCTTTTAACAGATGTCCGAGCGCCCGCTTGAAGGCGCTCTTGCTCATGTGCAGTTCCCGCTTGATCAGTGCGGGTTCCGCAGTCTCGCTGAAAGGAAGGACTCCACCGTATTTTTCGACCGCGCTCATGACCGTATCGGCATCCTCCGGGATCTGCTCCCGGATTTTTTCCCGAAGCGACAGATTGAGCTTGCCGTCCTCCCGTACCTCCGTCACCCGTGCGTGAACCTCGGTCCCGTAATTGATCCGGCTGTAAACCTCCCGGATCGGCACCATCCCGTAATACTTGTTGTCAACGGCGACAAAAACCCCGACCTCGGGATTGACCCGGTAGACAAAGCCTGTGACCTCATCCCCCTTCTGATAGGGGCTCTCCGCGCTCAGGGCATCATAGATCTTCATAGAGGCACAGAGTCTGCCGCTGCGGTCGACATACAGCCGCACCAGACAGGAATCCCCCGGGCGCACCCGCGGTGCCTGCTCCTTGAACGGCAGGAAGAGATCCTTCTCCAGCCCCCAGTCCAGGAAAGCACCGAATTTCACCGTTTCCCGGACGGTCAGAACCGCCAGCCCAGAATCCAGCGTGATGGCGGGTTTCGCCGTTGTGGCGATTTTCCGATCAGACGAATCCAGATAGACGAAAACCGATACAGAGTCCCCTTCGGCCGCCCCCTCCGGAATCTGCTTCCCGGGCAGAAGCACTACCTCGTCACTGCCCTCCTCGCCCAGAAATGCGCCGGGTTTCCGGATTCTGGTAATTTTCAGCGTCTGAATTTTTCCAATTTCGATCATTTTTTTCTCCGTTTTCTTCCGGCCCCGCGGAATTTCTGTGTCCCGGCAGGCGAATTTCAGCGATAGAACGCTGTCACTGCATAGACTGCACCGGCGGGATCCCGCAGATCCACCACAATCCGATCGCCGTCCTCCCGGACAGTCGGCACGATTTCATCCCCGAGATGCGCCTGCGCCATATACTGTACCTGAAAATGCCGGACTGGAAACCTCTCCGGCAGGTAATCTGCCGCCATGATCACATACTGGGTGTTGTTCACATGGTGATTGGTGTCCAGGTTCTCGCGCTGGACGCGGAACGGTTCCTGCACCGCCCCGCTTTCCGGGATCCGGATCTTGCGGTCTTTCATGCCGCACCCCGGCGGCATCTCATCCACGGGAAGATACGGCGTGATATCCTCCGGCCGCAGCCGGACCGGCTCCCCGGTGGACGGCTGCACATAGCACCAGGCCGAGTCGGCGCGCACCAGCAGCTCATCCGTATCCGCATTCCGGATGTCAAAATACCGGAGCCCCATGATGCCCCGGTAGTAGTAGGGCCGGGTGGTCGTACGAATCTTCTCATTCATCACAGGCCGTCTGGAGATCTCGATTTTCCAGCCCATCAGAAGCCACGCCCGGTCGTGCTCCTGCAGCCACCGGATGCCTCTGCCGATGTGCTCGATCTGGAACGTGGAGCAGTCCTGCAGGCAGTTCATGATTCCGGAAAGCGACATGCTTCCGTCTTCCGCGGTTTCGCTGTAGCGCACCCTGCTCTCAAAGGAATACATTCTGTCCTGCCTCCTGTACCCATCCCCCTGTCCGGCTGTTCCGCGCGAAACGCCGGCCTGCCGGCCTCCGCACGTCTGCCATGGATCAGCCTGCGGCTTCTGTGCTGCCCCGCGGGGGATGCCAACCTTCCGGCTGCCGCTCCGCCGCAGTCCGCTCGCACCGGGCCGCCGGATGACAGCGGAACCGGCCGTTTTTCTATACCCGCCCAGTATAGCATACCTGCCGGTAAATCGAAAGAACCGCATTCCGGCGGCAGGAAAAAAGTTTTCGGAATTATTGCAAAAACACTTGACAGTTCCCGGAGGAAGGAGTATTATCATTCTCGTTCCAAGCAAATAGCGCTATAGCCAAACGGTAAGGCAGTGGACTCTGACTCCATCATTGTACAGGTTCGAATCCTGTTAGCGCTGCTGAAGCGGCCGCAAAGACATTGTCTTTGCGGTTTTTTTGTATCCGATGCACGCGCAGAGTGTTCAGAAAAGCCGGCCCGCCAGATCTGTCTCTGGCGGGCTGGCTTTTCTGCCCCGCAAAATGCGGGGCTGCCGCAGATGCGCACAGGCGTTCTGCACCGCGCAGCATTCCCGCAGTTGTATGCGAAATAAACTGCACCAGCCGCGCAGCATTCCCGCGGCCGCGGGCGGAACAAATATCAGATGGTCTGGCCGGCAAACTGCGCGTCGTAAAGCTTCCGGTATTCTCCGCCCCGGGCCATCAGTTCCTCGTGCCTGCCCTGCTCCACCACCGCACCGTCCCGGATGACCAGAATCGTATCCGCATTGCGGATGGTGGAAAGCCGGTGCGCAATCACAAAACAGGTCTTTCCCTTCATCAGCTCGGACATCGCTTCCTGAATCTGCATTTCCGTGCGGGTGTCCACATTCGACGTCGCCTCGTCCAGAATCAACATTGGCGCGTTCAGAAGCATCGCCCGCGCGATTGTAAGAAGCTGCTTCTGCCCCTTGGAGATATTCGTCCCCTCATCGGTGAGAATCGTGTCGTACTGATTGGGCAGCTTCATGATGTAGCGGTGAATCCGCGCGGCCTTGCATGCCTCACAGACATCCTCCCGCGTTGCGTCGGGATTGCCGTAGGCCAGGTTCTCATAGATCGTGCCATAGAACAGCCAGGTATCCTGCAGCACCATGGCAAACTGCTTCCGGAGGCTGTCCCGCGTGATGTCCCGCGTATCATGCCCGTCCAGAAGGATCTCCCCGCTGTCGATGTCGTAAAACCGCATCAGAAGGTTGATGATCGTGGTCTTCCCGGCTCCCGTCGGCCCGACGATTGCGATCGTCCGCCCCGGTTCCGCGTGGAGATTCAGATTGCGGATCAGCGGTTTCTCAGGCGTGTACGAGAAGCAGACATTCCGGAATTCCACCTCTCCGCAGGCTTTGCGCATCTCCAGGGCATTCTCCCGGTCTGGCTCCTCCGGCAGTTCATCCATCAGGCGGAAAACCCGCTCTCCGGCTGCCAGAACGCTCTGCAGCTCACTGATGATGTTGGCGGATTCATTGATCGGCCCGCTGAATTTGCGCGAATACAGCACAAAGGACGAAATGTTTCCCAGCGTAATCCCGTGCTGCAGGTACAGCAGCGCGCCGAACACGGTCACCAGCGTCAGCGAGATGTTATTGATCAGGTTGACCGTCGGCCCCACCATGCTGCCCATGTAATCCGCGCGGTAGTAGGCATCCACCGCCTCCTCGTTTTTCTTCTGAAAGCGGCGGATGGTATTGACCTCCTGGTGATAGGCCTTGAGGCTCTTCTGACCGGAGAACATCTCCTCGATCAGGCCGTTGAGCTCTCCCAGCTTTCCCGAGCGGGCCCGAAACAGCGGGCGGGTGAAGCGCGCCAGCAGGATGATCACGGCAATCGTCATCGGAACTGTCACGGCGAAGATCAGGCACAGCCGCGGTGAGATCAGGATCATCATCCCCAGGGAGCCGACAATCGTCATCGCGCTGGTTGCCAGGGAGATCACATCGTTGGACAGGCTGGTGTTGATCGTGTCCACATCATAGGTGATGCGGCTGATGATATCGCCGGATGCGTGCGTATCGTAGAAGGACACCGGCAGGGACAGCAGGTGGCTGAAAATTTCGGACCGCATGTTTGCGACGATCTTCCGCGTCAGCTGCTGCATGACAATCTGCAGCAGATACGACAGAATGCCTGAGGAAACATACAGAATCAGCATCCACACGCAGCAGCGGATCACGATCGAAAAATCCACCGATCCCGCACCGCCGGTCATGGCGTCAATCGCTTTTCCCGAGAGCATCGGCCCGAGGAGGGCCAGGAGATTTCCGGACACCGACAGGGCGATGGCCAATGCCATCAGCCATTTGTACCGGAGCATATAGCGCAGAAGCCTTCGCAGCACCGGGCCGGTGCGGCCGCCCAGGCGGTTGATCTCTTCCTTTGACTGCTCACGCTGGAGCTTTGCGATGGTGCGGCACTCGTCCGCGATGTTGCGCTTTTCGTTTTCCTTCTGGTGTTCACGGCATTCCCGCTCAATCTCTTCCAGTGTAATGTCATGGTTGATTTTTCCGGTACTTTTTCCGTCAGCCAATGACCTCACCCCTTCCCATCTGCGTGTCGCTGATCTCCCGGTAAACCGCACAGTTTTGCATCAGATCCGCATGTTTTCCGTCGCCGATGATCTGCCCCTCATCCATCACCAGAATCCGGTCTGCATACATAATGGAACTGACGCGCTGCGCAACGATCACCGTCGTAATGGATCCGTAGTTCTCCCGAATGGCCGCGCGCAGTCTGGCGTCCGTCTCATAATCGAGCGCGCTGGACGCATCGTCAAAGACCAGAATCTCCGGCTTTCCGGCCAGAGCCCGCGCAATCAGGATCCGCTGCTTCTGCCCGCCGGAGAGATTCATGCCGCGGATCGCGCACATGTCCTCCAGCCCGCGCGCCCGGACAAAATCCTCCGCCTGCGCGCAGCGCACGGCCTTCCAGATTTCCCCGTCCGAAATATTCCGGCCGAAGCGGATATTCTCCCGGATGGTATCGTGGAAAATGACATCGTTCTGGAAAACCGCGCCGAACTTCGTCATCAGCTGAGCCGAGGAGTACGCCCGCACATCCAGCCCGTCGATAAAGACCGCGCCGGCCTGCGGGTCATAGTACCGCATCAGCAGGTTGATGACGGTGGTCTTCCCGGAGCCGGTGGCTCCGATGATGCCCAGCGTGGTTCCACGGGGCACATCAAAGCTGAGATTCCGGACGCACTCCTCCGGCCCGTAGCCGAAGCTGACCTGGTCAAACACAATCTGCGCCGAGAAATCCCTGCGGTCCTTCTGTTCGATCAGAAGATCCTCCGGCTGCTCCAGGACTTCGGCGATGCGGCCCGCTGAGGCGCTGGCCTTGGAATAGCTGATGAACAGCCGGGACAGGAAAAGAATCGAATTGAGGATGATCGACACATAGGAGAGGAAGGCCATGATCACGCCGGGGCTGGTCTGCCCCCGGTTGACGCGGACCGCACCGACATAGACGACGAGGACAACGCCGATGTTCAGGACAATCCCGACCACCGGGCGCATGGCGCCCATCACAAGTCCCGCCTTGAAATCCCGGTCCACAACCTCCCGGTTGATCTTCTGGAATTTTCTGCGCTCCTCCTCTGTCTTGGACAACGCCTTGATCACACGGATTCCCGTGGTGTCCTCCCGGACCAGACGGATAAAGCGGTCAAGCGCTTCCTGCACCCGGGTATACATCGGAACGCCTTTGGTGCAGAACAGCAGGACAAAGAATACCATGAACGGGAGCAGCGCCACCATCACCAGGGAAAGCTTCGCGTCCATCAGGAAGGTGACCGCCAGCCCGCCGACCAGCATGATAGGCTGCCGGACGCCCAGCCGCTGCATCATACCCAGAAACTGATGCACGTTGTAGGTATCTGACGTGGCCCGGGAGATCAGGGAAGGCAGAGTGAAGGCGCTCTGCTGCCGCAGCGACAGAAAGCTGATCCGGCTGTAGAGCTGAAGGCGGATGCGCTCCGTCGTATTTCTGGCCACCAGGGACGCCATCCGGTTGGCGGCGATATTGCAGACCAGGGCTGCCGCTGCAAAGAGAAGCATGACGATACCCCACAGGAGGACATCGCGGACGCTCTGCCGCGGGATGACGTCATCCACCATGACCGACAGCGCCCATGGAATCAGAAGCTCCGCGATGGTGCCGGCGACCTTGATGGCAAATCCCAGGGTCATCCGGCCGAGATAAGGCCGAAGGAAAGGAAATAGCTTTTTCATAAATCCCCGTTCAATGCAGTACAAATTTGCGTGAAATGCAAAATCGGCACAAAAAAAAGGAAGCCGGCCGAAAATCCTCTTCGGTTTTCGGTGCCGGCTTCAACGCAGAAACTCAGTTTTCCTCGGAGATTGCGCTCATCGGACATACCGCTGCGCAGGATCCGCAGGAAATACATTTTTCCGCATCGATCTCATAGTGATCGGCGCCTTCCGAAATTGCCTCTACCGGGCACTCCGGTGCGCAGGTCCCGCAGGAAATGCAGTCATCACTGATCTTGTAAGCCATTGTTCATTCCTCCTGTGTGTTGATAGCTCAACCGGAAAAATTTTCCGGAAGTTCCACGTATTGTAATACAGTTTCCATGCTTTCGCAAGCGGCAACCTTCGAGTGCAGAGGACGGTCACTCGCCGTCCGGCAGCTCCACAATCTTGCAGACGTTCGGATTGTCCACGCGGACCGGGAGCCCGTTCATGACAATATAGTTTTTGTCATAGTCCACGGTGAAGAACGTAAGACTGCCGGAATCATGGTTGCAGCACACGATGTGGCGGTCGTCCGGGAAGATGTCCATTTCCTTCGGATAATCCCCGCTGATCGGCAGGATAAATTTGTTGTAGAGCAGGCCGTTCTCCGGATCCCGGTCATAGCAGGCAACCGTGTTGTCGCCGGCATTGGTGCAGAACACATGGCTGAAATCATGGGAGAAGCGCAGCGCGACTGCGGCGTTGACCGTCTGGCTCTTCTTCGGCTGCGTGGAGACCAGCTGCTTGAACTGAAACTCCGGGCATTCCTCATTATAAATATAGTTGTAAACAGTGATATAGTTCTTCAGCTGATGGACCATATACATATGGCGCCCGTCGCCGGAGAACTGGAGGTAGCGCGGCGCGGAGTTGAGCTCGCAGTGAATGATGTCGGCCAGATGGACCTCGCCGTCATCCCGGTCCAGCTTGTAGACCTTGACATTGTCGATTCCCATATCGACCATGCAGATGAAGTTGTTGTCCGGCGTGAACTGCGTGCAGGTGACATGTGGGCGGAAATTGCGCTCCGCGACGCTGCCGTAGCCGCGGTTGAACACCTCGGAGGCGATATCCCCGATACCGCCGTCGTCGCGAAGCCACAGAATCGTCATTTTGCCGTCATGGTAGCCGGAGACGGCAAGGAACCGGTTCTCCCGGTCCGCCGTGATGTAGCAGCCGCGCATGCCGCGGATGCCGGCCGTGTTGATCAGTTCCAGGTCGCCGTCGGGAAGAATGCGGAATGCGCTGACTCCCTCATCGACAATGCTGTACAGATATCTGTGATCATACGAAACCGTAAGATAGGAAGAATTGTTGACCGGAATCTCCTTCCGCTTCGTAAAGTAATTCTTTTCTGTATCTACATCGTAAATCGTGATTCCCTTGCTGCTGCCGTAAAAGGTATAGGAACCGACATAAGCGACATATTTGTGCGCCATAGTAACCTCCGCGGGGCGCTGCCCCATCGCCGTAAACTCTGATTCTGCGCAGGTATCTCTGTGCCTGACTGGTCAAATCATAGCACAATCCCCACGGGGTGTAAAGTTTGCGATCATGCCGCTGGCTGCGCAGACAGATCCTCTGATAAAAAACGCAGGTGCAGGGAATTACGATTCTTCCTGTGCAAACAGGTCAGAGAGAGTTTTCTGCCAGAGGATTCCCCGCTTCAGATCTGCCGCGGTAAGGGACTCCCCGTCCAGAAGAAGATACTGGTGCCCGCTGCCCTCCTTGGGGATGGACACCGACCCCGGATTCAGGCAGAGAACACCCTGATGCATCCGGCAGAGCGGCACATGGGTATGCCCGTAGAGCAGGATATCCCCCGGCGCGACCGGCGGCATCGCATCGATGTTGTAATGATGTCCGTGGGATGCATAGATCAGCCGGCTGCCCGCCAGAATCAGGGAATACTCTGCCAGCACCGGAAAATCCAGCAGCATCTGATCCACCTCGGCGTCACAGTTGCCGCGGACGCAGAACACTCTGCCCTTCCAGCTGTTCAGGATCCGCGCGGTCTCCTTCGGCGCATAGCCCTCCGGGAGGTCATTGCGCGGCCCGTGGTACAGAAGATCCCCCAGAAGAAGGATCCGCTCCGGGCAGATCCGCCCGACCTCCTCGTCCAGCTTTCCGCACCATTTCGCGGAACCGTGAATATCTGAAGCAATCAGTATCTTCATTTTTTTCCTCCTCTCTTCCCCGGACCGGGGACTTCCTTCTGCCATGTCCCATGCGGCATCGAAGTACTTCGCTCCTTCATGGACCGGGGTTCTTACCGTCAGTATCCGGGGTCGATGCGGACACTGCTGCCCTTCCGGGTCTTGGTCACAAGAATCTTTTTCCGGATTCTCTCCCGGAGCTCCGGCCGGTGGCTGATAATCCCGATCAGCCGTTTCCCGCCCGCCAGACTGTTTAAAAGATCGATGGCATCGCTGAGCGACTGCTCATCCAGCGTGCCGAAGCCCTCGTCGATAAACAGGGTGTCTACGCTGATACCGCCGGCGGCTTCCGTGACTGTGTCCGAGAGTCCCAGCGCCAGGGAGAGGGACGCCATGAAGCTCTCCCCGCCGGAAAGGGTTCCAACCGGGCGTTTCTTCCCCGTATAGTTATCGCACACGTCCAGCGCAAAGGCATTTTTCCCGCCGACCTCATCGGCGTCGCTCTCATGCCGGCAGAGCTCATACTTGCCGCCGCTGATCTGCTGCAGCTTGACGTTGGCCGCGTCCACGATCCCGTCGAAGCCCTCCATCTGGACATACTGCTCCAGCGTGACCTTGAGCCGGCCGGACATTTTCCCGTTGACACACTCGTCCAGCCGCGCGGTGACTGCCAGCTGTTCGCAGGTCCCCTCCGCTCTGGTTTTCTCCGCGCGGATATCCGCCAGAAGCTGCCGGTTTCGCTCCATTGCCGCGCGCAGTGCGGCCTTTTCCTCCCGTTTCTGCCGGAGGGTCTCCTCCGCCTCCCGCATCTGCCGCGCAATGTCATCAGCGTCAGCCCGGGTCAAGCCTGCGGCGTCCTTGGCGCGGTCCTCCGCCAGCTTTTCCGCTGCGGCCAGCTCTCTCTGATAGTCATTCCAGGTCTGCTCTGCCGCACGGATCTCTTCGCCGGTCCGGACAGACGCCTTGAAATCAGCGGTGCTCTGAAAACCGTACTGCGCCAGAGTCTTCTCATACGCTTCTCTGGCCTGCTGTGCCGCAGCCTTTTTTTCCGCCAGATCCCTGCGGATCTCTGTCAGTGCGGCCAGAGCGGCGGACAGCGCTGCCTGCGCTTCCGAATGCTGCTTCCGGTTTGCGTCAATCTCCGCCTGAATGCGTGTCGCCGCCGTCCGGGCGCTCTGCGCCGCCTTCTCTGCCTCCGCCGCGGACGGATATTCCAGATTTTCAAAGGAGTGAAGCTGCCCGCGGATGCCGGAGAGCTCCGCTGCGGCGCTGCTCTCCGCTGCAGCCGCCTCCCTGGTTTTTTGCTCCTGCGCGTCCCTTTGCTGCTGCAGCTGCGGGACCTGGCGGTCCCATTGCTGCCGTTCCGCGTTCTGCGCCCGAAGCTTCGTCAGCCTTTCCTGCGAGAGCCGGATGGCTTCCCTCACCTGCGGCTCTGCTTCGCGAAGCAGCGCTTCCACCGCATCACACGCTTCCGGACCGTCTCCGGATTTCGCAAGCGCCGGATCAGAAACCGCCCGGACTGCGGCCGCAATCTGCAGCCTGGCCGCTTCCGCCGCCGCCGCTTTCCCGTCCCGAACCGCCGCCCGGATCATCTCCGTTACTTTCGCGTTCTGCGAGGACGCCTCGGCGGCGGCCTGCTCCCGCGCGGTCCGGGCTGCTTCCGACTCCTTCTGCGCTTCCTTCACTTCTTCCTCGCTGACCGCATTCCGAGGGAGCTGCGCCGGTCTGGGATGAACAAGGGAACCGCAGACCGGGCAGGGAACACCCTCTTTCAGACCGGCCGCGAGAATTCCCGCGCGGCTGTTCTCAAGGCATTCCGAGAGCAGCGTCTCCCGTTCTGCCGCAGCCCTGCCGGCTTTCTGCGCTTCCTGAAGGCGCGCCTGCAGAAGAGCGAGTTTTCCCTGTGCCGCGCGGAGCGCAGGGAACCGGAAGGCCAGCAGCTGATGCTCCGCCTCCGCCGCCCTGGACAGATCGCTCTTGTGCTGTTCCTCCGCCCGAAGATCCGCCGGCACCTGTTCCAATGCGGCCCGGGAAGACTGCGCTTCTGCGAGTGCCTGCGTCAGCGCTTCCAGTTCTGCGGCGGAGCTTTTCTGCTCCTGTGCGGCGCGATTCTGTTTCTCGGCCCACGCCTGTGCCTTTCCGGACAGATCGTCTCTCTCCTGATAGCGCGGGATGCTCTTGGCGATCCGGTCTGCCAGGATTTTCTGCTGCTCCGCCTCCGGCTGCCGTTTCTCCGCGGCGCTCTGCGCGGCCGCTGCGCACTCCCGCCGCGTCTTTGCCTCCTCTGCGGTCCGGTTCTGCACCTGCTCCGCCTTCTCCGCCGCCTGTGCCGCTTTGAAGGCCGTGCCATAGACATTGGCAGACGGAAGTACGCCGTTGACCGCGCGCTTCCACTTTTCCGCCTCTTCCCTTGCCGCGGTCCGCTCCGGAAGCACCGCCCTGAGCCGGTCTCTCTGCGCGGCGGCATCGGCCGCCTGCCGCAGCTTCTCATTGTTGCTGCGGGCGACGGCAAAATGCCGGTTCTGTTCATTCACCGCATTCTGGAGCGCTGTCTCCTGCTTTGTCAGGCCAAGAAGCTTTGTCTCCGCGCGGGCTGCACACTCCTCCGCCAGCGGAAGAATCCGTCCGGTGCAGTCCAGAAGGACCGGGAGCCGCCCCGACTCCGGCGCCCGGTCGGCTTCCGCGAGAAGCTCTGCCGTCTCCTCCGCCGCCTGCGCGCTGTCCTCGTCAAAACGCAGTTCCCCCAGCTGCCGCCGCAGCAGTGCGGTCTCCCGGACCGCCTCCTTCCGCGCGTCCCCGGACTCTTCCCGCAGAATCTCCCCGACCCGGCGGTAATTCTCCGTGTGAAAGATCTTCTCCAGAATTTTCGTCCGGTCGTCGCTCTTTGCGTTCAGCACCTCGCCGAATTCATTCTGCGCGATCATGCTGATCTGTTCAAACTGGCTGTAGTCCATCCGGAGGATGGAGAGCACCTTCTCGTCGACGCGCCGGCTGCCCTGCACCGGATTGTCCCCGTCTGTCCAGAGCACCGCGTCCGCCGGTTTCACCGTCGTGCCGGTGCCGCGCTGCTTCGGCCTCTCGTAAGCCGGGTTCCGGAGAATCCGGTAGGTATGTCCCTGATGAGAAAAGGTCAGATCCACGAAGGTCTCCGTCTCCGGCGCGGAAAAATCGCTGCGCAGGGTGGATACCTCACGGTAGTTGCCCGTTGTCTGGCCGTACAGCGCAAAGCTGATGGCGTCAAAAATCGAAGTCTTTCCGGCACCGGTGTCGCCGGTGATCAGAAAGATCCCGCTGTCGCCGAGATCGGAAAAATTGATCTCCTGCGCGCCCGCATAGGGGCCGAATGCACTCACCGTCAGTTTAATCGGCTTCATGGAGCACCCCCGCTTTCACTGCCGCGCAGCGCAGAATCTTCCACTCCGCGCTGCTGATGGGTCCGCCGCTGTAAATATGGTAGAAATCCTTCAGAATCTCCTCCGGCGTCCTCTCCCGGACGGATGCGCCGCTCTCCGCCTGCGCCGTGCTGCGGGTGCGGCTGCCGGCAAACTGCAGTTCCATGGTATTCGGATAGACGGCCTGAATGCGCGCCATGGCACCGGACAACGGCTCCTCATCGGTCAGAATCACCTGCAGATAATCTTCCGGATCCGTCACATTCCGGGGATCCAGAAGATCAGCGATCTTTCCCTTCAGACGGCGCATCTCGTGCGGCGGAACCAGCGGCACCTTCTCCACCGTCACACAGGTCCCTGCCGCATCCCCGGATTGTTTCGGACCGAGGGTGACCACCGGCACCGATTTGTCCTGATCGATCTCACTCAGGGAGTATTTCAGCGGCGATCCGCTGTAGCGGACGGTCTCCCTGCCGACCCGCTGGGGTCGGTGGATGTGTCCGAGAGCCGCATAATCGTAGGAAGAATAAGCGGAGACATCCACCTTCTCGACGGCGCCGACCGATTCCGGCGGGTCGTTCTCCGATCCCGACAGCGACGGATCCGCACCGCCCGCCGTCACAAACTGGTGCGACAGGATGACATTGCGCTCCGCCGGATTCAGCCGGGCGTCCGCCAGCGCGCACCGCACCGCCTCGTCATAGGAGCGGATCTGCGCGTCCGGGTGATACTGTGCCACGGTGTACCGGCGGACGAAAGGCAGCATCCAGAAATGAACCGGCCCGTCAGCGTCCTGCAGGGTCACCGGCGACATGGTTCCGTCATACCGCGCGGTCAGATAAATCCCGCTGTCGGTGAAAAAGGATGTCCCGAAATTCAGCCGCTCATCGGAATCGTGATTGCCGGTGATCGCAAAAACCGCGATCCTTCTGGCCGCCAGCTCCCGCAGAAACCAGTCGAACAGGCGTACGGCCTCCTCGCTCGGCACCGCCCGGTCGTAGATATCGCCGGAGATCAATACGGCGTCCGCCCGCCTGTTCTCGGCGATCCCGATGATCTGCTGCAGAACCGCGCGCTGATCCGCCGTCATGTCAAATTCGTTGACGCTCTTCCCGATGTGAAGATCCGCCAGATGCAGAAATACCAATGTTTCTTCCTTTCCCGGTTTGCACCGACAGGCATGCCGTTCCGATAAACTGCCGTTTCCGGTTTTCCGCAGGGAGAGACGTTTTCCTCCCGGGCGGCACCAGCGGCCGGATCCGGCGCCGCCGTCCCGCAATCGCCTGCCCGGACCATCTTCCCTGATCCGCCGGCCGGCTTGCTTCTATCATACCACAAGACGGCACAGACAGGCCATCCGCATGGCGGCAGGAACCGTGCCTTTCCCTCCGCGAAGCACACTGCTGCCGGGAAAGACATCTGATAGCGGTAAAAGACGGCACCGGAAATCCGCCGGCAGGGATGCAGGACCTCTTTATTGCGGCGCTTTTCTTTGCGGCACCTTCCTTTTCCGGCGCAGCTGCGCTATACTGAATATAATACAATTTTCGCTGTAAAGCAGAATGTGTCAGAAAATAATCGTCCTGCCGGTGATTCCGGTGAAGGACAGGGGAAAGGAGCATCTATGCTGGAAAACATTGACCTGAATCGAAAGATGAGCCGAAAAGAATTCAACAGCCGCTACAGTGCGCTCTGCGCGCGGCTTTCCGAACTGCAGCGGCAGCAGCGGGCGGCAAAGCTTCCGGTGCTGATTGTCTTTGAAGGAGTCCCGGCGGCGGGCAAAGGGACGCAGATCAACAAACTGATCGAGCCCCTCGATCCGCGCGGTTTCCGCGTGTACGCCTTCAACGGGCAGAGTGAGGATGAAAAGCGCCACCCGTTCTTCTGGCGGTTCTGGACGCTGACGCCGGCGGACGGCCGGATCGCCATCTTCGACCGCAGCTGGTACCGCAGTGTGATGGTGGACCGCTTTGACGGCGTCACAAAGCCGGAACAGCTGCCGGATTTCTACCGGGACATCAACGATTTTGAGGCACAGCTGACCTTCGGCGGCACGCTGATCATCAAGTTTTTCCTGGACATTACCCGGGAGGAGCAGAAAAAGCGGATGAAAGCCCTGCTGTCCTCCCGCGAAACCGCCTGGCGTGTGACCGATGAGGATCTGGAGCGCCACAAGAAATACGGCGCATATCAGACCATAGCCGATGAGATGCTGCAGGAGACCGATACCGCCTGCGCGCCCTGGACGATCATCGAGTCCAACGACCGGGAATACGCGGCCTGCAAGATTATGTCCACCGTGATCGAGCGGCTGGAGGCGGCTATCCCGGCTTTCCTGGACCGGATTCAGAAGGCAGACGCGGAAAAAGCCGCCATCCGCGCACAGAATGCGCAGAAGTACGGCAGCATTGACGTGGAGCAGATGAAGCGGGACGTCGAGCACATCGGCAAAACGCTCCCGGATTCCGCGGCATCCGGGACATCGGAGTCTTCGGCCTTCCCCGGACCGCCGGAAGCCGCATCCGTCGAAAACGCACCCGAGGCCGCCGGAACCGCGAAGAAAGAGGATCCTGCAGCCGAAGCGGCCGGCCGCGGATTGGATGCGCAGCACAGCGAACCGGAGAGGGAGCCTGAGGACATGCCTCCTGTTTCCCTGAAATCCTCGATTCTCAGCAGCGTGGACCTGACGAAATCCGTGTCCCGGGAGGACTACCGAACCGAGCTGAAAAAGCTGCAGAGCAGGCTGTCCCTTCTGCACAGCGAACTCTACAGACGGCAGATCCCGGTTGTCATCGGATTTGAGGGGTGGGATGCCGGCGGCAAGGGCGGCGCCATCAAACGCCTGACACAGGCCCTGGATCCGCGCGGCTACGCGGTATTCCCCACCTCCGCCGCCAACGACGTGGAGCGCGCCCACAATTACCTGTGGCGCTTCTGGAACTGCATGCCAAAGACCGGCCATATCGCGATCTTTGACCGCACCTGGTACGGCAGGGTGATGGTCGAGCGGATCGAGGGGTTCTGCACGAAGGGCGAATGGCAGCATGCCTACGCGGAGATCAACAGCATGGAGGCCAACCTGGTCCACTCTGGCGCGATTGTTCTGAAGTTCTGGATGCAGATTGACAAGGATGAGCAGGCGCGCCGATTCCGGGAGCGCATGGACACCCCCGGCAAGCAGTGGAAAATCACGGATGAGGACTGGCGCAACCGCGCAAAGTGGGACGCCTATGAGACCGCGGTGGACGAAATGCTTGTCCGGACTTCGACGACCTATGCCCCCTGGGTCATTGTGGAGGGCAATGACAAGTACTATGCGCGGCTCAAGGTTCTGCGCACGGTCATTGACGCGATTGAGAAAAGGCTGAAGCAGACAGAGAGCTGACTTCAGCGGCAGCGCGCGGCCCTGCCGGGCCGCGTGCCGTGCAGCAGGGCTCCTGTGATTTTCTTTTTCACAGCTCCGATCCCTGCGGCAACGGCGGCAGCGGCGAGTGCTCCGACAATCATCTCCTGCATCCTATCTGCCTCCTTTCCGGGCGGGCTGTGTTTCAAACAGCCGTCCGCCTTTTCTTTCCTGCTGTTTTCTGAAATATTTTCTGTTTCTGCCTTTCCATTTCTGTTTTTCTTTCTGCACTTTTGCAGCAGGGTTTCCGCCGGTTATTTCATGCTGCCGACATGCTCCTCCAGCACTTTCCGGAGCGCACTCATCGAGCCGGTCCCGACGCGGGCGACCCTGGTGTTGGTTCCCCGGATGCTGGAAAGCGCGCTGTGAACCATCTTGTGGGACATCTCCCCGGTGAACAGAATCAGAAGATCCGGGCTGCCGAAATTCTGCATGTCCCGGTGCAGCTTGGTGTAGACCCTGCTCTTGCAGTGGTAGGCTGTGCAGAGATCACGGTATCTGCGCTCCATACATTCATTCCCGCCAATAATCACAACACTCATCTTCGCTTCCTTTCCGCCTGAATTCAGAGCCAGCGCATTGATTTTGTCATCTGATGGATTAGTTATATCTAACTGATGACAGTATAAATCCCCCCGCCGCTTCTGTCAACAGGAAATCTGCTGTTTCCTGTCTCTGCCGCAGTGGGGGGATTTCTTTGGATCGCAGAATCATTGGTCAGTTCGGCAGGATCTGCTGCGGGTGCCACCGCAGGCAGTCGCCGGAGACCAGGCTGTAATGAATGCCGCGCTTCCATCCCCGGATGCTGTCGTGAAAGCGGGACTCTCCGTGGCAGTGCGCATAGACCACCTGCTCCGCCCCGTACTTCTCCGCCATCTTTGTGAAAACGCTGTTTCTCTGCCAGAGCAGCGCGCTGGTCGGCGGATAGTGCAGGAACATGATAAATTTCCGGTAACCATCCGCGGCAGCGGCCTCGAAGGAGACGCGAAGCCTCTCCGTCTCTCTCTCCACCAGCTTTTCGGCATGCTCCGGCGTATCCAGGCCTTCATAACAATATCCCTTGGTTCCCACCAGTGCGTAGTCCCCATAGGGATAATAGTTATTCTGGAGGAAGAACAGCCTGCCGGCATAGCGCGCGTTCAGCTGTGCCGTCTTTTTGGCGTCCCAGAACATGTCGTGGTTGCCGCGCAGGAGTACGATCCGCGGAAGGCCGGCGGCAGAAGCCGCCGGCCCTCCCGACTCCCCTTCCGCCGGCCCGGGGTCCAGACTGCAGATATACTGCAGATCTTTCTGACAGTGTTCCAGCTTTGTGCCCCAGCTGTGATCGCCGACAAGGACGAGCACATCGCCCGGCTTCAGAAGGCGCGCACAGTTTTCCTGAAACATCTGTTCGTGATTCACCCACACCTTGTCGTACAGCTGCATCGGGGCCTTCAGCTCGGACTCAAAGTGCAGATGCAGATCGCCGATTGCATACAGTGCCATGATGTCTGCCTCAGCCCACCGGATTTCTCAGCGTGCCGATCTTTTCGATTGTGCACTCCACGACATCGCCTCTGTGCAGGAAACGCGGCGGCTTCATGCCCATGCCGACGCCTGCAGGCGTCCCCATGGCGATCATCGTGCCGGGAAGCAGGGTCATGCCGCGGGAAAGCTCGCTGATGGCACCGGCGACCGTCTGGATCATCAGCGAGGTATTGCTATTCTGCCGGAGTTCGCCGTTCACGCGGCAGCTGATGGAAAGCACCTGCGGATCCGGAATTTCTTCCGCCGTCGCAATGCAGGGTCCCATCGGGCAGAAGCCGTCGAGGCTCTTTCCGAGATACCACTGGCGGTGGCGGGTCTGCAGGTCCCGGGCACTGACATCGTTAAACACCGTGTAGCCGAAGACGTAGTCCAGCGCTTCCTCCGGGAGCACCGCATTGGCCGTCTTTCCAACAATTACGGCCAGCTCGCATTCGTAGTCCAGGCTGTTCGTCAGATTCTCATACGCCGGGATCGGATCGTCCGGGCCGGGCGCGGTCGTACACCGCTTGGAAAAATAGATGGTGGCCGGCCGCTCGCCGCCAAAGTCGCCTTCCGAAAATTTTGCGGCTTCCTCGGCGTGGCTGTAATAGTTGATACCGAGGCAGATCACGTCCTGCCTCGGATGGGGAATCGGCGCGCAGATCCGGACCGACTGCAGCGGAACCACCGTCCCGTGCAGCCGGACGTCATTCAGTTTCTGCTGCAGTTCGGGGCAGCTGCGGTCGATCAGCTGATTCATGTCGTCAAAAGGTAGCCCATTGTGTGAAAGAATGCAGCAGGTTCCCTCCTTCACCGATCCTACCGCCAGTTCTTCCTTCTCTCCTGCCGCGATGTTATACAGAAGCATTGCATTTTTTCCTCTCTCGGGGAACATCCTGATTCCCCGACTGCAGGATTGACTAGTTCTATCGCGCTGATTCTAGCAAATCGCGGCAGTGAAATCAATGACGCCCCTCTCTTTTCTCCCATCCGGAATCGCGCGGTCTTCCTCTTTCTCCGGGCCGGAAAGCTGCTGCCAGATGGATTTCATGTCTTCCCGTGCACGGTTTCCTCTGCGGATCCGGCAGGCAGAATCTTGCAAAACGGCGCAGATCTGTTTATACTTTTCAGGATTCCGAGAAAGCACAGGCCTTCTCGCGGGAAAGGAAGATTCCAGATATGAGACTCAGAAAAGTTCACGGTGCGGAGGAAGCGGTGGCTGCCTGCCCTTTCACCATCGCAGACCCCGGCGCACAGCGCGGCCATTTTGCAGAGTTATTCGGGGAACACCATCCGAATCCGCTGCATCTGGAGATCGGGATGGGGAAGGGGCAGTTTCTCACCGGGCTCGCCGCACGCCATCCGGAGATCAACTATATCGGGATGGAGCGGTTTGCCTCGGTTCTCATCCGCGCGGTGGAAAAGCAGGACGCCCTGCAGCTTTCTAACCTGCGCTTTCTCTATCAGGACGCGGAGCATCTCAACGCCATTTTCGGGGAGAATGAAATTGACCGGATCTACCTCAATTTTTCGGATCCGTGGCCCAAGGACCGGCACGCAAAGCGCCGGCTGACAAGCCCTGTGTATCTGGCCCGGTACTGCCATGTGCTGAAGCTGGGCGGGGTCATCGAGCAGAAAACCGACAACGCGGCGCTGTTTGCCTACTCGCTGGACTCCTTCCGGGAAAACGGCTGGGAAATCACGTCCGTCACCTATGACCTGCACCGCAGCGAATATGCCGCGGAGAATATCATGACCGAATATGAACAGCGGTTCTCCCAGCTCGGGAACAAGATCATGCGGCTGACCGCCGTCCGCCCGGACGAAGTCCCGCCGGTTCCGGCAGATCCCGGTCCCCACGTGCACAGCCGCTGAGAAGAGCCGCCCGGACGCAGCCACACCTGTGCAGCCGCAGCAGATACCGGCGGCTGCGGCAATGCGGGTCAGCCGGCGGGATCCGGTGCCTCAGCCGGCAGTCCTGCCGGCTGAGGCAC
>OMZJ01000049.1 GCA_900315495.1 uncultured Lachnospiraceae bacterium
AGTTATTACTCAAATACAGATTAAATTAAGAAATTATTAATGGAAAAACCTTTCTATCTGTTAGTCGTTTTTTGGTTTAATGCATTTCACCTGTATATGATTAATAATTACATTTTATGAATTTTCATAATAATTTAAATTTAAAGAAAGAGGTGCAAAATGGCTCGTTTAGCAGGAGTTGAATTACCTAAAGAAAAAAGGGTAGAAATTGGACTAACATACATATATGGTATTGGTTTAAAAAGTTCACAAAAAATACTAAAAGAAGCTGGAGTAAATCCAGATACTAGAGTAAAAGATTTAACAGCAGATCAAGAACAAGCTATTAGAAAAGCTATGTCTGATTATGTTGTTGAAGGTGATTTAAGAAGAGAAGTTGCCTTAAACATTAAGCAATTAGTTGAAATGGGATGCTACAGAGGAATGAGACATAAGAGAGGTCTTCCAGTTAGAGGACAAAGAACAAAAACTAATGCGCGTACAAGAAAAGGACCACGTAAATTAGTAAGTGGTAGCAAGAAAGCAACTAAATAAGGAGGGAGAAATTAGATAATGGCTAAGAAAACTGTAACAAAAAAAGCTACAAAAAGAAGAGTAAGCAAAAACATTGAAAATGGTAGAGCTACAATTCATGCAAGCTTTAATAATACAATAGTATCTATTAGTGATGTTCAAGGAAATGTTATTTCTTGGGCTAGTGCTGGTGGACTTGGATTTAAAGGTTCAAGAAAAAGTACACCATTTGCAGCTGGAGAAGTTTCTGAAACAGCAGCAAAAGCAGCAATGGAACATGGACTTAAAAATGTAGAAGTTTATGTAAAAGGACCTGGAGCAGGTCGTGAATCTGCAATTAGATCTTTACAAACAGCAGGATTAAATGTTACTTCAATTAGAGATGTAACACCTATTCCTCATAATGGTTGCAGACCACCAAAAAGAAGAAGAGTTTAATTATATTTATATATGAAATTGGAGGAAATTGATATGTCAAGATATAAAGACGAACAATGTCGTATCTGCCGTAGAAATGGACAAAAATTGTTCTTAAAAGGCGAGAGATGTTATTCTGATAAATGCAGTATTAATAGAAGAAACTATGCTCCAGGACAAAATGGTCAAAAGAGAGCAAAACTTTCTGAATATGGTACTCAATTACGTGAAAAACAAAAAGCAAAAGCTTATTATGGAGTTGGTGAAAAACAATTCAGAAAATATTTTGAAATGGCAGCAAATTCAAAAGAAAAAACTGGTGATAAATTATTAACATTGTTAGAGAGTAGATTAGACAATGTAGTATACAGATTAGGATTTGCTTCATCAAGAGCACAAGCTAGAATGCTTGTTACACATGCTACATTTGATGTAAATGGAAAAAAAGTTAATATTCCATCATTCTTAGTAAAACCAGGAGATGTTATTTCTGTAAGAGAAATTGAAAAAGAAAATGGTGCTGTTAAGACAGCTGTTGAAGAAAATGAAGCTAGACCAGTTCCAACATGGCTTGAAAAAGAAGAAGGAAAATTAAGCGGAAAAGTTATAAAATTAGCTTCAAGAGAAGATATTGATTTACCAATTGAGGAGCACTTAATTGTTGAGTATTATTCTAAATAATGATTAAGTTTATACTTGCTAGATAAAAATTAAGATAAAAAAGAAGAGATTTTTATTAAATTGGAAAGGAAAGTATAATAATGATAGAATTTGAAAAGCCAGAAATCAAATGCCTAAAAGTAGATGAAGGCAAACATTATGGCAAATTTGTATGTGAACCACTTGAAAGAGGATATGGTATTACAATAGGAAATTCATTAAGAAGAATAATGCTTTCATCTTTACCAGGATGTGCAATTAAGAGTATTAAAATTGATGGTGCTGGTAATGAATTCACTACAATACCAAATGTTGTAGAAGATGTACCTGAATTAATTTTAAATTTAAAGATGGTAAGACTTAAATTTGATCAAAATGAAAATAAAAATTTAAGAATTGAATTTGATGGTGAGGGTGAAGTAAAAGCAGGTGACATTATTACAGATGGAACAGTAGAAATACTAAATCCTGAGTTACATATTGCAAATGTTGCTAAAGGTGGAAAATTACATATTGACATGGTTGCTGATATGGGCAGAGGATATAATGATGCTGAAAAAAATAAGGTAGATAATCAACCTATTGGAGTAATTGCTATTGATTCAATATATTCTCCAGTAAAAAAAGTAAATTACTTTGTTGAAAATACTAGAGTTGGGCAAATGGTTGATTATGATAAATTAACTATCGAAATTTGGACAGATGGAAGTTTAAAACCTTATGAAGCATTAAGTATGGCTGCAAAAGTTTTAGTTGAACATTTGAATTTGTTTGTTGACTTATCTGAAACAGCTCAAAACATGACTGTAATGGTTGAAAAACAAGAAGATGAACAAACAAAAATTCTTGAAAAACCTATTGAAGAACTTGAATTATCAGTTAGATCATTTAATTGCTTAAAGAGATCTAATATTGCAACAGTTGGAGATTTAGTAAACAAAACTGAAGAAGATATGATGAAAGTTAAGAATTTAGGTAAAAAATCACTTGATGAGGTTATAGCTAAATTACACGATTTAGGTTTAGACTTGAAACATGAAGAAGATATATAAAATAAATAAAAATTAGTATATTCTAATTTTAGAAAGGAAATAAAAATGACAAATAGAAAGTTAGGTAGAACAACAGGTACTCGTATGTCAATGCTTAGAACTTTGACAACTGATCTTATTTGGCATGAACAAATAGAAACAACTGAGGCTAAAGCTAAAGAAGTAAAAGCTATTGCTGATAGTTTAATTGCTCTAGCTATTAAAGAAAAAGATAATTTTGATGAAGTAGAAGTTAAAGTTTCTAAAGCTAAAGTTGATAGTAAAGGAAATAAAGAGACAGAATTAGTAAAAAGCAAAAATGGCAAAGAGTTCCTTAAAGTAGTAAAAGAAACAACTACAAAAAAGGTACAAAAAGATAAACCATCAAGACTAAATGCTAGAAGAAAAATGATGACTAAAGTTAATAAAGTAAAAGATAGTGATGGTGTTTCTATTGATTTAACAGATAAATTATTTAATGTTATAGCTCCAAGATATGCTTCACGTGTTGGCGGATTTACTAAAATAGTAAAAGTTGGACAACGTAGAGGAGACGGAGCAGAAACTGTTATATTAAAATTAGTTTAATTGTTATTAAA